>WTJN01000113.1 GCA_011526265.1 Candidatus Arcticimaribacter sp. | reverse complement strand
CATGGGAAAACTCAAGCTAGATGATTTAGATCATCAAATTTTAGACATTTTAATCGATAACGCCCGGGTGCCTTTTACCGACATTTCAAAGCGCCTGCTCATTTCAGCAGGCACGGTCCATGTTCGTGTAAAAAAGATGGAAGATGCTGGTATCATTAAGGGATCCTCGCTCAACCTTGATTATGAAAAGCTGGGCTATTCTTTTATTGCATACATCGGTGTATATCTCGAAAAGAACAACCTTACGCAACAAGTACTTAAATCTCTTGAGTCCATTCCATACATCACCGTTGCACACATCACTACTGGGAAGTTCAATATATACTGTAAGTTACGGGCGCGCGACACAAAGCATGCAAAGGACTTAATTTTTATGATCGATGATATCGAAGGGATATCACGCACAGAAACAATGATTTCATTGGAAGAAAGCATCAATGACAAGAAACGATTAATGCACAATATTTTTAGTGATTTATAACCCCCCAATTTTTATTTTTCATGGCTAGGAAAACAAAACTAGAACGCTTCAATGAAGCTGTAGTCTCCAAATTTGAAATTTACAACGGTCTATTTTTAACCCTCCCTTTTGACAGTATTTCCAAAACAGCGCTTTTCTTACCGCTGTTTGCAGAGTCTTGCCACAAGGGTTTTGCCGAAAAAAAATCACCACTGGCAATCATTGAGCAGTTCTTTGATACTTATGGGGCCAATTTGTCGGACAAAGAACGATTGGATTTGCTTTTCGGATTCATTCAGTTTATCGAACGTCAGGTTGTTCTGTTTGACGCTATTGAAGATGCCGGCTTTGCGGTAGTAAATAATATGCACGGAAGAGGAACATTGCGCTACATCAAAGAAGAAAGTATTGGGCGCGGGAAAGTCGATCAGTTAAAAGCTTACCTCAATCGATTTAATGTTCGTTTGGTGCTCACAGCGCATCCTACTCAATTTTATCCGGGAGCAGTTTTGGGTATTATCAATGATTTATCCTCAGCCATAGAAAAAGACGATCTCAGTCAAATCAAGCAGTTGTTAATGCAGTTGGGAAAAACGCGTTTTTTCAAGAAAACCAAACCATCTCCCTTTGATGAGGCGGTGAGTTTAATGTGGTTTTTAGAAAACGTCTTTTATCATTCGGCCAGCAAGATTTACAATTATTTACAGCAGCACGTAATGGAGGGAGAATCCATCGATAACACCTTGTTTGATTTTGGTTTTTGGCCCGGGGGAGACCGCGATGGAAATCCTTTTGTCACGCCAGAAATTTCGTTGCAAACGGCAGAACGACTCAAATATACCATTCAGCGAAACTATTACAGAGATCTAAGACGTCTAAAGCGAAAAATTACCTTCGATGGAGTTGATGAGAAAATGGCTGCATTAGAGAATAAAATGTATACAACGCTTTTGTATCCAGATAAAGGGTCTCAATTGAGTTTAAGTGATTTCAAAGAAGAGCTGAAAGCCATTTTGAAGGTTTTAGAGGAACAGCACAAAGGCATTTATAAAAACGAGATTCAAGACCTGTTGAACAAAGTAACCCTTTTTGGGTATCATTTTGCTACGCTTGATATTCGTCAAGACTCTAGGGTGCACCAACGGGTGTTTGACCATATAGTGAGCCATCCTGATATTCAGCAATACATTGAGCATTTACCAGAAAACTACACGGATTTACCGCTTGAAAAAAGATTAGAAACATTGCCCTTAATCAAGGGAAAAGTTCCAGTAGAAATTTTTGAAGACGAAATGACCGTGCACACGCTTGGATCCATCTATGCCATGCAATCCATACAGCAGAGCAACGGAGAGCGGGGTTGTCATCGTTACATTATTTCAAATTGTGGAAGCTTGGAGAGTATTTTACAACTGTTTGCTTTTCATCGAATCTGTGGCTGGGAGTTTCCCAATGTTGATATGATTCCTCTGTTTGAAACAGTAGACGATCTTATTGCTTCCGAAGAAATTATGCGTCGATTGTATGAGAACGATGCGTATAGTAGCCACCTTCAACGTCGAGGCAACAAACAAACCATTATGTTAGGGTTCTCTGACGGCACCAAAGATGGTGGATATATCATGGCCAATTGGAGTATTTATAAAGCCAAAGAGACCCTTTCGCAAGTCTCTAAGTCTATGGGTATTGAAGTGGCCTTTTTTGACGGACGTGGGGGACCACCAGCTCGTGGAGGAGGAAACACTCACCAGTTCTACGCCTCCCTTGGCGATAAGATTGCTGCCAATGATATACAAATCACCATTCAAGGGCAAACCATCAGTTCTAATTTTGGGACTCAAGATTCTTCACAGTTCAATCTTGAACAACTGTTGAGCTCTGGGATACAGAATCAAGTGCTTGAAGGAGAGCGGACCAATTTGGACAATGATGATCGCGTAACCATCGAACAGCTGGCATCCATTAGTTATCAAGCCTACAAAGATTTTAAAGCACATCCTCAATTTGTTCCCTATCTGGAACACATGAGTACGCTGAAATATTATGCAAAGACAAATATTGGAAGTCGTCCTTCCAAACGAGGCAATGCAAAACAACTCAATTTTTCCGACTTGAGGGCCATTCCATTTGTAGGGTCGTGGAGTCAATCGAAACAAAATGTCCCTGGATTTTTTGGGGTTGGAACCGCGCTGAAAAAATTTGAGGATGCCGGAGAGTTTGATAAAGTAGTTCATCTGTACAACAATTCTCCTTTTTTCAAGACGCTAATAGCCAATAGCATGATGAGTCTTTCAAAGTCATTTTTTGGCTTAACCGCTTACATGGAAGCAGATCCCGTCTATGGGGAGTTTTGGTCCATCATTTATGAGGAATATTTGTTAAGCAAGCGTTTGATTCTCAAGCTCACTGGTTTCGATCAACTCATGCAAGATCAACCTGCCGGGAAGAAATCAATTGAATTACGTGAAGAAATCGTTCTTCCTTTGTTGACTATTCAGCAGTATGCCTTGATGAAAATACAAGCATTGAATACCGATGAAGGACAAGCTGATGGTGCCCTTAAACAGATCTATGAAAAGTTAGTGACACGGTCATTGTTTGGGAACATCAACGCCAGTCGAAATTCAGCTTAGTGATTGTTGTAAAAAGCAAACGATTGATGTAGAGTCTCTTGGGGAACTTCGATGTCCCATATGGGCTCGCCTATTTGTTTGAGCAATACAAATCGCACCTTACCCTGCTTGTTTTTCTTATCAAAAATCAGCAGGTCAAGAATGGCTTGTTCATCCTCCTTAGAAATATTGACCAGTGGGTAAATGGCATTGAATACTTTCTTGATGTGAAGACAATCCTCTTCGCTTAGTCCTAGTAATTGTTGGGAAAGATAGGCCTCCATGATCATTCCAATGGCGATTGCTTCACCGTGGAGCAGTGTAGTTTTGTTTTCGTTGGCCAAAAAATAGGATTCAATGGCGTGTCCCAACGTATGTCCATAGTTCAAAATTTTGCGTAGGGAATGTTCTAAAGGATCTTGATCAACGACCTTTTGTTTGATGGATACAGAGTAATAAATATAGTCTCCTAGTTCATGGGTGTGAATCTGCTGAAAGTCGGCTAGTTTTTCCCAATAGGCGGGATCTTGTATCAAACCGTGCTTGAGCATTTCAGCATAGCCACTTCTGTATTCATTGGCGGGAAGCGTCGAGAGAAATACAGGGTCAATGATCACAGCTTGGGGGTTGTTGATGACCCCAATTTGATTTTTTAAAACCCCAAGATCTACTCCTGTTTTACCCCCTACGGAGGCATCGACCATGGCCAATAGGGTCGTGGGGATGTTAATGAAGTCAATACCACGTTTAAAAGTAGAGGCTACAAAACCACCCAGATCGGTAACTACTCCACCGCCTAGGTTAATGAGTAAGCTGTGACGATCAGCCCCTAATTCGGACAAGGCTTCCCACACCCCTTCACAGGTCGAAAGGTGTTTGTTTTCTTCACCTGCCTCAATGCAAATCACTTCAAGGTTCTGCGGCAAAGAATACCGTGAAAGGAAAGAGGACAAACAATGATTCTCGGTGTTTTCGTCGACCAGCACAAAATAACTGGAATATTCCTTCGCCTTGATGAGTGCATCAAAAAAGCCTAAATCGCTTTCTGGAAAATAGAGGAAGTGGTCCTTCGCTTTTATGGTTTTCATATCGTCGACAAAAATACGCCTTTTTATTTTTTTTAATGTATGTTTGCAGTGCCTCAGATAAATAAACACACTATATTTATCAAAGAGGCAGTTCGATTGAACTGCTTTTTTTATTGCCTTTTTTTATCGAAATTTGAGTTAAAAATGGCATGAAATTATTCGATAACACTGCGGTTGCTTTCTCCTTAAAAAGTGACGCCGCCCTAGAACGTGCTTATTTCCTTTTTAAATTGATTGGTCATCAACCCCTTGTTCGTATTGGAGCAAAAGTCGCCGAATTTGCTTTCAATGCGCATCTTCCGGTCGAGGGATTGGTTCGAGCAACAGTTTTCGATCAGTTCTGTAGTGGGACCAGTGCACATGACTCTTTGCAAGTGGTTGAGCAATTATCTGAAAAGGGCGTTTATTCTGTGTTGGATTATTCAGTCGAGGGCGCCAAAGAAGAGATTTCTTTGGATGTATGCTATCAAAACACTCTGGACACCATTGCCCAATCAACCAACAATCCGAATATCCCTTTCTCGGTATTTAAACCCACCGGCTTTGCTCATCCCGACTTACTTGAGGCTGTGAGTCAGAACAAAACACTTTCTTGGGAGGAGACTGCTGCTTGGGAGCGTGTTAAAAAACGTTTTTATGGCGCTGCAGACGCAGCGGCCAAAGCCAAAATTAGATTATTGATTGATGCCGAGGAAAGTTGGTATCAACCCGCGATTGACACCTTGGTTGAAGAATTAATGATCACATTTAATCGTACAGAAGCGGTGGTGTTCACGACGGCTCAAATGTATCTCAAAAACCGTTTACCCTATTTAGAAACATTGCATCAAAAAGCGCAAAAAAATGGTTTTATTGCGGGTGTTAAACTGGTTCGTGGCGCCTATATGGAAAAAGAGGCCCTTTATGCGAAAGGCAAAGGAGATTTATCTCCAGTTTGTGCGACCAAAAAAGCGACCGATATAAATTTTGATCGGGGATGGCAGTTTATTTTGCAACACTTAGACCATTTTGCACTGTATTTTGGCAGTCATAACGAAGCCAGTACCTACGCAATTTTGGCAGCCATGGAAAAATCACAAATAACCAAAAATCACCCACGGATCTGGTTTGGTCAACTGTATGGAATGAGTGATCATATTACCTTTAATTTGGCAAAAGCAGGCTATAAGGCCAGCAAATATCTTCCTTTTGGCCCTGTCAAAGATGTATTGCCTTATTTGATTCGGCGCGCAGAAGAGAATACCTCCGTGCAAGGACAGACTGTGCGTGAATTAGCATTGATTGAACAAGAGCGAAAACGAAGAAAAATAGAGGGTTAGCACTTTTATTCTCCAATTACATTTACGGTATTCTTGCAGTTTTCAACCCGCACAGACCAATCCTGTTTTTGATAATAACCTTTGAGAAAATAGATTTTACAGGAATCGAGATGGGTTTCGCTTCTTTGAAAATCAACTTTAGCACTCTTTAGAAAGTTGCTAATTGCCAGACTGTCATATTGTTTTTTTTGCCCATCAAACACCCAAGGTTTTTTGGATAAATCATTCAATACACGGGCTTGCGGGCCATAGTGGCATTGGGTTTTTTTACCGTTTAAAATAAAAAACAGAAAAACCAAACCCACAGAGAAGCCTCCAAGATAAAACCCTAAACGATAGAGAAATGACATAGTTATGATGATAAAGTGATGATGCGTTCGGTTGTACTGACCTTTTTGATGTGCAATGTTTGTCGATCGGAGGGAAGGATGGTGGCAATACGGTCACTCCATTCAATGAAGCATTGAGCTCCCGCGTTTAAATACTCTTCTGCGCCAAAATCAAGAGCTTCATCAGCAGAGTCTAGTCGGTAACAATCAAAGTGATAGAAGGGTTCGTTTTTGTTGTTTCGGTATTCGTTGACCAAAGAAAATGTTGGGCTAGAGACACTATCCTCTATTCCCCAAGCTTTGCATAGGGCTTTGATAAGCGTGGTTTTTCCAGCGCCCATATCTCCCTCTAAACATAAAATATTTGAAGTGAGTTGGGCAATGATCTCTTCAGCAACATCATCGATTTCTGACAAGGCATATTTTTTTTCCAAAGCAATTATTTTGGCGATAAAATTACAAAAGGAATTAGCATTTCTTCCAAAGAAATCCCACCATGTTGGTAGGTATTAAGAAAAAGATTGGCAAAGTGATGGTAATTTTTTGGATAGACAAAATACTCCGCTTCTTGTGCGAAAATGTAGCTACTGGACAAACCACTACTGGGAAGGCCAATTTTTTCTGGATGTACAATTTCCATGACTTTTTTTGAGTTCACCTTCAAACTTTTCCCGGTTTTGTAGCGAAGATTAAGACTACTTTCCCGATCGCCAATAACTTCGCAGGGCGATTGGGTGTTGATGGTGCCATGGTCGGTAGTGAGGATCAATTGAAAGCCTTTTTCTTGTGCTTGTTGAATCAGTTCGAGCAAGGGTGAATTTTGAAACCATGTCTTGGTCAGGGCGCAATAGGCCTGATCGTTATCCGCCAGTTCTTTGATGATTTCCATCTCCGATTTTGCATGTGAAATCATGTCGACAAAATTGTAGACGACGGTCAATACAGTATAATGCTTGTATTTGTTGAGTTGATTGACAAAGCTCTTGGCTTGTTTGATTTGAGTAATTTTCTCATAGTGGATTTTTCCCGACACATTTAGTCGCTCGAGTTGATGTCGAAACAAGGCCTCTTCATGAAGGTTTTTCCCTCCCTCTTCATAGTCGTCTTTCCACCACTGCGGGGTGGTTTTTTTGATCTGTGCCGGGAGCATACCAGCAAAAAGAGAATTCCGGGCATACTGTGTGGCAGTGGGCAAGAGACTCGTATACATCAATTCTTCCTCAATGCGGTAGTGCTTTTCAAGGGTGGGGGCGATGGTTTTCCACTGATCCCAGCGTAGATTATCGATCACCAAAAAAAGCGTAGGCTTTTGCAGGGCGGGTATTACTTTTGTTTTGACCAGCTTGTGCGAAAACAAGGCTTCATCGTTGTTGATCCAATGCTTATAATTTTTTGCCACATATTTTCCAAAAAGGGCATTGGCTTCTTTGCGTTGGTTGTCAAGAATTTCCAATAAATTATTGTCTCCCGCAGTTTGCAGTTCCATTTGCCAAAAAACCAATTTCTTGTAAAGTTCCATCCATGCACTTAGACTGTCTATTTGAAGCAATTCAAGACTGATTTTTTGAAATTCTTGAAGGTAATTGGTGTTCGTTTTTTCCGATACCAAACTTTCGTGATTCAAGGTTTTTTTCAGCGACAGTAAAATCTGATTGGGGTTAACGGGTTTGATGAGATAATCGGAGATTTTTGAGCCAATGGCCTCTTCCATGATCTGTTCTTCCTCGTTTTTGGTGACCATGATGACGGGGAGACCGGGAAATTCAATTTTCAGCAATTGAAGGGTTTCAAGACCGTTGAGCCCAGGCATGTTTTCATCAAGCAGCACCACATCATAGTGTTCGGTACGTACTTTTTCAAGGGCGTCTTGTCCGTTGGTGCTCGCGGTGACTTCATAGCCTCGGGCGGCTAAAAAAAGGAAATGTGGTTTGAGCAAATCGACTTCGTCGTCGACCCATAAGATTTGGATTGGTTGCATATTGCTATCTTTGGAGAAATTCATTTTATTGAAAACAAAAAAGCTTCCCTTATTAAACGATCCAATTTACGGATTTATTGGCATTGGCTCTTCGCTTGTTTTCGATTTATTGTCACATCCTTATTTTCAACGCCTTCGCCGGATTTCGCAAATGGGACTTTCTTCTCTGGTATATCCCGGAGCAAGGCATAGTCGTTTCGAACATGCCTTGGGCGCCATGCACCTTATGGATAAAACTGTGACCACCTTGCGGGCCAAGGGGGTCTCTATTTCCCAAGAAGAACACCAAGGTCTTTCATGTGCCATGTTGCTGCACGACATTGGACATGGCCCTTTTTCGCATGCGATTGAAAATGGCATTTTTCAAGGAGTCTCTCATGAAGAAATTTCCTTGGGCATCATGCATCAATTAAACAAGGAAATGCACGGTGCATTGGATTTAGCCATTGCTATTTTTACCCATCAATACCCACGGGCATTCATGTGTCAATTGGTGGCCGGCCAACTCGATTTGGACCGTCTCGACTACCTCAAGCGCGATGCTTTTTACACCGGTGCTGCAGAAGGGAATATCAATGTGCATCGACTGATTGCCATGTTGAACGTAGCAGACGACACCCTTGTGGTAGAAGAGAAGGGGGTGTTCTCTGTAGAAAAGTTCTTGATGGCCCGCCGCTTTATGTATTGGCAAGTCTATCTGCACAAAACTAGCCTAGGCGCCGAATTGATGTTGAATCGATTAATGGTCTATGTGCGGCAGTTGTTGCTCAAAGGGGTGGCGGTTGAAATGCCCTCTGCCTTGTCTTTTTTTCTTTCCCGTGAAAACCTTTCTCCGCAGGATCCCGAGGCCTTGGAACAATTTGTTCGATTGGATGATTCGGATATTTTTGCAGCTTTAAAACAATGGACACACCACGACGACTTTCTACTCGCCGATGTGGCGCAACGATTGTTGAACCGCAACCTTCTAAAAGTTATTTTTCAACCCACTGCTTTTTCCAATCGTCAAATGGATGAAGAAAAAAACCATCTTCGCGAAATGGGATATAGTTCGACAGCGGCAGAACTCTTTGTTTTTTCCGACCGGGTAATAACAATTCCCTATAACACGAAAAAATCACCCATCAATATCCTTAAAAAGAATGGAGCGATAGTACCGTTTGACCAGTTTTCTGGAATCTTTAAAAAAGGTCATTGGACCGAAGAAGAGACCAAGTTTTACCTCACTAGTCTAAAAGGCAAATCTTCTTGATATTTTTGTACTTTTGCACTGATGAAATTTACCGCCGAACAAATCGCGAACATTGTAAATGGAACAGTCGAAGGCGATCCGAGTGTCGAGGTAAGTCAATTGGCAAAGATTGAAGAAGGAGCGATGGGGTCAATTACTTTCCTCGCGAATTTGAAGTACGCTCCATATATTTACGACACCCGAGCATCTGTTGTCATTGTTAACAATGATCTTAAATTGGAGAAAGAAGTCCATCCAACATTGATTCGTGTCAACGATGCCTATCTCGCTTTCTCACAACTTTTGAGTTTTTATAACGAGCAAATTGCACAAAAGGCAGGCGTGGCTGAAACGGCGATCATTGACAAAGGCGTTTCTGTTCACAACTCTATAGCCATTGGCCACTACAGTATCGTTGGAAAAGGGGTGAAGCTGGGTAAAAACGTTGTTTTGTACCCTCATGTTATTTTAGAAGACAATGTGTGCATTGGTGACAACACCATCATTCATTCTCATACAATCGTTCATCGCGACACCCAAATTGGATCGCAATGTGAAATTTTTAGTGGTTGTGTGATTGGTGCTGATGGGTTTGGCTATGCACCGAATGAAGCGGGAGAATATTCCAAAATTCCTCAAACGGGGAATGTTATCATCGAGGACCATGTGGACATAGGCGCGAACTCAACCATTGATCGAGCGACCTTGGGGTCGACGAAAATTGGTTTTGGCGTCAAGCTGGACAATCAGATACAAATTGCACACAATGTTGAGATTGGAGCACATACCGTCATCGCAGCACAATCGGGAGTTGCCGGTTCTTCCAAAGTGGGCAAACACTGCATCATTGGAGGGCAAGTCGGAATAATTGGTCACCTCAAAGTGGGCGACCATGTTCGTATCCAAGGGCAATCGGGAGTGACCTCCAACATCAAAGACAACACTGCCCTTTATGGCACCCCCGCCTTTGATTTTAATCAGTACAGCAAATCATACGTCTATTTTAAGCGTTTCCCTGCATTGGTGAAACGCCTAGAAGCATTAGAAAAAGAAAGAACACAATGAATCACCTACAAACCACCATTAAAAAAGAGATCACCTTGAAAGGGGTGGGGCTACATACCGGAAAAGAAGTTACTTTAAAATTTGCGCCTGCAGCAGCCAACGCCGGCTACACCTTTGTGCGCAATGACTTGGAAGGTAACCCGGTCGTTGAAGCCGATGTTCAATGGGCTACTGACACGCAGCGAGGCACCAATTTGGAGAAAAACGGAGTGAAGATCAATACTTCAGAACATGTATTGTCAGCGCTAGTAGGTTTGGAAATCGACAACTGTACGATTTATCTCAATGCACCAGAACCCCCCATCATGGATGGTTCTGCCCTCCATTTCGTCAACGCACTCAAAGAAGCTGGAATAACCACGCTAGATGTCCCCCGCGATGAATATATCGTGACCGAAGTCATTACCTACAAAGACGATGATACAGGTAGTGAAGTAACTGTTCTTCCCGCCGATCATTATCAGGTGACAACCATGGTGGATTTTGGCACAAAAATCTTAGGGACGCAGAATGCAACGCTTAATAGTCTGGCCGACTATGAATCGGAAATTGCTGCATCTAGAACTTTTAGTTTTTTGCATGAATTGGAAATGCTTCTAGAAAATGGTTTAATTCAAGGGGGCGATTTAAACAACGCGATTGTTTATGTAGACAAGCCGTTGTCGGAGGCCACCATGGAACGCTTGAAAAAAGCCTTTAATAAATCAGAAATTACCGTAAAGCCCAATGGAATTCTCGACAACCTTTCGCTGCATTACCCCAACGAAGCAGCTAGACACAAGCTATTGGATGTCATCGGTGACCTAGCACTCATTGGACAGCGCATTCGCGGGAAGGTCATATCCCATAAACCTGGGCATCGTGTGAATGTTGAATTTGCCAAGAAAATGGCGCGGCATATCAAGCAAGAGAAACGATTGAATGTCCCAAAAGTGGACATGCAAGTTCCCCCGCTCATGAATGTGGTACAAATCATGAAAATGCTCCCTCACCGACCTCCTTTCTTGTTGGTCGACAAGATTCATGAACTCTCCGAAGAGCATGTTATTGGCTCCAAAGGGGTGACCATGAACGAACCTTTTTTTGAGGGGCACTTTCCTGGGGCACCTGTCATGCCGGGTGTTTTGCAAGTCGAAGCCATGGCACAGGTGGGCGGAGTACTGGTACTAAACACCGTGCCCGACCCAGAGAATTACCTCACTTTCTTTATGAAAATCGATAATGTGAAATTTAAGCATCCCGTGCACCCTGGGGACCAATTGATCTTCAAATTAGAACTCATCACCCCAATACGACGGGGCATTTGCCATATGAAAGGCTATACGTTTGCTAACGGAAAACTGACTACCGAAGGGGAACTAATGGCACAAATTATTCGAAAAGAAAACGTATGAATCAACCGCTAGCATTTGTTCATCCCGGTGCCAAAATCGCAAAAAATGTGGTGATTGAGCCTTTTACCACCATCAACAATGATGTTGTTATTGGGGAAGGAACATGGATTGGTTCCAATGTGACCATCATGGAAGGGGCGCGCATTGGAAAAAATTGTTCCATTTTTCCCGGAGCCGTTATTTCAGCCCCCCCACAAGACCTTAAGTACAATGGCGAGGAAACCCACACCATCATTGGCGATAACACAACCATTCGTGAATGTGTGACCGTGAACCGTGGCACTATGGACCGACAAAAAACGGTCATTGGCGAAAATTGCTTGATCATGGCCTATTGCCACATTGCGCACGATTGTTATGTGGGTGACCGTTGTATTTTCTCGAACAACAGCACCTTGGCCGGCCACGTAAATATTGGCAATAACGTCATTCTCGCTGGCATGACCGCTATCCACCAATTTTGTACGGTGGGGGATTATGCTTTCATCACGGGGGGATCGTTGGTACGAAAAGACGTTCCACCGTTTGTCAAAGCGGCTCGTGAACCACTTTCATATGTGGGCGTTAACTCTGTTGGTTTAAGACGTCGAGGTTTTACCACCGAAAAAATTAGGGAAATACAATCCATTTACCGCATACTTTATCAAAAAAACTATAACAATACCCAAGCCGCAGAAATACTTGAAGCCGAGATGGAAGTTAGCCCAGAGCGGGATGAAATTCTTGATTTCATCAAAAACTCTCATCGCGGAATCATGAAAGGCTATTCACGTAAAAATTAAACCATGGCAACAACATCCGATATTCGAAAAGGACTCTGTATCAAATACAGCAACGATATTTATAAAATTGTAGAATTCCTGCACGTCAAACCTGGAAAAGGACCAGCTTTTGTTAGAACAAAATTAAAAAGTGTCACTACCGGTAAAGTCATTGAGAACACCTTTTCTGCCGGACACAAAATAGATGACATTCGGGTAGAAACAAACAAGTTTCAATTTCTTTATGCTGAGGGAGAAACCTTTCATTTTATGAACAACGATGACTACAATCAAATCAGTATTGAAAAGGGCATCTTGGACAATCCTGATTTGATGAAAGAAGGAGAAATTGTCTCGATCTCCATCAACACCGAAGATGGCATGCCACTTTCTGTAGACATGCCTGCCAGTGTCATTCTCGAGGTAACCCATACCGAACCTGGAGTAAAAGGAAACACGGCCACCAATGCGACCAAGCCCGCTACAGTAGAAACAGGCGCTCGCATCAATGTTCCATTGTTCATCAACGAGGGCGATAAAATCAAAGTGGACACCGAAAAAGGAGCTTACCAAGAACGAATTAAAGAATAAACAATAAATAAAAAAGGATATTTAGAATGAGCGTATTAGTCAACAAGAATTCAAAAATTATCGTACAGGGGTTTACCGGGAGCGAAGGTACCTTCCACGCCACGCAAATGATTGAATACGGAAGCAATGTCGTTGGTGGTGTTACACCAGGTAAAGGGGGGCAAACCCATTTGGACAAGCCGGTATTCAATACTGTGGCAGAAGCTGTGGATAAAGCAGGGGCTGACACTTCGATCATTTTTGTTCCACCAGCATTTGCTGCCGATGCCATTATGGAAGCGGCCGATGCAGGAATCAAAGTCATTATCACCATTACCGAGGGGATCCCGGTAGCGGATATGGTCAAAGCTGCGAATTATATTGCTCAGTTCGATTGTACCATGATCGGACCCAACTGCCCAGGAGTCATAACTCCAGAGGAAGCTAAAGTAGGCATCATGCCCGGCTTTGTGTTCAAAAAAGGAAACGTAGGCATCATTTCCAAGTCGGGAACATTGACCTATGAAGCGGCCGATCAAGTAGTGCGCGAAGGATATGGGATTTCAACGGCCATTGGCATTGGAGGAGATCCTATCATTGGAACGACCACCAAAGACGCATTGGAACTGTTTTTAAATGACGATGAAACCGAATGCATTGTGATGATTGGGGAAATCGGAGGGCAATTGGAAGCCGATGCCGCTCGTTTTCTACAAGCCTCTGGATCAAAAAAACCCGTGGTCGGATTCATTGCTGGTGAAACTGCCCCAGCAGGTCGCACCATGGGACATGCAGGAGCCATTGTAGGGGGGGCCGATGACACGGCTCAAGCCAAGAAACGCATCATGCGTGAATGTGGCATTGCTGTGGTCGATTCACCAGCTGCCATTGGAAAAAAAGTAGCCGAAGTACTCAGTTAAGAAAACTCCATGAAACTACTCGAAGGAAAAACAGCCATAATCACCGGTGCCAGCAGAGGGATCGGGCGTGGAATCGCGCAAGTATATGCACAACACGGATGTGATCTAGCCTTGACGTACAGCAGTTCGGTCGAAGCGGCCAAAGCATTGGAAGAAGAACTTCAGCCGCTGGGTGTTCAAGTAAAGTCATACCAAAGCAATGCTGCAGATTTTGAACAAGCGCAAACCTTGGTTGATCATGTTCTTGCTGATTTTGGTAAAATTGATATTGTCATCAACAATGCTGGGATCACCAAAGACAACTTGTTGATGCGCATGACCGAAGAAGATTTCGACGCTGTGGTAGAAATCAATTTAAAATCGGTTTTCAATATGACCAAAGCAGTGCAGCGTACTTTCTTAAAGCAACGACACGGATCACTTATCCACATGAGCTCTGTGGTTGGGGTAAAAGGCAACGCAGGCCAAGCCAACTACGCCGCTTCGAAAGCGGGAATCATTGGATTTTCAAAATCAATTGCGCTGGAACTCGGTTCGCGTAATATTCGCTCAAATGTGATCGCCCCTGGGTTTATAGAAACAGAAATGACCGCCAAACTGCCTGAAGATGTCGTGCAGGGTTGGCGAAACGGCATCCCCCTCAAGAGAGGAGGACAACCAGAAGACGTTGCCAATGCTTGCGTTTTCTTGGGATCAGACTTATCCAGCTACGTCACCGGCCAAGTGCTGAACGTAGATGGTGGAATGCTTACATAATTTAAAACACAAATTTACCATGCAACAATTACCAAAAATCGGCCTTCCTGCACTCGCGCTAGGCTTTATTCTAATCATTTTTATTTCCAAGTCCTCTATTAATATTGGCTATGGAGAAGCAGGTGTGCTCTTTCGCACATTTGGTGGCGGGGTAGTTACCGATCAACCTCCTTTGGGCGAAGGGTTTCACATCATTGCCCCATGGAACAAGGTCTATGTCTACAACGTGAAACAACAAGAGTTTTTTGAAGCCAATATGCAAGTGCTTTCGTCCAACGGACTCGAGATTTCACTCGATGTTTCGGTGCTTCATCAACCCAAATACGACGAATTGGGGCTATTGCACAAGACCAAAGGCGAGAATTATGTCAACATCGTGTTGATTCCACAAATCCGTGCCGTCGCGCGATCTGTTGTTGGACGTTACACTCCCGAACAGTTGTATTCGACCAAACGCGACGCCATCCAAAACGAGATTTTTGAAGAAACACAAAAAAATGTCGAAACCCAGCACATTCAGTTGAATGCAGTTTTGGTGCGTGACGTTACCCTTCCCGTAGCAATCAAGGAAGCGATAGAGCGGAAGTTACGTCAGGAACAAGAAGCATTGGAGTATGAATTTCGTATTGAAAAAGCCCGCCAAGAAGCCGAGCGTCAGCGCATTGACGCTGAGGGGAAAGCCACGGCCAACCGTATTTTGAGCGCATCACTGACAGACAAAATCTTGCAGGAAAAAGGGATAGAGGCCACCATTAAATTGTCGGAGTCTCCGAACTCTAAAGTCATTGTCATTGGGAGTGGCGACACCGGGATGCCAATTATTCTTGGGAACCAATAATTTTTTTCTCTTTTAAAAAGGATAGTGTATCTTTGCAACGTAATGAATCAGAACAATCATCATAGCCATTTCAACTCAAAGCATACAAACGTGTGTTAATGGTCGATGCATCATCCATATCCACCCGTTTGTTTTCAAGCGGGTTTTTTTATTTATAAAAACCATGTAAATGATACGTATAGCCCTTCAAAAATCCGGTCGATTGAATCAAGAATCACTTTCATTGCTCAAGCAATGCGGGATAAAAATCGACAATGGGAAAGATCAATTAAAGGCTGCTGCGCGAAATTTCCCTTGCGAAGTCTTCTTCTTGCGCAACGGTGATATTCCTCAATACCTTCGCGACGGTGTTGTAGATCTCGCTATTTTGGGAAGCAACACACTAGTGGAAAAAGGCAACGACCTTTCCATTATCGAGCACTTGGGTTTTTCCAAATGCCGGGTATCCATTGCCCTGCCTAAAGAAGCCGAATTTAATGGTTTAAACGACCTGAATGGCAAACGAATAGCTACATCTTATCCCAATACTATTCAACAATTCTTGACGGCCAATGGAATCGAGGCGGACTTGCACATCATTAATGGTTCGGTGGAAATTGCCCCAAATATTGGGCTGGCCGATGCGGTGTGTGATATTGTTTCATCGGGCAGTACATTGTTTAAAAACAACTTGCGGGAAGTCGTAAAAATCATTGATTCTGAGGCGGTTTTGGTTCAGTCGCCAAAGGTGTCGGCCGAGCAAGTGAGCTTGATCAATAAAATTCAATTCAGGGTGCAATCGGTGCTTCGTGCCAAGAAATCACGTTACATTCTTTTGAATGCCCCTAACGATAAAATCGAAGCCATCAGTGCTATACTTCCGGTTTTAAAGAGTCCAACCGTTCTGCCTTTGGCCCAACCGGGCTGGAGTTCTTTGCACTCGGTGATCAACGAAGGTGATTTTTGGGAAGTCATTGACCAGTTAAAAGCAGCTGGTGCTGAAGATATTCTCGTGTGTCCAATCGAAAAAATGGTGATCTAATGAACGTTTATACACATCCTCAGCCAGAGGACTGGGCCGCTTTGTGTGCTCGCCCCACTGCGACTTATGAAGATTTAGTGCCGCTCGTTCGTCAAATTTTTGATGATGTAGCGTACGATGGTGACCGCGCTTTGGATCACTATACCCAAAAGTTTGATGGTGTAGAACTAAGTGAAATAGCGGTGCAACCTGATGCCTTTGCGGCGGCTGAACTACGTGTGCCAAAAGATTTAAAGGCCGCTATAGCATTGGCCAAAGACAACATCACGCGATTTCATCAAGCACAGACGACTAAGCGCGTGCAAGTAGAAACACAACCTGGAGTATGGTGTTGGCAAGAAAAACGCCCCATTCAAAAGGTAGGGTTGTACATCCCTGGAGGATCGGCGCCTTTGTTTTCGACTATTCTAATGTTGGCTGTTCCTGCTGTTTTGGCAGGGTGCGAAGAGATTGTCTTGTGTTCTCCCCCCAATAGCGAAGGGCAATTGCCCGATGTGGTGCTGTACACTGCAGCCTTGTGTGGCATTAAAAAAGTCTATAAAGTAGGCGGGGTGCAGGCCATTGCAGCCATGACTTTGGGAACAACACAAATCCCAAAAGTGTATAAACTTTTTGGGCCTGGTAATCAATATGTTACTGTTGCCAAACAATGGGCGACACGCTATCAAACGGCCATTGATATGCCCGCGGGTCCCAGTGAACTTTTGGTGGTGGCCGACAGCAGTGTCCCCCCGGCCTACGTTGCTGCCGATTTGCTTTCACAAGCAGAGCACGGCCCCGACAGTCAGGTGATCCTTGTGACTACCGACGCCGCCTGTGTTCCGCCAATTCAACAAGCCATTGACGAGCAGTTGGAGAAACTTCCACGCAAGGACGTGGCGAAAAAAGCGATCGAAAATTCGAAAATAATTGTCTTTGAATCGGATGCAGCAGCGATTGACTTTATCAATCAGTATGGCCCAGAGCACTACATCATTTGTTCTTTAAAAGAAGACGAATACATTGACAACATTCAAAATGCGGGCTCCGTTTTTATTGGGAAGTATACCCCAGAAAGTGCTGGAGATTATGCTTCGGGGACCAATCATACCTTGCCTACCAACGGCTACGCCAAGCAATACAGTGGGGTTAATCTCGATAGTTTTTTAAAGCAAATGACTTTTCAAAAAATCGATGCACAGGGGATGAAAACCATTGGTCCAGCCATCGAATTAATGGCGGATGCCGAAGGATTGCAAGCGCATAAAAATGCGGTTACAGTACGATTAAACGACTTGGCATGAGTGTAGATCGAGATATTTTACAACTGGCACGGCCTGAAATTCTTGCGCTAAAAGCGTATCAATCCGCTCGGGAAGAGTTTGTGGGTGGAGCACGTGAAATGATTCTACTCGACGCCAACGAAAATCCTTATCCATCGGCCGTGAATCGTTATCCAGACCCCATGCAAAAGGAGTTGAAGCAAAAACTTGGGAAATTCAAGCAATGTCCCCCGGATCAAATCTTCTTGGGCAATGGAAGCGATGAAGTTTTGCACTTATTGATGCAAATTTTTTGTGTACCCGGTAAGGACAAGGCCGTTATTTTGCCCCCTACATTTGGCATGTATCAAGTATGTGCTGACATCAACGGTGTGGAGACCATAGCGGTGCCTTTGACCGCTAGATTTCAACTCGATGTACTCGCCATTGAGGCGACCTATGCACAACAACCCAAAATGATTTTTATTCCAAGTCCCAATAACCCTTCTGGAAATTGCTTTCCTCAAGAGGAATTGCTAACCATCATTGAAAATTTCCCTGGGATTGTGGTGCTGGATGAAGCCTATGTAGAATTTACCGCCAATGCTTCACTGTTGAACCGTTTGGACGAGTTTCCACATTTGATCATCGTTCAAACCTTTTCCAAAGCACAAGGAATGGCGGGTGTTCGTCTGGGCATGTGTTATGCCCACGCCAGCATCATAGCATTACTCAACAAACTAAAAGCACCTTATAACCTCAATGTGCTGACTCAAAAAGCGGTGATGCGGCAACTCGATCGACAAGACGAAGTGGGCCGTGAAGTTGCTGAAATGCTTGCAGAGAAGAACAGAATTATTACCACACTCGAAGGCCTTGCTTTGGTTGAAGAAATATTTCCTTCGGATGCCAATTTTTTCTTGCTGCGTGTTGCCGACAGTGAACGCATCTACCACCAACTATTGGAAGAAGGGATCGTTGTTCGAAACCCCTCGAAACAAGTGCATTGCCAAAACACCTTGCGGATTTCCGTCGGAACACCCCTAGAAAACGATATGCTTCTTGCAGCATTCAATAAAATTAATCGCTCATGAAAAAAGTACTCTTTATCGATCGTGACGGCACCTTGACGTTGGAACCCAATGATTATCAGTTGGATGACTTCACCAAACTGAAATTTTATCCACAGGTCATGACCTATCTCGGGAAAATTGCCCGTGAATTGGATTTTGAATTGGTTTTGGTTACCAATCAGGATGGATTGGGCACACAAAGCTTTCCCGAAGATACTTTTTGGCCGGTGCACAACTTTGTTCTTTCGACCTTAGAAAATGAAGGAATTGTCTTCAGCGAGGTCTGTATCGACAAGAGTTTTCCCGCTGAGCAGTCTCCTGGCCGTAAGCCGCGCACGGGGATGTTGACCCATTACATGGATTCAAAAGACTATGATCTGGCGCATTCTTTTGTCATTGGCGATCGGGTGACCGACATGGCATTGGCAAAAAACTTGGGGTGTCAAGGGATTTTTATTGCTCAAGAAGAGGCGCTGGGGGCGGAAGAAGTTAGCGGGTCGGTAGACGAAATTATTGCTTTAAAAACTACGGAATGGGTAGATATTCATCGCTTTTTGTCCTTGGCCGATCGCAGTGTTGAATTGTCTCGTACAACCCATGAAACCGCCATTGATTTGGTGTTGAATATCGACGGAACAGGGAAAAGTGATATCACTACCGGCATTGCATTTTTTGATCACATGTTGGATCAATTGGCGCGCCATGGGGGAATGGATATTTCCTTGCGAGTTAAAGGGGATTTGGAAGTCGATGAACACCACACCATAGAAGACACGGCCATAGTTTTGGGAGAAGCTTTCGCAAAAGCCTTGGGCAACAAGCTGGGCATGGAACGCTATGGCTTTGCGCTCCCTATGGACGACTGTCTCGCTCAAGTCGCCATCGATTTTGGTGGACGCAACTGGCTGGTATGGGACGCTGAATTTAAACGTGAAATGATTGGGCAAATGCCCACAGAAATGTTCATGCACTTTTTTAAGTCCTTTTCTGATGGCGCCAAGGCGAACCTCAATATTAAAGCCGAAGGCACCAATGAACACCACAAGATCGAAGCTATATTCAAGGCCTTTGCCAAGGCCATAAAAGTTGCGGTCAAGCGCGATCCAGACAAATTAATTTTACCCAGCACAAAAGGAGTTTTATAAATGAAAATCGCCATTATTGATTACGGTGCTGGGAATATTCAAAGCATTCTTTTTGCCTTGAAACGATTGGGAGTGGAAGGCAAGCTATCGGCAGATGCAGAAGAAATCAAAACTGCTCAAGGTGTTATTTTTCCTGGGGTAGGGGAAGCCTCATCTGCCATGACAAAACTGCGTGCTACGGGCTTGGATCAATTGATTCCAACGCTCCAACAGCCTGTTTTAGGAATTTGTCTAGGCATGCAACTCATGTGTCGTTCTACTGCAGAGGGCAACACTAAGGGGTTGGGGATCTTTGATGTGGAAGTAAAGCGGTTTTCGCCTGCATTGAAAGTCCCTCAAATGGGGTGGAATACCATCGAAAAGCTCAAGGGCCCATTGTTTGACCACATCCCAGAATCATCCTATATGTATCTGGTGCACAGTTATTATGCTGCCCTAGCCTCAGAAACGGTGGCCCAAACAGATTATGGGGTTGCCTATAGCAGCGCTTTGCAAAAAGAGAATTTTTATGGGGTGCAATTCCATCCCGAAAAAAGCAGTCAATTGGGACAACAACTCCTTCAAAATTTTCTTCAGTTATGCGAATAATTCCAGCCATAGACCTCATTGACGGAAAGTGCGTGCGCCTTTCCAAAGGCGACTACGCCACGCAAAAAGTATACAACGAAAACCCGCTAGAAGTGGCCAAGGCCTTTGAAGATCAAGGGGTGAAGTACCTGCATTTGGTCGATTTGGACGGGGCCAAGTCAAAGCATATTGTCAATCACAAGGTGTTGGAGCTTTTGGCGACAAAAACGACATTGAAAATAGATTTTGGCGGCGGCTTAAAGTCCGATGAAGACGTGCGGATTGCTTTTTCCTCTGGCGCAGCGCAGATCACTGGGGGCAGTATAGCGGTACATTCTCCCGATCTTTTCCGTGCATGGCTTACCCGCTATGGGGCCGATAAGGTCATTTTAGGCGCCGATGTGCACGGTAAAAACATTGCCACCAACGGATGGACAGAAACTTCAGACCACGCGCTGTTGGACTTTTTGGCGGCCTATCAAACCCACGGGGTAACCCACACCATTTGCACCGATATTAGTAAAGACGGGATGCTCGCAGGCCCCGCTTTTGAATTGTACGAAGAAATCCTTCAAGCGACCTCCCTGAAATTGATCGCCTCCGGGGGAATTTCACATCGCGACGAATTGCCTCGACTAGCGGCCATGGGTTGTGAAGGGGTCATTATTGGCAAGGCCATTTATGAAGGGAAGATCACCCTAGCCGCACTGGCAGACTATATATCCAACCATCCATAAGCCATGGAAGCACAAGTAAATGTATTGATTGAAAGCGCTCAAAACCGTTTGGACGAAAGTTGGCGCATGCTTCAACTGGCCATGGCACAGGTGGACGACACATTGCTGTGGAAACGTCCTGCGCCGTCCATGATGACTTTGGGCAACCAACTGCTGCACATGCGCGGCAACATGCAGCAATACATTGTTGCTGGTTTTGGACAAACAGCCGACCTAAGGCAACGGGATCAAGAATTTTTGCTGCACCAAGACCGCAACAAGCAGCAAATGATGACTGCGCTAGAAACAACCATTGTCGCGGCAAAAGAAGCACTATCATCGTCCAATGCGCTACAATGGACTCGCAATCAAACCATTCAAGGGTTTCAACTATCGGGCGCTGAAGCCGTAATGCACGCCGTGGAACATTTTGCGTATCATACCGGTCAAGTGGCCTTTTGGGTCAAACTCAGCACCCAGAAAGACCTTGGGTTTTATGCCCACCACGACCTGACACAGACCAATCCAAAAAATGAAAAATCATGCTGACCAAACGCATCATCCCTTGTTTAGATATCAAAGACGGCCGAACGGTCAAGGGGGTGAATTTTGTTAACCTCCGCGACGCCGGTGACCCGGTGGAGCTGGCGCGGCAATACGCGCAAGAAAATGCCGATGAATTGGTTTTCTTGGACATTTCTGCCACCGAGCAAAAACGTAAAACGCTGGCGGATTTGGTGTATCGGGTGGCCGAAGCCATCGATATTCCTTTTACCGTGGGCGGCGGGATCTCATCCGTAGAAGATGTGGCGGTATTGCTCAATAATGGCGCCGACAAGGTATCGATCAACTCCGCGGCCGTCAAGCAACCGGAACTCATCAATGCCTTGGCACAAGCCTATGGCAGCCAGTGTATTGTTGTGGCCATCGATGCCAAGCAAATAGCGGGCAAATGGAAAGTGCACTTGGTGGGCGGCAAGGAACCTACGGATTTGGACCTCTTTGACTGGGCCCGCGAAGTAGAACAACGCGGAGCCGGAGAAATTCTGTTTACTTCCATGGATCACGATGGCACCAAAAATGGCTTTGCTAACGCCGCTTTGGCGGAGCTGTCAGCGGCTGTCAATATCCCCATTATTGCCTCGGGGGGAGCAGGAACAATGGACCACTTTACCGCGGCATTTACCCAAGGAAAAGCCGATGCAGCCTTGGCGGCCAGTGTATTTCACTTTGGTGAAATAGGGCTCAACGAATTGAAACAAAACCTTAAAAAAGAGCAGCTTGCTGTTCGCCTTTAAAGTCATGCTAGAACCAGATTTTTCAAAAAGTGCAGACGGACTCTTACCGGCCATTGTGCAAGACGCCCAGACAAAAACAGTATTGATGTTGGGCTATATGAATGCCGAGGCTTTGGCCACCACTCAAAGCACCCAAAAGGTGACATTCTACAGCCGTTCCAAACAACGCCTGTGGACCAAAGGGGAGGAGAGTGGCCACTTTCTGCGTGTAGAAAGCATTCACTTGGATTGTGACCAAGACACCCTGCTGATCATGGCGCAGCCCCTTGGCCCCACCTGCCATACTGGGGCGGATACGTGCTGGGACCTGCCCAACGAAACCCGTTTTGGCTTCTTAAGCGCCTTGGAAGACACCATTGCCCAGCGCAAAGCCCAAGACGAAGACGATAGCTATGTGGCTTCGTTGTTTAAAAAAGGCATCAATAAAATCGCACAAAAAGTGGGCGAGGAGGCCGTAGAAACCGTCATCGAGGCCAAGGACAACAACGACTCTTTGTTTTTGAACGAAAGCGCCGACTTGTTGTTTCACTACCTCATTCTGTTGCAAGCCAAAGGCTACCGCTTGTCGGACATTGAGGCGGTATTGAAAGCGCGCAAGAAATAGCAAATTGTGTTGATTTTCGTAGTTTTAGAAAAAAATATGCGATGACAACCCTCCCAAAAGACGCGCTCACCTTCATGGGTGAATTGGCGGAAAACAACCACCGTGAATGGTTTGAAACACAAAAACCGCGGTTTAAAACCAATGAAACAGCAGTAAAAGCCTTTGCGCAAGCGTTGCAAGAAAAAATGAATGTTCACGACCGAGTGGATGGTTTCAAACTTTTCCGCGTATACCGTGATGTGCGTTTTTCTAAAGACAAAACACCTTATAAAACCCACTTCGGGATTTCTTTTCATCGAGAGAAACCAGCGTTTCGCGGGGGATATTATTTGCACATTAAACCCGGAGATACCTTTATTGCAGGGGGATTTTGGAACCCCAATAAAGACGATCTGCAGCGTATCCGCAAAGAATTGGAAGTCGATGCCGACGAATTCCGAGACATTATTAACGATGCCGCTTTCCAGCAAACATGGGGAAGTCTCGAAGGAGAGGAAGTGAAAACGGCGCCCAAGGGGTTTTCGAAAGAAGATCCCAACATTGACTTGATCAAGAAAAAGGCCTATTTGTTTACCAAACGCTACGATGATCGCACTGTCGTTTCTCCAGGATTCCTCGCGCAGTTGGATGCAGATTTCGCCGCTATCCGTCCTTTTTTCGATTATATGAGCAGTGTACTCACCACCGATCTCAACGGGGTTTCCCTGCTTTAACTCACTTTGGTCAGCGTTGCTGCTGGCTTGTCAAACAGTTGGACTTGGTCTTTCAGCCGCTCGATGACCAAATTCATCATGCGCTTGTTCAAGGCGGATGAATTTTGGGTGTAACCGCGGTATTCTTCCACGGTAAACAAACCGATTAACATGCCTTTGACGGCATTGCGGAATTTTTGGTCTTTGATGAGGCTGTTCTCTATGTATGCCAGTTTCTTGGGGAGACTGAGGTCATAAAAAACGTTTTTACGCTTGGCAATGTAGTGGGTAAAAACATCGATGAGCAAAGGATTTTGCAGTTTGAGGATGGGGCGGAGCACTTCGTTTTGAAACCGTTCTTCCGGACGCATGTTGGCAAACTGCTGTGTCTTTTTAATGTCTGGGCGAATGCGCCTCAGGTCGTTGGGTCGGTCGTTCATGATGCTTGTTTTATTAAAGTTAGGGGGTTTAAAAGAATAAAACACTTGCTGCATTCCTAGCTTGTTCACGGATTTATTAACAGAAGTCTGTATATTGAAAGTCCAAATCTTAAAAATAAATCATGAAGTCAACCTACTTTATCCATTGTTACATAGCCGGATTACAATACTATGAAGTCCTTGAGG
>WTJN01000089.1:8512-24518 GCA_011526265.1 Candidatus Arcticimaribacter sp. | reverse complement strand
GCTGGGGACAATACCTCCTTTCTGGCGGCTACATGGCCGCCATCAACATGGTCAAAGCCGTGTTGCGCGACGAGCAGTTGACTAAAGCAAACGAATAGCACAAGCGTGCTCTTGCCCAAAGTGTGCATGTCCGTTCATAAATCGTTTATATCTCCTGCGGCAAAGGGGAGCAGGTGCAGGGTCATTTTGTATTTTTAGTGCATAAACATGTACGCATGATCCACGTTGCCGTCATCAATGAAAGCCCTTACGATTTGCCGTCCTATGCCACCGTTTCATCGGCGGGTTTGGACCTTCGGGCCGTTTTGAACCACCCCCTCACCTTGGCGCCTTTGGAGCGCTCCATTGTTGGCACGGGAATAAAAATGGCCTTGCCGCAAGGCTACGAAGCCCAGGTGCGGCCGCGCTCGGGTTTGGCCGCAAAACAAGGCATTAGCGTGTTGAATGCTCCCGGAACCATCGACGCCGATTATCGGGGCGAGGTGGGGGTCATTCTCGTCAACCTTTCCAACCAAGCGGTGACCATTGCCCCGGGCGAGCGCATTGCCCAACTGGTGGTGGCGGCCTACGCCCAGGTTGAATGGAAACCCGTTGACGCACTGGAAGAAAGTGCCCGTGGCGCCGGCGGATTTGGCAGTACAGGAAAAAAGTAAACCCATGAAAATCATTGTTCCCATGGCGGGCCGCGGCTCGCGCCTCCGCCCCCATACCCTCACTGTTCCCAAACCCTTGGTGCCCGTGGCCGGCACCCCCATTGTCGAGCAGTTGGTGAACGACATTGCTGCGGTGGTGAAGCAACCCATCGAGGAGGTGGCCTATGTGTTGGGCGACCCCGCATTTTTTGGCGACGAGGTGGTCGATCATCTCACCCAGGTGGCGCAGCAGCTGGGGGCAAAAGCCAGCATTTATCGGCAAACAGATCCTTTGGGCACTGGGCACGCCATCATGTGTGCGGCCCCCTCTTTGGAAGGCCCCGCGGTGGTGGCCTATGCCGATACCCTCATCCGTGCCGATTTTGAAATCGACCCCCAAGCCGATGCCCAAATATGGGTGAAGCAGGTAGACAATCCACAGGCCTATGGGGTGGTGCAGCTCGATCAAAGCGGCGCCATTGTCAAACTGGTGGAGAAACCCGCTTCCTTTGTTTCCGATTTGGCGGTCATTGGCATCTATTATTTCAAGCAAATCGCCGACCTAAAGCAGGCGCTTCAGCAGGTGCTCGACCAACAACTGACCCACGGGGGGGAGTACCAAATTAACGACGGTATCAAGGCCATGATGGCCCAAGGGCAACGGTTTGTTCCCGGGGAGGTGCAGGCGTGGATGGACTGCGGCAACAAGGCCATTACCGTAGCCACCAACACCAAAATGTTGCACTTTCTCGCTGCGGAAGGGAAGGCGCTGGTGCACCCTTCGGTGCAACTGAACAACGCCACCATTGTGCCGCCCTGTTTTGTGGGCGAAGGGGTGGTACTCACCAACGCTACCGTGGGGCCCGGCGTATCGATAGGGCCCGGCTCGTCGCTCACCCAAGTGACCATCGAGGACAGCATTGTGCAAGCCCATAGCCACATCGAAAATGCACAGCTGCACGGGGCAATGATTGGCAACAATGTACGTTATAACGGTAAACACCGTTCCATCAGTTTGGGGGATTACAGTGAATTGATTTGAAAATGAAAACCCGCTTCCGCCATATTGTTTTGCTTTTCTTGGGGCTTTCCATGGGCCTCAGCAGTTGTAAATCGGTCAAGGTTTTGCCCAACAAAGCCCCGATAAAACGCGTGGACCTGAAGACCTTGAGCAATGAAATTGTGAAAGCCCAAGAGAACATTAAAACGTTTCGGGCCCGGATCAAGGCAGAGTATAAGGACGGGAAGCAAATCCAACAGGTCAATGTCAATTTTCGGTTGGAAAACAAAAAGCGCCTCTGGATGAGTGCCAGCATGTTGATTCCCATTGCCAAACTCTTGGTCACCCCGGAAGAGGTGCAGTTCTATGAAAAATTTCAAAAAACATTCTATCAGGGCGACATTGCATTCATCAACGAACAGTTGGGGTCGGATTTTACTTTTTCCGATTTGGAAAACATTTTTTTGGGCAATCCCATCAGTGACCTTGGCAAAGAAAAGATCGAACGGATTTCGCATCCCACCGACTATGTGTTGGTGCCCAAAGCGAAGGGGGCACAGTTTCGGCCCACCTACTTTTTCGACACCCAAACGTTTCGCCTCAAAGAGCAGCGGTTTTTGGTGGCAGGAACCGCGCAAAGTTTGAGCATCAAATATCCCCAGTACCAAAAGGTCGAGGGCAAGCTTGTTCCGCGACGCATTGAGATCTCCACTTTTGATGGCACCAATTTTCTGCAACTCACATTGACTTTTCTGCGGGTCGATTTTCCGTCGCAGCTGACCATGCCGTTTCGCATTCCCGATGGATATGACAAAATAGCGTTCTGATGCGGCTCAATTATTGGTGCTTATTGTTGTTTTTCGCTGCTTCGCTGAGTTGGGGGCAGGAAACGCGTCAACAGCGCCTGGAGGCGCAGCGCAAGCAGTTGCAAAAGGAGATCAAGCAAATGAACGCCTTGCTGTTTAGCAACACCAAAAAGCGGAAATCGGCCTTGTCACAGGTCGAGGATTTGGCGGTGAAAATCAACTTGCGCCAACGCCTGATTCGGGTGACCAACGAAGAAGCCAATCGGCTGAGCCAACAAATAAAAATCAATCAACGCGACATCGATCGTCAACAAAAAGCACTCGAACAACTCAAGCAGGACTATGCGGCCATGGTGCGGTATTCCTATGTGAGCAAGTCGGGGCAAAGCCGGTTGATGTTTTTGTTTTCTTCCTCCAGTTTTTTGCAAGCCTACAAGCGGTTTCAGTATTTGAAACAATACCGTCGTTACCGCCAGCGACAAGGCCAGGCCATTGCCGAGAAAACGGTCGTTTTGCAACAATTGAACACGACGCTTCAAGCGCAAAAAGCCCAAAAAGACATTTTGATTGCCAACAACCAAAGCGAACAAACGGCCTTGGAAGAAGAACGGGGCGAACAACGGCTGCTGGTGCGCTCGTTGAAAAAAAGAGAACGCTCCTTGGCGCAGCAAATCAAAAAGAAGCAACAACAGGTGGCGGAGTTCGACAAAGAAATTCAACGCTTGATTCGCGCTGCCATTGCCGCCTCCAACAAGGCAGCGGGCAAAGGCCGCTCGACGGTATTTGCTTTGACCCCAGAAGCCAAATTAATTGGTCAAAACTTTGCGGCCAACAAAGGAAAACTCCCTTGGCCGGTGCAGCAGGGGGTGGTGACCCTTGGCTTTGGCACCCAGCCGCATCCGGTGGTGAAGACTACCAAAATTCAAAGCACCGGCGTCACCATTGCCACCCCTCAACACGCCGAGGTGCGCGCTGTTTTCAAAGGAAAAGTCATTCAAGTATTTCGGTTCAAGGGCAGCAACCCGGCCGTATTGGTTCAACACGGGAACTACATTACCAGCTATTCCAACCTGGAAGCGGTCTATGTGAAAAAAGGAGAAACCATTGCCGCCAAACAAGTCATCGGCAAGGTATTTACTCATCCGTCTTCACAAAACACGGAATTAAAATTTGCGATTTTCCAATCGACCACCCCGGTCAACCCCAAGGGATGGGTCTACCGCATGTAGTGGGCTTGCGGCATTAGCATGGTGGAAAGGAAGTGCTAGTAGCCTTCGACCAAGTACCAGGCTTCTTCGCCCAAGCTACCGACAATAAATTGCAACAGCGAATAGGCTTCGCGTTTAGAGGCGAATCGACCATAGGCTACACGAATCAAACCATCGGGGCTAGCTTCGGCAAAAGCGGCTTCAAAGCCTTCTGCTTTCAATTGTGCCAGCTTGCGCTCGGCATTGCTTTGGTCGCGAAAGCTCCCAGCGATCACACTGTAAAAGCTGCCACTTTCTACGGCGATCGTCTCAGCGGTTTCTTCAACAGCGTCGATTTCGGCAACAGCCTCCACACTAATGGCGGTGGTTGCCCCCAAATCGTAGGTTGTTTTTTCTACATTTTGTGCAATGCGTTTTTCGGCCAACTGTGTAGACTTTTCTCGTTCGCTCTTCACATATTCGTTCCCAAAATAATAGGTTGCTCCGAGAATGGCAATGGCCAAAACACCAATGATGGCGTATTTTGCTACGGGAGATTTTTTGTTTTCGTTTTCAGGGGTAAACGCTAAAGGTTCTTTGCTGTTTTGCATAGGATTTGGATTAGAAGGTGAAGGAGTAACAGGCGGGACCACAGCGGCCGCTTGTAGGCGTTGATCGAGGGGTTTTCTATAGAAGGTTGAAAGTCCTGTGGCGGACAAGTCAAAATTAAATTTTTCGTAGGGTAAAAAACGAAGTTTGTCCTCTGCCGTCAGTGAGAACTCGCCGATTCCAGGGACAATCAACAAATCATTTTTCAGGCGACGATTCCACGCATGGATTTCTTTTTCAAGGGCTGCCAGGGCATCGGGATAACTCAGCCCTTCTCTTTGGGCGACGTAATTGGCAACAATGCCGTCGTTTTGTTGAATCAGCCGATTGAAGGTGACTTTGCGCAAGGGCGGGTGAAACGCGCCGCGTGCTTGATCGACCCGCGCAGGGAGGGCCTGCACCAAAAATGCCCCAAAGCCCGGGAGGGTGACACATTCGTGCTGATAGAGCAATTCTTGGAGATAACGCATTAGATTCATGATCTAAAGATATAAAATTATATTTTCTTCTTACTTTGGTCCCAAAGCACCAAATCTATGGATATAACGCCCCAACAAGCGTCTTTATTGCTTGCCCGTTTGCCACAAATTGGCGTACGGACGGCAAAAAAATTAATCGACTGTTTTGGCAGTGCCCTTCAGGTATTCTCTGCCGACCCCACTGCGTGGGAAGAAGCGGGGTTTTTGTCGCCCGTTCTGCATGCGCTGCGCAAGGCGTCGGAGCAGCTTCCCGCAGTAGAGCGCGAACTGTTGTGGATGGACCAACACCAGCTGCGCATGACCGCCTATGGCGATGAGAACTACCCCTCATCCTTGGCGTTTACCGCCGACCCCCCTGCGGTGATGTTTCATCAAGGCACCATTGATTTTTCGGCGCCGCGGGTTTTGAGTATAGTGGGAACCCGAAACCCCACGCGGCAGGGCATAGCGATGTGCCAAAAACTGGTGGAGGCCTTGGCGGTGTACCAACCCATTATTGTGAGTGGTTTTGCCCGCGGGGTGGATATTGCGGCCCACCGGGCGGCCTTGAAAGTCGGGCTCAAAACAGTGGGCGTTTTGGGGCATGCGTTTGGCCGCTGGTATCCCCCCGAACATTAAAAATATGTTGATGAAATGACCCAAGGCGGCGGCTTCCTATCGGAGTTCTGGTCCGACAATCACTTTCATCCCTCCAACTTTTTGCGGCGCAACCGCATCATTGCCGGCTGGGCCCACGCCACCCTTGTCATCGAATCGGGCGAAAAAGGGGGGAGTCTTGTCACAGCGCGCCAGGCATTGTCGTATGGGCGAGAGGCGTTTGCTTTTCCGGGGCGATTGACCGATCAGCAAAGCCAAGGCTGTTTACGCCTTATTGCCCAAGACGGTGCACGGCTTTTTTACAATCCCGAACAATTTGCCGACTGGATGGGGTGGCGAAAAAAGACCCACCGACCTACGACCCAAAAACAACTTCCGATTGATTTGTCGCCAGAGGAAGAACAGCTTTGGAAAGCCGTTGCGTCACCGCAGTCGTTGGATCATTTGATTGACGTCATGCAACGCCCGCCGGCCGTAGTGGCAGGAATGTTGCTTCAAATGGAGTTGAAAGGACTGGTGCGGGCCTTGCCGGGCAAACGCTTTGAACAGGCTTAATACCCAATTTTGTCGCGCACGCGCAACAGCACTTCTTGCGCAACCGCTCGCGCTTTCTCCGCCCCTTTGGTCAAGGCAATGGTCACTTCGGCGGGGTGCTCTTGATAATAGTCAAACAAACGGCGCTCCTGCACAAAACGATCCAAGATCAACTCAAAAAGGGCCTGTTTGGCATGGCCATAGCCCATTCCTCCATTCCAGTAACGTTGGCGCAACGCTTCGGTTTGGTCTGGACTAGCCATCAGTTGATAGAGCGCAAAGACGGTACATTGATCGGGATCCTTGGGCGCTTCCAAGGGCGTAGAGTCGGTTTTGATCCCCATGATTTGTTTCCTCAAGTGCTTTTCGGGCAGGAAAACATCGATGATGTTGTTTTTCGATTTGGACATTTTTTCCCCATCGGTCCCGGGGATATACTGGGTGCTCTCTTGAATTTTCGCTTGCGGAAGCACAAAGGTTTCCCCCATTTGATTGTTGAAACGGGCGGCCACATCGCGGGTCATTTCCAAATGCTGTAGCTGGTCTTTTCCCACCGGAACGATGTCGGCATCGTACAATAAAATATCGGCGGCCATAAGCATGGGATAACTGAATAAGCCCGCATTGACGTCTTGCAATCGATCGGCTTTGTCTTTAAACGAGTGGGCCAGGGTCAACCGCTGGTAGGGGAAATAACAGTTGAGGTACCAGGCCAATTCGGTCACTTCGGCCACATCGCTTTGTTTGTAAAACACGGTATTGTCGGTGTTCAACCCGCAGGCCAACCATGCCGCCGCAGTATTGAAGGTGTGGTGGCGCAAGGTCTCCCCCTCCTTGATTTGTGTGAGGGAATGCAAGTCGGCAATAAATAAAAAAGATTGGTTGCTAGGGTCCTCGGCCATGGCAATGGCGGGAAGGACGGCGCCCAATAGGTTGCCCAAGTGCGGTGTCCCTGTACTTTGCACACCGGTAAGAATTCTGGCCATCGGTTTTGTTTTCGACAAAGGTACTTTATTTCACCAAAAACAATTCCAATTTGCTACATTTGGAACTGTGAAAAAACTTCTTCTGCAACTTTGGCGTGCGTGGTTTTATATTGTGGCAGGGATTCCTGTTTTGATTCTCTTTCCTTTTTTGGTGCTGATTCTTTTGCTTCCCAACGCCTATCCCATCGTGTTTTGGATTGCCCGCAACATTTGGGCGCCCATTATTTTGACGGGCTGTGGGTTTTACACCAAAGTCCGCTACGCCAAACCCCTTCCGACAGGCACTTCCTATGTGTTGGTAGCCAATCACACCAGTTATATCGATCCCTTTGTGATGCTTCGGGTATCCAAAAATCCTTTTGTGTTTGTGGGGAAAAAGGAATTGGTCAACATTCCCTTTTTTGGTTATATCTATAAGCGAGCGGCCATTATGGTCGACCGCAGTGACAAAAAAAGTCGATGGGCGGTGTATGGCCGTGCCGATCAACAACTGGACAAAGGATTCAGCATTTGTATTTTCCCGGAAGTGTCCTACGAAGACGACACCATTTTCCTCAATCCTTTCAAACGGGGGGCATTTAAAATTGCGATCGACCACCAATTGCCCGTCGTCCCCATGGTGTTTTATGATTGCAAGCGCAAGCATCCGTGGTACCCCAATTTTGGTTACCCTGGCGAATTACGGGTACAAACCTATCCGGAGATTTACCCGCCAAAGGACATGGAGGAGATTTTTCCTTTTCAAGAAAAGGTGCGGGATGTGATCGATGAAGGACTGCGCAACGATCCTAAAAAAAAGCAATTCGAAGCCGTTGCCATGGAAAAAAAGATTGCCGAAAAAGCAATGGTCTAGTCGCCTCTCAATTCTGCGGCGGCCGCGGTGAGTTCTGCATAAGCCGCTTGGGCATCATCGGTCAAGTCACTCTCCAACAAATTTTCGACTTCCCGCTCATCTTCTACCAAATGGTATAGGGCCGTTCGGCCATTGTCAAAGACGATGTATTTGTATTGCCGGTTCCGAATGGCATAGCCCGATCGGTTGGGGCGATCCCCCAGTATTTCAGTCATGATATAGGGTCGGGAGAACTCTGCGGCTTGTGTGAACAGCGGGTAGAAACTTTGACTGTCGACGCCCGCTTGAGGGGTGCTGCCCGCCGCTTCCAAAAGGGTATTGAAAAGGTCGACCACGCTGATGAGCGCGTCTTCTTGGCCGCGTCTCTCGACCCCTTTTCCTGCAACAATCATGGGCACGTGTACCCCACCTTGATAGAGGCTTCCTTTGGCTCTACCTTGTTCAAAGGGGGATTGTGTGACGGCATTTGGACTGCCGTTATCGCCTAGAAAAATAATCAGCGTATTTTCTCTTTCTTCTGCAGGAATCCCCTCCAACAATCGTCCAATTTCAGTATCCAAACTTTCAATCATGGCCATATAATAGGGCATCGGATTGTTGGCAATTGCGTCGGGATGGTCGTCCAAAGCGCCTTGATGATGAAGGGCTGCCGGCGGAAGGTGAAAGGGGGTGTGTGGGGCATTGTAGGCCAACCAACAAAACCACGGGGTGGATTGGGCACCAATCCAGTCCAACGCCCGATCGGTGAGGGCCGTGGTGATATAACTGTCTTGTGGGCTGTTTTGACCGTCCATCGTTAGTGTCCACGAAGAATAATCGTCTACTCCGCCAGTGAACAAGCCGGCATAGTGCCCCACGCCCATTTGTTCAGGAACGCTGAGTTGATTGCGGGCCGACAGGTGCCATTTGCCAATAATGCTTGTTGCAAAAGTCGTCGGGTGATCTTCTGCGAGTATTTGTTGAATGATGCGTTCGCTGGGCGAAATTTGCCCGGCACTTTCGGCATTCAACACCCCAGTGCGGAACCCATATTTCCCGGTCAGGATGGCCGCACGGGTAGGAGAACAAACGGGATAGGCCCATACATTGGTCATCCGGAGTCCGTTTTGTGCCAGTTGATTCAAGGTAGGGGTGTAGGGTTTTGTGCCCCCTTGCGGATAACCGGGCATGGCGTCTACCCCAAGGTCGTCGGCAATAATCAAAAGAATATTGGGCGGTGTTGAGGTCTCCACGGGGTCTATCACCTCCGGTTCCGGCCCTGGTTCGGGTTCCGGATCGGGCGCAGATTTTTCACACGAAAATGCGAGCAGGAGCATCCCGAGAAAAAGCAGCAGTCGTTGCATGCAGTAAAGGAAGCATTAATGCGGGTATTAAGCAAGAGAATCTTACCTTAACAAAAATATTCGATTATGGATACTACTGCTTCTTTGGTGCTTGCTGTTGCCATTATGGTGATCATGATGGGAATGGGCCTGAGTTTAACATTGGCCGATTTCCGCCGAATTTTCAACAACGCAAAGCCGGTGATATTGGGCTTGACCAATCAAATTATTTTCCTTCCCTTGGTGGCCTTGGGCTTGGTCACACTATTTCAACCGCCGCCTTTCATTGCGGTGGGGATGATTTTATTGGCGGCCTGTCCGGGCGGCAGTTCCTCCAACTTGGTGACCTTATTGGCCCGAGGAGATTTGGCCTTGTCGGTAAGTTTAACCGCCGTCAACAGCATCATCACCATTGTGACCATTCCTTTTTGGGTGGGTTATGCCTACACCGCCTATTTGTCTGAAACGGCACAAATGGCTTCTCCTACGGCAGATATTTTCAAAACATTAATTGTCGTGCTGGCCATTCCTTTAAGTATCGGGATGCTGATTCGTCACCGAGCGCCCGATTTTGCGCACCGCATGGAACGCCCGGTACGCGTGGCCTCTTCGGTGTTTTTGGCCGTGGTGATTTTGGGCTTGGTGGCCAAGGAGTTCGAATTGCTCAAGCAGTACCTTCCACAAACCTTGGGCATCGTGTTGGCCCTCAATGCCATCACCATGACCATGGGGTATGTGCTGTCCAAGGGCATCCGCCTCAATACGACCCAAGCGTTGACCATCGCGATAGAGTCGGGCATTCAGAACGGGACCCTGACCATTTCGTTGGCCGTCATTACTTTGAATCAACCCGATTTTGCCATCATTGCCGCCATTTATTCGTTGGTCATGTACGCCTTGTCCAGTGTCCCTATTTATTTGGGGATACGGAATTCTAAGCATGCAGAAACGGCATAATTGAATCAAAAAGAAAAAAAGGAACCCGACGGGTTCCTTTTTACATTTTTATAACCGTACAAGCTTGTATGGGAGTCTATTCATCCACCGCCTTGAGGGTGTTCATGATTTTTTCTTCCAGTTCGTCCATCAGGTCTGGATTGTCTTTCAAGAGGGTTTTTACCGCATCGCGTCCTTGCCCCAATTTGGTGTCGCCATAGCTGAACCAAGACCCGGACTTTTTGATGACTTCGTAGTTGACCCCCAGGTCGATGATTTCGCCAATTTTCGAAATTCCTTCGCCGTACATGATATCAAATTCGGTGGTTTTGAACGGAGGGGCGACTTTGTTTTTCACCACCTTAACGCGGGTTTTGTTCCCCAGCACCTCAGCATCGGTATTTTTAATTTGTGTTGAACGGCGGATGTCCAAACGGACAGAGGCGTAAAATTTCAGTGCATTTCCTCCCGTTGTGGTTTCGGGGTTGCCAAACATCACGCCAATTTTTTCACGCAATTGGTTGATGAAAAACACCGTACAGTTGGTGCGGGCAATGGAACCGGTGAGTTTTCGCAGGGCTTGTGACATCAGTCGTGCATGAAGCCCCATTTTGGAATCGCCCATTTCGCCTTCGATTTCGCTTTTGGGGGTCAGTGCGGCAACAGAATCGACCACCACAATGTCTACCGCTCCAGAACGGATGAGGTTGTCGGCAATCTCAAGGGCCTGCTCTCCGTGGTCGGGTTGAGAAATGATGAGTTCAGAAATATCGACGCCCAGTTTTTCGGCATAAAAACGATCGAAGGCATGTTCGGCGTCAATAAACGCGGCAATGCCGCCTTGCTTTTGGCATTCGGCAATGGCGTGGAGGGTCAAGGTTGTTTTCCCCGACGATTCCGGGCCATAAATTTCAATGACGCGCCCCCGGGGGTAGCCCCCAACACCCAGGGCAATATCCAGCCCTATCGAGCCCGAGGAAATGGCTTCTACTTCTTCAACGGGTTCATCGCCCAGCTTCATGACCGAGCCTTTGCCGTAGGTTTTGTCTAGTTTGTCGAGGGTGAGTTGCAGTGCCTTTAATTTGGCGGCTTTATCATCGGCCATAGTCTTTTGTTTATGCCCACTAATGTACCAAATTCTCTTTGCCGTGAAGCGATAATTCCTCACGGATTATTAACAAAAGTCGAACAGTGACCCAACCATTATTCTGGAGAAATTGTACCTTACTTCTGTAAAAAAAATACGGCTCATGCGATTGTTTGTTCTTTTCTTCTTTGTTTTATGTTCTGCTGTTGGGCAGCAAATCCTTCCTTTGCGCGAGCGCGCTGCCGCCATAGAGGCCTTGCAGGCTGATCGCCTCAACCATCTTTTACCCACCCTGATGGCCGAGCGCGACCTCGACATGTGGGTGCTCATTACTCGGGAATACAACGAAGACCCGGTGGTCAAAACCCTTTTGCCGCCTACCTGGCTCAATGCCCGCCGGCGCACCATTTTGGTGTTTACCAAAGATCCGCAAAGCGGCGAAGTAGAACGCGTGGCCATGACGCGCTATGCGTTTGGAAAGCACTTCCCCTCCGTGTGGGACAAAGCAAAACAACCCGACCAGTTTCAGGCTTTGGCCGAGTATATTGTGCAAAAAAATCCACAAAAAATAGGGATCAATACCTCGGCGCATTACGGCATTGCCGATGGACTGGCGAAAACCGATGATGACGGCTTGCGCAGGGCCTTATCCAAGCAGTATCGCGACCGTTTGGTCTCGGCCGAAGATTTGGCCGTTGCCTGGATCGAAACCCGCACCGAAAAGGAAATGCAACTTTTCCAGCAATTGGTTGAAATCACCCACAGCATCATTGCCGAAGCCTTTTCGACCCAAGTCATCACCCCCGGGGTAACCACGACCGAAGACGTGGTGTGGTGGTTGCGCGAAAAAGTAGCGACCTTGGGACTGTCCACATGGTTTCATCCCACCATCGATGTGCAGCGCAACGAGGAGAGTGATTTGTATGCCTTTGACGGATTACAAAAATGGGACATCATCCAACCGGGAGACCTGGTGCATTGCGACTTTGGGATCAGCTATTTGACGCTCAATACCGACTGCCAACAACTGGCCTATGTGCTGCGCGCTGGAGAAGACAAAGCACCCGATTATTTGGATAAGGCCTTGGCCGAGGGCAACCGCGTGCAAGATCAGTTCACCGACCGTTTTGCCACCGGCCGCACGGGCAATGCCACCTTGCAGCAAAGTTTGGCCGCTGGCCGCGCCGAAGGCCTGCGCCCACAGATTTATACCCACCCCTTGGGCACCTATGGCCATTCGGCCGGAACTACTTTTGGCATGTGGGACGCCCAAGAAGGAGTGCCCGGTAGCGGTGACCGCCCCTTGCACGAAAACACCACCTATGCCATTGAGTTGAACACCAAAGTATTTGTGCCTCAATGGGACAAAGACATCCGTGTGATGCTTGAAGAAGCCGGCTATTGGGGCCCAGAGGGCTTTCGCTATGTGCACGGTCGTCAAACACAACTCCTCCTCATTGGCCAGCAAGCGCCCCATTTGGGCAAATAATCGGGCGCGCTGAGCGAGAAAAAATATTTTTTATATCTTGAACAAGCATTGACTTCCCCATGTCGATGCTTGAAAGAACAATGAAACACCTGCTTATGACCACCCTCCAATTTTTTAACGACCATTCATGGGCAGGATATACCAATGATCCAATAGCCCTTACAGATGCCTCAACCTACTGCCAACCGGAACTTGAGTGACTCCCCAAACTTTTTAACATCACTTAAATTATGACTTCCCCAAAAGCCTACTTTGTTTTCCTTTTACTTCTCTTTGTCTTCTTAGCCGTGGCCGCTGCTTTGTATTGGTGGTCCCCGGCGTGGCTGCAGCAGTTGATACTGTTTTATGGAGCGGTATGGATGGGCTACTTGTGCTTAAGACACGGGGGAATGTTGTTGGTCAAAAAAAAGTGAAGCATGAACGGATTCGTTTGGATATATGTTATTGCTTTTTTTGTGTTGGCTTTCTATTATGAGCAGAAAGGCATCAAAACCCATTGCTGGGAAGTTGTTTGACCATGCTTCTTGTTGCCTTCTTGCTTTTTGTTTGGGTGTTTTCGGGAGAATAATGCCTACCTTTGTGCCCACACTTTATTCGTTTATAGCATGCAACTGTACAACAAATTAAGTGCGCAAGAACGCGCTGCTTTGCTTGAAGCCGCGGGGACCGACCGTCTCACGCTATCGTTCTACCAATATGCGCACATTGGCAATCCACAACTGTTTCGCGATCACTTGTTTTTGGCTTGGGATCCCCTCGAGGTACTGGGCCGCATCTATGTCGCCCATGAAGGAATCAACGCCCAACTGTCGGTGCCAGCACCGCAGTTTGCGGCCTTCAAAACCCATTTGGACAGCATTGACTTTTTGCAAGGCGTTCGCCTAAACATTGCCGTAGAGCACGACCTCAAATCGTTTTTAAAACTCACCATCAAGGTACGCAACAAGATTGTTGCCGATGGCTTGGAGGACAAATCCTTTGATGTAACCAACAAAGGGCAACACGTTAACGCCGAAAAGTTCAACCAATTGTTGAAAGACCCCGACACCATTTGTGTCGACATGCGCAACCATTATGAAAGCGAAATCGGCCATTTTAAAGGGGCCATTACTCCCGACGTGGACACCTTCCGCGACTCTCTGCCGTTGATAGAAGAAGACTTGTCCGCCCACAAAAACGACAAGAAACTATTGATGTACTGCACAGGAGGGATTCGCTGTGAAAAAGCGTCGGCCTATTTCAAGCACAAGGGCTTTCAGCAGGTGTTTCAACTCGAGGGAGGCATTATTGAATACACCCGTCAAGTGAACGACCAAGGACTGGAAAATGCCTTTGTGGGAAAAAACTTTGTTTTTGACGAGCGGCGAGCCGAGCGGATTTCGGAGGACGTCATTGCCCAATGCCACCAATGCGGCGCACCTTGTGACACCCATGTCAACTGTGCCAATGCCGCCTGCCATTTGTTGTTTATCCAATGTGACCACTGTGGCGAAAAAATGCAAACCACTTGTTCCGACCACTGCCTCTCGATCGTACAATTGCCGTTGGAGGAGCAAAAAGCGCTGCGAAAAGGAACCCACAACAGCAACAAAATATTTAAAAAAGGGCGGTCGCAAGTGCTGAAATTTAAGCGGCATTAACCTTTTTTTGGCAGAAAAATGTGGGGAATTCCCCCTATCTTTACGTTCCACTAAAACAATAAATCATGGCTTGTGCTTCCTGCACTTCATCGGACGGATCGCCGCGAGGGTGTAAAAACAACGGGACCTGCGGCACGGATAGCTGCAACAAGCTCACCGTCTTTGACTGGCTGGCCAACATGCAGTTGCCTTCTGGCCAAGCGCCCTATGACTTGGTGGAAGTACGGTTCAAGAACAGCCGCAAAGAATATTTTCGCAACACAGAAGGGTTGCCGCTCAAAATTGGCGACATCGTTGCCACCGAAGCAAAAAGCGGTCACGATATCGGTCAGGTCACCCTAACGGGCGAACTGGTGCGGTTTCAATTGAAGAAAAAGAAAATCAAAGAGGACAGCGAAACCTTTTCAAAAATATACCGCATTGCCAATCAGAATGACATCGACAAGTGGCAAGCGGCGCGAGACCGCGAGGCCGAAGTGCAAAAGCGTGCGCGCGAAATGGCGATATTTCTTCGATTGGAAATGAAAATTTCCGATGTCGAATTCCAAGGCGATGGCTCCAAAGCAACGTTTTATTACACGGCCGAAAGCCGCGTAGATTTCCGACAACTGATCAAAGACATGGCCCAAGCATTCAGTGTTCGCATCGAGATGCGACAAATAGGCTTGCGGCAAGAAGCTTCTCGTTTGGGCGGGGTGGGCTCCTGTGGTAGAGAACTGTGTTGTTCAACTTGGTTGACCGATTTTCGTTCGGTTTCTACAGCCGCGGCGCGGTATCAACAGTTGTCATTGAACCCCCAAAAATTGGCCGGGCAATGTGGGAAATTAAAGTGTTGCCTGAATTTCGAATTGGATGCTTACCGCAAAGCCCTTAAAAACTTCCCGCGCACAGAGACCAAATTACACACCGAGAAAGGCATCGCTGTTTGTCAAAAAGTGGACATCTTCAAGGGGCACATGTGGTATGCCTACAAAGGCGAATGGATGAACTGGCATTTGCTGAGCAATGAACAGGCCAACGAGATCATTCGCATGAATAAAGCGAACGAACCGGTCGCGAGTTTAGAAGATTTTGTGCTGGATCTTCCGGTAAAAAATGAAGAAAAAGTCTTTGAAAATGTAGTCGGTCAGGATAGCCTCAACCGTTTCGATCGCCCCAAGCGTCGCAAAAACAACGCAAAGAAAAGAAAGCAAAACTCGCGCAACCGTAACCGCAACCGTCAACCCAAAGCCTCGCAGAAGAATGAATAGAACTGTTGGTCTACTCTTCGCTTTTTGTTGTGCGGCAATGTTTCAGAGCTGTGGAGAGGGGGCTTTTTATCGCGCGGATATCGACACGCCCAACGGTTGGGAAATAAATAAAAACCTTTCCTTTGACCTGCCTCAATTAAATAGCAATCAATCAACATTTTACATCCACCTGAGAAACGACAACAACTATCCCTTTGCCAACATTTTTCTCGTGGCCAGTTTGCGTCAAAACGACAGTCTTTTGGTCCGCGACACCCTGGAATACGCCATGGCCAACCCCGATGGGTCATGGAAAGGAACGGGTTTTTTGACGGTAAAGGCCAATAAATTGTGGTGGCGCGAGCAACAAACGCCGTTGATGGATGGACCATTGACCATAGAATTGGCCCAGGCCAATCGTGCCAATGGCCAATTGAAAGCCGCCGAGCGACTCCCCGGTATTGTATCGGTGGGCATATCCATTGAAACTCCAGAGAACTAATGGCGAAGAAGATGACGAAAAAGAAGAAAAAGGCACTCAATTACAGTCCATATATTCGGTTGTTTTGGGCAGCCTTTTTAACAGGGATACTGTTTATTGCGGCATTATTCTCAAGTGC
>WTJN01000089.1:0-8412 GCA_011526265.1 Candidatus Arcticimaribacter sp. | reverse complement strand
TGCGTGCATTTGCCTATTTGGGCACCCGTGGCGGTGCGAGTACCATTACCCAACAATTGGCCCGGCAACTGTTTGTTGGGGTGCGATCACGCAACAAAGTGCAGGCACTGACACAAAAATTTAAAGAATGGGTATTGGCTGTGCGGCTCGAACGACGCTACACCAAAGAGGAAATCATCGCCATGTACCTGAACATTTATGATTTCGGTTACCAAGCGGACGGGATTCAGTCGGCGGCGAAGATTTACTTCAATAAAACTCCTATGACGCTGAGCATCGAAGAAGGCGCAACCCTAGTAGGCATGCTCAAAAACTCGTCACTTTTTAACCCCAAGCGTCGCCCAGAGCGCACACGAGAACGTCGCAATGTGGTTTTCCAACAACTCTACCGCAACGACTACATTACGAAGGAAGAACGCGATTCGTTGCAACAATTGCCTTTGACGTTAAGATTTACGCCGGATTCTCATCGGGAGGGATTGGCCACCTATTTTCGGACTTATGTGCAGCAATTCATGCAACAATGGGTGAAGGATAACCCCAAAAGCAATGGCGAAAACTATAACATCTATCGCGACGGATTACGCATTTACACCACGATTGATTCCCGCCTACAAGCGCTTGGTGAAGCTGCGGTAAAACAACACATGGAACGCTTGCAAGCGGCTTTTGATGTACAAAATACACCTTCACTCAATCCGACAGCCCCATTTCGAGAACTGCGCGAAGGGCAGATCGATACGCTTTTACAGCGCACTGCGCGGCGGTCGGAGCGCTGGCGGGCCATGCGCGCTGCGGGGAAAGACGAGGAAAAAATTTGGGAGAGTTTTCAGCAGCCTTCGCCCATGACTGTTTTCACCTGGAAAGGCGAGGTGGATACGGTGATGACTCCGCTGGACTCCATGCGCTATTATAAACATTTCCTCCGCGCTTCGATGATGGCCATGGATCCCGCCAATGGGCATGTCAAAACCTGGGTGGGTGGATTTGATTATAAGCATTTTCAATACGATCAAGTCAAGCAAGGACGCCGTCAAATAGGGTCGACGTTCAAGCCTTTTCTCTATGCGACAGCGATCGATCAGCTGCGGTTATCTCCTTGCGATATTTTGCCCGATGCCCTTTTTTGCATCGAGCCCATGAAACACGGAAATGTAGAGGCGTGGTGCCCCAAAAATTCGGGCGACAAATACGGCCGTATGCGTACGCTCAAAAACGCATTGGCCAACTCAATCAATACCGTTAGTGCTCGCTTGATGGATAAAGTAGGGCCTGCTCCAGTGGTGCGTTTGGCCAAGAAAATGGGGATTACTTCCTACCTTCCCAAAGTGCCCTCTATTGCCTTGGGAACCCCAGACATTAGTCTGTACGAAATGGTTGGCGCTTACAGCACTTTTGCCAACAAAGGAATTTATGTAAAACCCATTACCATTACCCGAATAGAAGACAAAAACGGAACGGTATTGTATGAAGTAGCGCCTGAGACGCAAGACGTGCTAAGCGAAGAATCGGCCTATGTCACGTTGAATTTGATGAAAGGGGTAACGGAAAGCGGATCGGGACAACGCTTGCGGCATAATGTTGCTGGAGAAAACCTCGCTTATCAAGAAGTGGTAACGGGCTACCCCTATGAATTCAAAAACCCCATTGCTGGAAAAACAGGAACCACCCAAAACCATTCCGATGGATGGTTCATGGGCATGGTGCCCAATCTGGTCACTGGAGTTTGGGTAGGAGGAGAAGACCGCGCTGTGCACTTTGAAGACATTGCCTATGGACAAGGTGCATCTATGGCGTTACCCATTTGGGCGTTATTCATGAAAGCAGCCTACGAAAACGAAGCCTTGGGCATTTCGCAAGAAGATTTTGTTGCTCCCGAAGTGGTCAATATCCCCATCGATTGTAGTGAGATCATCCTCGATCCCACACAAGCCATTGAGGAAACCACCGAAGAAGACTTGGACGACCTTGGGTTTTAAACTTGTTCGTCGGCCAGCCATTCGGCATAGGCCGTACCGGTTTCTCTAAGGCGAAGCGCGACAAGCGTAATATGCTCGGGCAAGCGGGCTTGTATTTTTCGGGCAAAGTCAATGATCATCATTTCGCTCGTGGGTTGGTAGTTTACCCGAATGATTTTGTGGCCGCGTTTTTCCATTTGCTCCGCCAGATCGGCGTGGGGGGTACTGACATTCAAGACCGTTGCGTGATCGAAAGGGGTAACGACTTCTTCTTTGACAATTTTTTTTAAATCTCCGAAGTCGATCACCATTCCATTTTTGACAGCGGAAGGGTCATCGATGGGCGTTCCTTTGACCGTAACGGCAAGTTTGTAGCTGTGCCCGTGGACGTTTTTGCACAACCCGTCATAGCCGTGAAGTGCATGTCCGGTTTCGAAGGTAAATTCTTTGGTTACGCGTACAATGGAGGAGGTTTTCATAAGGAATTTTCAGCCATTCAAATTTCTAACAAATTTTCGAAACCCCTTGAGAGGGAAACAAAAACTTTTTTTGAGAGGGGAGCGACAAGAGAAACTTATTAACTTTGCTGCATAAATTCATTGTAGAAAATGAAAAAGATCTTAGTCCCCTTAGGCGTTTCTGACAACGCGGTTCACACCTTAAAATACGCTCTTTCTTTGGCCCAGTCATCGGGGGCGCAGTTGTTTGTTATGGATGCTTTTACGCCTTCTTTTCACAACACCTATATTTTGAATGCACGCGACGCGGTAAATCGCAACAACGCCAAGCGCCTCAAGGAACTCATTGCTTCCATTGACAACGGGGCTACCGAAATACAATGGGTGACCTATGAAGGCGACCTATTGCAAGGAATTGACGCCTTGGACAAGCGGGTCAATCTCGATATGATTGTCACCGGGCCCATGCCCAATGCCGATGACCCGACGATCTTTTTGGGGCCTACGGCCGGGCGGGTGGTGAAAAAAACAAAACTCCCAGTGATGGTTGTTCCCGAGGAAACCCATTTTACCCCCTATAAAAAAGCATTGTTTGCCTTTAAGCGCGGAGAAGTAAAAGGACATCGCTCTTTGGAGCCCTTGCGAAAGCTTCACGAAAAATACACTTTTCTTTTGCAGTTGTTGTTGGTCAAAATCCCCGGACAAAAACGAGAAGAACAACAAATTGATCATGAAGTGGTTGAGTTGTCCAACGATTTGCGCACCACCGAGAACGCCACGGTCTACCAAGGGGTGTTGGAGCATTTTCGCGAATTTCAGCCTGACCTGTTGGTGGTCTTTGCCCGCGAACGTGGGTTTTTTGAAAAACTCCTCACGGCGGATGTTGTTTACAAAAAAGATTTCTTCACCACAGTCCCTCTATTGGTCCTTAAAAACCGCCGCTAGTTGAGGGTTTTTTTTATTTCTTTTTTATTGATGACCCTTGGCGTAAACGCCCAGAACAAGTACGTGCAGTTGGTGGTCGATAACGATCTGTTTTTTCTGACCGATTATTATTACACCAGCGGCATCTTTTGGCATTACGGCTATCGAGTGCTGGGAGAAGAAGCTTCCGAGGAAAAAGTTTTTCATCAATGGGAATTGGGGCAAGAAATATATACGCCATCGGACCTGTTTAGCGAGGAGGTCGCCACCTACGATTACCCCTACGGTGGTTGGAGTTATCTCCGCTATGGCCGCTTACGGGCCCTTTCAGACCATCAACAATTCAACTGGAGCATACAAACTGGAGTAACGGGCGATTGGTCGCTAGCGCGATGGATGCAAAATACCTACCACACTGAAGTGCTGGGCTTACGCGAAAACGCATGGTTGGACCAAGTCCCCAACGCAGTGCATGTCAATATAAAAACACAGTATTTTTTTCAACAGCCATTGCATTCCTTTGTGCATTTTCACGGTCAAGCCCATGCCCAATTGGGCACCCAACGCACGGACGTTGGACTCCGTTTAGGTTTTACCTTGGGTTCGGCACCGGCGGTAGGCATTGGTGAAAACGTGGCGTTCAATCATCAAAAAGGAGACGGTTTTTACCTTGGTGCGCGCACCCATTATGTGTTACACGATTATATGCTGAGCGGCAGCCTATTCAACAACGATGCTCGTTTTACGGTTCCCTTGCTGCCTTGGCGGCTTGAGCTAGAAAGCGGGATGGCCATTCGTGCACCCCGCTGGATGCTTTCCTTTTTCTATCGGTACCGCAGTCCCGATCATCGTTTGCAACCCGCTTCGGGACAACATTTGATGCAAATGCGTATTGCCCGAATTTTTGATTAAATTTAGTGCATGAAAAAATTCTTCCTCCTTCTCAGTTGTGCTTTGACACTCACTTCTTGTATTGTGGTCAAAGTCTATGAAACCCCAAAAGACGATCAAAAAGAACCCAAGCTATTGCGGGAAAACCGTCGTTTTATTACTTCGGGCTTGACCGTTCCAGTGCCCAATGAAAGCACCGAACTTTTATTCATTGGTGACGATCATCCGCCAGTGCCCATGCCCTTGGACGAACATCATTTTTCGTTGGGTGCCGATAGCCTTGCACAAAAAAGCATGGTGATTGTTCAATTGAACACGGACTCTATTCAAGACATGGAGTGGGTTGCTGCGGCAAAAGGAGCCGGAGCACACAAAATGCCAAAGACCATGTTTTTTGTAAAAAAAGACAGTCTATCCATGCCTTGTTCACCAGAGATGATGGCCGACAGCACGGGGATGAAAGCGTGCTGTGCCGAAAAATCGCCCATGAAAAAACGCATTCATATCATGAAAATGGATGCCAGTGAACAATCTTCGGGCCAAAATACCTTTATCATGAAAGCAGAAGAGGGGAAAGACCCGCTCATTGTTATTGATGGGGAGATTCAAGAAATGGCAGTGATGAAGGATCTATCGCCAGACAAAATTGAAACAATTGATGTGTTGAAAGGCGAAGCTGCAGCCAAAGAATTTGGCGAAAAAGGCGCCAATGGGGTGATTAAGATTCGTTTGAAGCAAGAGTAGGATTCTCCCAAAAATAAAAGTGATGCTCTTGGTCGCGGACAAACCCCATTTGTGGGTAAAGTGCGTTGCCAGGAGCATTTGTTTTTTCCGTTTCCAAGCTCAATCCCTGTGCGTCGGTGGCAATACAATGTTCTTGTGCTTTATGCAGCAACGCTTTTCCTACGCCTTTTTGCCGTGCCAGCGGGGCAACAAAGAGGTCATTTAAAAGCCACAATCGTCGCATATTGGTTGAAGAGTAAAGTGGATATAGTTGGGTGAACCCCAGTGTTTTTTTGTCTTCTTCGGCGATAAAGATCACCGCATCTTTTTGCAATAAGCGTTGTTCTAAAAAGTCCATTGCCCCTTGGTAATCGGATGTTTTTCTGTAAAAAACCCGGTAGGCATCAAATAGTTTGGCCAATGGCTGGAGGTCGGAGAGTAAGGCTTTTCGAATGTGGATCATTGTGGTGGGCGTTGTGTAGGATGCAGCAGGGTGTAGTGAATCCCAAGGCCAAGGCCTTGAAAGTTTTGTGTCACCCGTGAAAAGGGGATATGATTGCGTTTGTGGAGGCCATAGTTGACGGATAGGCTCCATTTTTTCCACAAGCGATAGCGAAGACTCGCCAAGAGGCCAATGCTGTTGACGAAGGTTTTCTGGGGGTAAAAAAGGGGTTCTTCTGCCGGCGGGGGCATGCCTGTGGCTTTGAGAAACCAATGATAGGTTCCGCCGAGGGCCAAGGTCATTCGGCGCACAGGGTGCAGGGTGAGCAATAAGGGGAAACGCAAAAAACGCAACCGGTCGACCGAGTTGTCGGATGCGGTTTTATACCCATAGCTGATGCGTTGATAATGCAGCCCCGATTGAAGCCCAACGGTTTTGTTGAAGCGGTAATATACATTGGCGCCAAAATCGATGTTGAGGCGGCGCCCCGTGAGTCGATCTACGGTATTGGAAAGGTGGGGTTGCATTTGCAAACCTATATTCCAAATGCGATAATATTCGTGGTCATAGGGATATTGGTTGTACTGTTGTCGCAACAATTCTGGCCCTTGGGCAAATACGAGCATGGGCATCATACCACAAAAACTCAAAAGAAAGCGCCATTGTCTCATCTCTTGAAGTCCTGTTAAAAAGAGGTGTTTTTGGTCAAAAAACTAAGGAGAAGGCAGATTGCTCCAGCAACAATGATCAAGGCTTTGTTGTCGAGTAAAACGTCGAACAGTGTTAGAAAAAGACCTAAACCAAGGAGCAAAAACCCCAGATTGCGGAGGGAAGGATTCATGGCTTTTTTAATTTTAGCAGACGTAAAATGCCGTAGACCGCCCACCCTAAAGTGACGATCCACCAGAAGATAAAAAAGCCATCGTTTTTGGTTGTTCCGTTCCATTGGAGCAACTCAAAAACAACGGCTTCCATAAAAAGATCTACCCCCAACCAACCGATGAATCCCATCGGCCAAAGCAGTGCGAAAGGAAATTTCTTGCTTAGCAAATGGTTTCTTTTTCTTTTTTGATGGTCACGGTGGTGGGATGCATCAATATTTCGGCCAAGCCCGATGTTTTGGGCAATTCATAGGCGAAGAAATACTCTAAAGTGGTGAGTTTACTCTCGTAGAAGTCTTCGCTATAGTTCCCATTCCCTGTAAGCAAGGCTTGTTTAGCATTGACACCAATTTCTAACCATGACCATCCGATGACCACCAAGCTGAAGAATTCCATAAAAATAGATGCATCGGCGAGGAAGCGTTCGTAGTCGCCTTTCATGGCAAACGGCATGAGGTGTTCAAAAATGGCCACTGTTTTTTGCATTTTTTGGCTCAAGATATCGGCATAAGGGCGAAGGGCATCGATTTGTGAGGCTGCTTGAATGGTTTGCATCATTTCGTCCATGAGCATTTTGGCCCCTTCGCCATTGCCCATGGTCATTTTTCGGCCCAAAAGGTCTTGTGATTGTATGCCGGTTGTTCCCTCGTAAATGGCAGAGATGCGAATATCACGGCTGTATTGTTGCAAAACAAAATCGGTACAGAACCCATAGCCTCCAAGGATTTGTAGCCCGTTGTTGACCGCATCAATCCCGGCTTCGGCGGGATAGGTTTTCACTACGGGAATGATCATTTCCAGCAGGGTGTTGTATTTGCGTTTTTCTTCGGGGGAAGTGGCGGTATACTCGAGGTCGTAATATTTAGCGGCCAGCAGGCAAAGGCTCATCGATCCTTCGACAACGGCTTTTTGCATCATGAGCATGCGACGCACGTCGGGGTGTTCGATGATGAGATTTTGTTTCTGGTCGACGTTTTTGGTGCCGTCTTTGGTGAGTTTTCGTCCTTGTGGGCGTTCATTGGCATATTGCAAGGAGGCGTGGTAGGCTGCCGATGCAATGGCCGAGGCACCACGGCCTACAGCGATGCGCGCGCCGTTCATCATCATGAACATATAGTGGAGTCCTTTGTTGGGTTCACCGACCAAGAAGCCGCGACAATCGCCAGCGTCTCCAAAGCCCAGGTGGGTGGTGCAATAGCCTTTCTGGCCCATTTTTTGGAAATCGGCGACCGTGGTCACGTCGTTGGGGGTGAGAGTTCCGTGTGCATCGGGACGATTTTTGGGCACCACAAAAAGGGAAATTCCTTTGGTGCCTTTGGGCGCTCCTTCGATGCGGGCAAGAAGCAGGTGAACAATGTTCTCGGCATACTGGTGGTCGCCTCCCGAAATGAATATTTTTTGCCCGGAGATGAGGTAATGTCCTTCTTCGGTGGGAGTGGCTTTGGTGACAATGTCCGAGAGGGAGCTTCCGGCTTGCGGCTCGGTCAGGCACATGGTGCCGCCCCAGCGTCCGCTAAGCATGTTGGGGACATAGGTGTCTTTGAGGGTTTGGTTGGCAAAATGCACAATCAATTCGGCCGCCCCTTGTGTAAGACCGGTGTATCCCGGCAGGTGATTGTTGGCGGCATCAAGGATGTAGGCCGTGACTGTTTGTACCAATAGGGGTATTTGCATTCCTCCTTCTTCGTAGTCAAAAGGAGCGGAAATCAACCCGAGTTCACCGCCTTTTTCCATCATTGTTTTGACTTGCGGGTGCACCATTACAGTGCCGTCTTTGTGGTGGGCAGGATTTTCGTCCATCTCCCGCAGGTAGGGGAAGAGCTCTTTATCGGCAAATTGCTTGACAGAATCAATGAAAAGATCCAACGATTCTGGGTCGTGATCTTGGAAGCGTTCGCGGTCGAGCAAACTGTTCAGGTCGTGTACATCATTCAGTAAATACTTCAGTGTATCGAGGTCTACATACTTTTCAGCCATCATTATTGTTTATTGGTTCGTTTCAAATATAGGTTTTTCAAGGGTTGAAAATTAAATTCCAGCTCAATTTTAACGTTCCCTTTAAGAAAAGGGGCTCATTGGGCAGGTTGAGGGATTTAAAAAAAGATAGAAAAAGCGGTTTAACGGCACCGATCAAG
>WTJN01000178.1 GCA_011526265.1 Candidatus Arcticimaribacter sp. | reverse complement strand
GAATACGCACCCATTTGACAGGTGAAGTTTCGCCAGTGTAGCGCTGATTCTCTTCATCCCAGCCTACTGCTGCATAGAGTTTTTTGATTTCTTTGGTATAGAAGTCTTTGGTGTATCCATTCTCAAGGTCTTCTTCGCCATTGTATTCTGCAATGTTTTTGTGGCAATTCATACACACATTCAGCGATGGAATCCCCGAGTGTTTTGAGACGCGTGCAGAAGAGTGACAATATTTACATTCAATCTGATTGGCTCCAGCGTGAATTTTGTGAGAATAATGAATCGGCTGAACAGGCATGTACCCCTGATCGACACCTACTTGCATTAGATATCCGTAGGCGAAGTATGCACTAGACAAAAGCAAAAAGACAACAGAAACAATGACCAAAAATTGGTTTTGTGCAAATGCTTGCCACAGCGGGAGACGTTTTGTCTTCTCCTGAGCGGGTACCAATTCCACACCTTGAGCCGCAGCAATTTTTTGTAGTGTGCGGTTGACCAATACCAACATCACAACCAAAATAGCAAAGACCAAAGCAAGGGCCGCTAGAATGATATCGTTAGAGAAAGAATTGTCTGCTTCAGCAGCCGCTCCAACAGCAGCAGCTGGTACTGCAGGTGCGGGAGGAGTGTAGTCTGTATAAGCAATGATGTTGTCAATATCCGCATTCGACAACTGCGGGAATGCATTCATTGCAGTGCGGTTGTATTCCTCCCAAATGGCGACAGCTTGCGCGTCACCCGATTTGATCATGGCGGAACTGTTTTTGATCCAGCTGTACAGCCATTCTTTGTCATACTTGGCCGAGACTCCTTTGAGTGCTGGGCCTACTGCTTTTTTATTGAGCTTGTGACAGGCAGCACAGTTGGCATTAAATAATTTCTTACCGGCGATTGGATCGGCTTCTTGCGCGCTAACCAAAGAAGTGAATACCATTGCTATTGCAACTAATATTCCTTTGATTCCTGCAGCATTGCCAAGGCGATTCTTCCTCATGCTATACGTAAATGTTAAAGTAGATCATCAAATTGATGTGCTAAAATCCGACACAAAAATAAGACATCAACGCCGTTTGGGGAAACGTTTTTCAACCCTATTCAGCTAATTTATACTCAGTCTAAATAACTGAAAAGCTTTGTTTAACTATTCTTTGAAATAGAATAAAATTAACGACCTTTGTTGAACAAAATAAAGCGGTAATTATGCGAATATTGTGTGGTTTTTTTCTTCTTTTATCGACGGTGATGTGGAGTCAACAAAGCAGTTCGACAGTAGTGATCGATCAAAAAATCGAGGACATAATCGCTGTAAAAAAAGCACTCAATCAAACCCAATTCGAGACGCAGTATTACGCCATCCAACTCTATTACGGGAACTATACCGCAGCACAACGCATTGCAACGGCATTTAAAGAAGCCTACCCATCATGGGAAGCCAAGGTGGATTTCGATTCTCCCAACTACAAAGTACGTGTGGGAAGGTTCAAGGAACTGTCTATTGCGCAACAAAAACTCGAGGTAATCCGAAAGGAGTACCCCGCAGCATTTTTGCTCGAACCCAATAATTTATAAGGTTTTCTTGACGGCTACTTCTTGGAAAAATTCCAGTGTATCTTCGATTTTGATATCGTTGTAGTTTTTGATTTGCAAACCACAATCGTAGCCTTTAGCCACCTCTTTTACGTCGTCTTTAAAGCGTTTTAAAGAGCTTAAACCACCCGTATAAACAACGATTCCCTCACGAATTAAACGCACCTGACTGTTGCGGTAAATCTTCCCAGAAGTAACCATACAACCTGCAATGGTTCCAATTTTTGAGATCTTGTATGTTTCGCGAATTTCTGCGGTACCCGTCACTTCTTCTTTCATTTCTGGTGACAACATTCCTTCCATGGCATCTTTGATGTCATTGATGGCATCATAGATGATGGAGTACGATCTCACATCGATTTCTTCTTTCTCGGCAATGGCACGGGCATTCCCCATCGGGCGGACATTGAAGCCGAGAACGATGGCGTCTGAAGCAGAAGCCAACAAGACGTCGGACTCGGTAATTGCCCCGACGCCTTTGTGAATAATATTCACCTGAATTTCTTCAGTCGATAACTTCTGTAGAGCATCGGTAAGGGCTTCAACCGAGCCGTCTACATCTCCCTTGAGGATGATGTTGAGTTCTTGGAAGTCACCCAAAGCAATTCGACGACCGATCTCATCCAAAGTGATGTGTCGTTGTGTCCGTACATTTTGCTCGCGTAACAATTGTGTCCTTTTGGCGGCAATTTGCTTGGCTTCGCGTTCATCTTCTAAAACATTGAAGTTGTCACCGGCTTGCGGTGCGCCATCCAGTCCGAGGATAGAAATTGGCGTTGATGGTGGTGCCGATTCAAGGCTGCCTCCACGTTCATCAAACATGGCTTTGACTTTTCCACTGTGTTTCCCAGCCAAGATATAATCCCCAATTTTGAGTGTCCCTGTTTGCACCAAAATGGTGGAAACATACCCTCTTCCCTTGTCCAAATAAGCTTCGACAACGGTTCCCCTGGCGGCGCGATCGGGATTGGCTTTTAATTCTAAAAGCTCTGCTTCGAGCAGTACCTTCTCCAGAAGTTCTTTAACGCCTGTCCCCTTTAGGGCAGAAATATCGTGCGATTGCACTTTCCCTCCCCAGTCTTCTACCATGAGATTCATGGCCGCAAGACCTTCTTTAATTTTATCGGGATTGGCCGTTTGCTTGTCCACTTTGTTGATGGCAAATACAATGGGAACACCGGCGGCTTGGGCGTGACTAATCGCTTCTTTGGTTTGTGGCATGATGTCATCATCAGCGGCGATTACAATGATAGCGATATCGGTGACTTGTGCTCCGCGTGCACGCATGGCGGTAAAGGCCTCGTGCCCAGGAGTATCCAGGAACGTAATGCGCTGCCCACTGTCCAATGTTACCGCATAGGCACCAATGTGCTGCGTAATTCCACCCGATTCTCCGGCAATAACATTCTCTTCACGGATATAATCCAAGAGGGAGGTTTTTCCGTGATCAACGTGCCCCATCACGGTAACGATGGGAGAACGAGCCACCAAATCTTCCGCTTGATCTTCGACTTCTTCCTCAAAAGACTCTTCGAGGTCAGATTTTACAAACTCTACTTTGTAGCCAAATTCTTCGGCGACAATACTGAGCGTTTCGGCATCGAGACGTTGGTTCATGGTCACCATGATCCCCAAACTCATACAGGCAGAAATAATCTCAGTTCCACCCACTTCCATCAAGGTAGCAATCTCACCCACAGTAATGAATTCAGTTACTTTCAAGACCTTGCTTTCGGCTTCCATTTGCGCCAATTCCTCTTCGGTTTTTTGGCGGTGTTGAACCCGCTTATCGCGGCGGTATTTCGCTCCTTTTGATTTGTTGGATTTCCCCTGAAGTTTTTCGAGGGTTTCTCTGATTTGTTTTTGTACTTCTTCTTCGGTGGGCTCTACTTTTGCCGCTGCCGCTGGGCGCGGACGTTTTTGACCCGCATTTCGGCCTTTAGCACCACCTTGTGGTCGTGCACCCCCACCCGTATCTTTACTGATGCGTTTACGACGTTTTTTTCGCGCTTCTTCTACGTTTTTTTCTTGTTCTTTGAAGCGGTTTAAATCGATGGTTTGCCCTGTCTTTTTGGGCCCTGTCAATTTGGTGTACTGGGTTTTTATGGTCTCTCCCTCTTCTGTAGTGGCTTCAGCAGGGGTACTTTTCTCGGTCTCAGGGGAGGCCGTTGTTTCGGCTTTTGGTGCCGCTTCAGCTCTTTCAACAGTTTTGTCCTCGCTAGGCTGAGAGGGCTTTTCTACAGGCGCTTCTTGCTTCGGTGCAACCTTTTTTTCTTGCTTTGCAGGGGTTGCTTCTTCCTTTGTGACTGCTGGTTTTTCTTCCGTTTTTTTGGAACCTTCTAAGTCAATTTTCCCTACGGCTTTTGGTTTTTGTACTTCAACCTTGGCCTTGATCACTTCCTGCTGTGCTTGTTGACGAGCGAGTTTCTCTTGCTCGAGCTGCTCTTGTTGTTGGCGCAGAATTTCTTTCTCCTTTCGCTTCTCTTCACTGATCTCTGCAGAAGCATCTCTCTTCGACTTGTCTGTCTCAAATTCGTCCAACAAAATTGTGTACACCTCTTGCGAGATCTTTGTGGTTGGACGTGGCTCAATTTCATGCCCCATTTGAGATAGATGCTCAACAGCTCTGTCAAGCGAAATATTCAATTCTCGGAGAACTTTGTTTAAGCGCAATGTGGGTTGATTTGACATAGATGATTTTATGCGGTACCAAAAATAAAAAAAACAATTGTTTTCCTTATTCTTCGAACTCTTCTTTCAAAATTTTAATGATATCATTGATGGTTTCTTCCTCCAAGTCGGTACGGTTGACCAAATCAGCGGTATCCAATTCTAAAACACTTTTTGCTGTGTCCAGACCGACTTTCTTGAACTCTTCGATCACCCACCCTTCGATTTCGTCGGAGAATTCTGTCAACTCAACATCTTCCTCCATTCCTTCACGGTAAACGTCTATTTCGTAGCCCGTAAGCTGTCCCGCCAAACGGATGTTGTTTCCGCCGCGACCAATGGCTTTGGAAACTTCCTCGGGATTCAGAAAGACTTGAACGCGTTTGTTTTCCTCATCAATCTTGAGCGAATTTACTTTCGCTGGCGAAAGGGCTCTTGTGATGTAGAGTTGCAAGTTGTTGGTGTAATTGATCACGTCAATGTTTTCATTGCCCAGCTCCCGCACAATGCCGTGAATCCGTGATCCTTTCATTCCCACGCAAGCTCCTACAGGATCAATACGATCGTCGTATGAATCAACTGCTACTTTGGCTTTATCCCCAGGAATTCGCACGGCTTTTTTAATGTTGATCAGCCCATCGAATACCTCTGGGATTTCTTGTTCAAAGAGTTTTTCCAAAAACTTGGGAGAAGTTCTTGAAAAAATAATTCTCGGTTTGTTGCCGCGCAATTCAACGGTGTCGATAATTCCGCGAACGTTATCGCCTTTACGGTAAAAGTCAGAACCAATCTGACGGTCTTTCGGGAGGATCAATTCATTGCCATCATCGTCCAGCAATATGACTTCTCGGCTGCGGATGTGGTGCACCTCAGCGGTATAGAGCTCTCCTTCCAATTCTTTGAATTGTTTGAAAATATTGGTGGAATCGTGTTCGTGGATTTTAGCCACCAAATTTTGACGCAGTGACAAGATGGAGCGGCGACCGAGGTCGATGAGTTTTACCTCTTCAGACACGTCCTCTCCCACCTCAAAATCAGGCTCAATTTTTTGGGCCTCACTCAACTCTATTTCTTGGTTGGGATCTTCCACTTCACCATTGGCAACAACAATACGATTGCGCCAGATTTCCAAATCTCCTTTGTCGGGGTTGATGATAATATCAAAATTATCATCGGAACCAAATTTTCGTTTTAAAGTGTTGCGAAAAACTTCTTCGAGAATGACCATAAGGGTAACTCTGTCAATAAGTTTTTCGTCTTTGAACTCTGAAAATGAATCAATTAATGCTAAATTTTCCATTGCTTTATCGTTAAATTGAGACCATTATTTTGGCGGTTTTATATGCGCCGTATGTGTACTTTTCTGTTTTTGTTACGGTCACCTTGCCTTTGCCTATGGGCTTGGGTTCACGGGTTTTCCACTGCACCACAAATTCCTCTTCATTGGCTGCTGTCAAAGTGCCTTCGACAATGCGATCGTTCAAATCTGTAATGGCAATTTTTCTGCCTTGGTTTTTGATGAATTGTCGGGGAAGTTGCAAGGGCGCACCCACACCGGAAGAACTCACTTCAAGAGAAAAATCCTGCTCCTCACGGTCGAGGTTGTGCTCGACTTTTCGACTTACATTCATACATTTTTCAAGACTTACCCCTTGGTCACCATCCAATTCAATATGGATGCTGTTGTCGGCGCCAATACGCAGGTCTATCAAAAACAATGATGGATCTTCCGAAAGGGCTTCGTCTACCAATTTTTGAACTTGCTCTTTAAAATTCATCTAAAAAAAAAGAAGACCTAATGTCTTCTACTATTTTGTTTCGAACGCTGGTGCAAATATAACACAAATAAATGATTTTTTGGCGGTTGGCTTAAGGAATTGCCTTTCATGGGGCAATCGCTTACTATTTTGTCCCAACAGGATTTGAAAAAGAAATGGAGCGCCTTAAAAAAATGATTAATTTTAATCGCTATGAAATATGATATTGTCGCACTTGGAATGCGTTTTTCCCACTTCAAGGCAAAAGCGCAGAGTCCTTTCGAACGTCTTTTCGAAATTTTCAAGGAACTCATCACCCATACCTCGGGGGACTTTGATGAAGCCATAGATTGGCTGCGCGAACTCGATCGCGAATACCAACTGACTGACGAGAACTATACCATCGATGATTTTGTTAACGATTTACTTGAAAAGGCCTATGTGCAACCCAAAGGCGGAGAGGGCGATGGAGAAGGAATGCAATTGACAGCCAAAACAGAAAAATTATTGCGAGAACACGCATTGAAGCAAATTTTTGGAAAACTCCGCAAAGCAAAAAGGGGGCAGCATCGCACACAAAAACTAGGGCAAGGTGAGGACCAAACAGGAGAATACAAGGCCTACCAATTTGGTGATGCACTTGAAAAAATTGACCTGACGGAGAGTTTGAAAAACGCACAAGTTCGTCAGCCGGGCCAAGACTTAACCCTACAACAAGAAGACTTGGTTGTGGAGGACAACTTTTACAACACCCAGATGAGTACTGTTTTGATGATTGATATCAGTCACAGCATGATTCTCTATGGGGAAGACCGCATAACCCCGGCCAAAAAAGTAGCCATGGCTTTGGGGGAAATGATCACCACACGATATCCCAAAGACACCTTGGACGTATTGGTGTTTGGGAACGATGCTTGGCCCATATCGCTAAAAGAAATACCCTACTTGGAGGTTGGTCCTTATCACACAAATACTGTTGCCGGTTTAACCTTGGCCATGGACTTATTGCGACGTAGAAAGAACAGCAACAAGCAAATTTTTATGATCACCGATGGCAAACCCAGCTGTTTGAAAAACCCTGATGGTACGTACTACAAAAACAGTGTAGGGCTCGATCAAACCATTGTAGAGAAGTGTTATAACATGGCGCGGCAAGCGCAAAAACTACGCATCCCCATCACCACCTTTATGATCGCCCAAGACCCCTATCTCCAACAATTTGTTCGGTCATTTACTGAAGCCAATCGAGGAAAAGCTTTTTTTACCGGCTTAAAGGGATTGGGAGAAATGATCTTTGAAGACTACGAAAACAACCGCAAAAAACGATTTGAATAAAGAAAAATGAATCCACCAAAAATCCATACACTTGGCGAGCTCAAACAACAAGGCTATCGCCCGCAAAGTATTCAAGATGAATTATCCAATAATCTGCGCGATCGACTTCGAAAAGGACTTCCCACCTTTGAGGGGTTAATTGGGTATGAAAACACGGTCATTCCCGATGTAGAAAGAGCATTACTCTCCGGACACAACATTAATCTTCTTGGCCTTCGCGGACAAGCCAAAACCCGTCTAGCACGTCAGTTGACTGCACTGTTGGACGAATGGATTCCCGTCGTAGAAGGGTCAGAAATTAACGATGATCCTTTAGACCCCATCAGCCGGCAAGCCCGCGAAATCATCGAGAAGAATGGCGACGCCACAACCATTGGCTGGCTGCATCGCGATGACCGGTTTTTTGAAAAACTCGCTACGCCAGATGTTACGGTCGCCGACTTGATTGGTGATGTCGACCCCATCAAAGCGGCCAACCTAAAACTCTCGTATGCCGATGAGCAAGTCATCCACTTTGGAATGATTCCGCGCGCGCACCGTTGTATTTTTGTTTTGAATGAATTGCCCGACCTCCAAGCACGGATTCAAGTCGCTTTATTTTCAATTTTACAAGAAAAAGAAATTCAAATCCGGGGATTCAAATTACGACTCCCCATTGCCCCGCAAATTATTTTTACGGCTAACCCCGAAGATTATACCAATCGTGGAAGTATCGTAACCCCATTGAAAGATCGGATCGGTTCACAAATCTTGACACACTACCCGCATAGCCGCGATATCGCTAAGGCCATTACAGCCCAAGAGGTGACGATGAATAATACGGTTCAAAACAACATTCATATTCCAGAATTGGCCCGCGATATTTTGGAGCAAATAGGCTTTGAAGCGCGAAAAAGCGAGTATGTCGACCCAAAAAGTGGGGTCAGTGCCCGCATGAGTATCACGGCTTTCGAGAATCTTATCAGTGCCGCAGAACGACGCATGTTGGTCAATGATGAATCATCGACTACCCTGAGAATGTCTGATTTCTTAGGGGTCATTCCAGCGATCAATGGAAAGGTAGAATTGGTCTATGAAGGGGAACAAGAAGGGGCCGAACAAATCTCTTATCATTTGATTGGACAAGCGTGTAAAACACTGTTTGATGACTATTTCCCCACCATCAAAAAACTGCAGAAAGAAGATGAAAAAAGCCCCTATGATGCCCTTTTAGGATGGTTTTTCAGCAACAACGATCTCTTCTTAGAAGACAATCTCCCCGCGGATGTTTACCGGGACACTCTCGACACGGTCACCCACCTTGGCGCTGTTGTAAAAGAACATCAACCGGATCTCGACGATAAAGAGCGCTATTTTTTCATGGAATTTCTTTTATGGGGACTGGAAGCCAACAAAAAACTAAACAAATATCGCACCCTCGAGGGGTTTCAATTTCAAGATGGATTAGGAAATTTGATCAATGACTTGTAGAGCCGCCATTCGCTTCTACTGCATGGAAGCAATGGTCGTATTGCCAAGGATACGCAAGGTCTGATCGCGAACTTGTTCAAACACAGGTTTTATTTTGCAGTCTTGCTCGTTACACTCTGCACAAGGGGCATAGTAGTTTAACGATACACAGGGCAACAAGGCAATCGGACCGTCGATGAATCGGATTAAATCTGTGAGTTTGATTTCCTCTGGGCGTTTTAACAAAACATAGCCGCCCGTTTTGCCTCGACGGCTTTGCACGATTTGAACATTCCGCAGTTCACGCAAGATGGTTTCCAAGAATTTTTGAGGAATGTTTTCTTTTTCAGCAATTTCGGTGGAGAAAATGGGGGTTCCCTCCGTTTGGTTATTGGCCAAATAGAGAATGGCTTTGATGGCGTATTTGCATTTTTTTGAAATCATAGACCCATGTTCTGTTTCGTGTCAAATATAGTGGAATTTGGTGGAAGAAATTTTAATCCATATAAACTTTATAGGCTTTATATGTTTATTCAATTATTTCTTTTACATTTGCGCAAAATAAAACATTATGGAACAACAATTATTTGATACAAAAGCATTGCACGCAGGCCACGACACAACAAAAACAGAGGGCACACGCGCGGTACCCCTTTACCAATCTACGGCCTATGTTTTCAGAGATACTGACCATGCGGCCAATCTATTTTCTTTGGTAGAACCCGGTTACATCTATACCCGTCTCAACAATCCAACAACCGATGTTTTGGAACAACGGATGGCAGCACTAGAAGGCGGAATTGCTGCTGTTGCTACTGCTTCAGGGACCTCTGCTATCGCTACTGCTTTGATGGTTCTCCTAAAAGCTGGTGATCACATTGTTGCTTCCAATAGTTTGTATGGCGGTACCTATAATCTCCTAAATGTTACACTTCCACGCCTTGGCATCACGACCACTTTTGTCGATCCCGATGACCCGCAACAATTTGCGGCAGCCGTGCAAGACAACACCAGAGCTTTTTTTGCTGAGTCCCTTGGCAATCCAAAATTGGATGTACTCGACCTTAAAGCCATTGCCCAACACGCGAAGGCGGCAAAGGTGCCTTTTATTGTCGACAACACTGTTGCTACACCCGCCCTACTCAACCCCATTGAGCACGGCGCAAACATTGTAATTCACTCGTTAACCAAATACATCAATGGTAATGGTACTACCATGGGGGGAATCATCATCGATGCAGGGACGTTTGATTATGGTAACGGGCTTTTCCCTGAATTCACTGAGCCCTCTCCCGGTTATCACGGACTGGTCTATCACGAAGCCTTGGGCCCAGCAGCCTTTATCGCAAAAGTAAGGATTGAAGGTCTCCGCGATTTTGGAGGAGCAATCAGCCCTTTCAATGCGTTTCAAATCATCCAAGGGATTGAAACGTTAACCATAAGAATGCAACAGCATTCAAAAAATGCATTGGAACTCGCCGAATGGCTTGCCTCTCAAGACGAGGTGTCTTGGGTCAACTATCCAGGATTGTCTTCAAGCAAACATGCAGACTTGGCCAAAAAATACCTGCCCAACGGACACAGTGGAATCGTTACATTTGGCCTAAAAGGAGGGTTTGAAGCCGCCAAAAAAGCAGTTGATAAGACCACAATATTTTCGCTATTGGCCAACATTGGAGATGCAAAATCACTCATTATCCACCCTGCAAGTACCACCCATCAACAACTTACTGCTGAAGAACAATTGTCGACCGGAGTTTCTGAAGATTTAATTCGTTTGTCTGTAGGGCTTGAGAATATTGAAGATTTGAAGCGAGACTTAATTCATGCAATCAATTCATAGAACCAGCAAATAAGGGTCAGTCGGATTGAAAAAAGCCACCAAATTGGTGGCTTTTTTTGAATTTAACGGGTAAGATTTGAGGAAGAGTTCCGAAATTTGTTCAGAAAAATAAACTATGATAAAGTCAGACATCATCATCATCGGCGCTGGACCGGTAGGATTGTTTGCTATTTTTGAGGCAGGGTTGATGCAACTCAAATGCCATTTGATTGACGCTATTCCACAGCCTGGAGGTCAATTGGCTGAAATTTATCCCAAAAAACCCATCTATGATATCCCCGGGTATCCCTCCGTATTGGCAGGAGAACTGGTCGATAACTTGATGGAGCAAGCGGCTCCATTCAAACCCGGATTTACGTTGGGTGAACGCGCAGAAACCATCGACAAACAAGCGGATGGAAGTTTTATTGTCACCACCAGTGAAGGCACTCAACACCATGCCCCTGTGGTCATGATTGCAGGAGGTCTGGGTAGTTTTGAACCCCGTAAACCAAAAATTGACAATCTTGCTGACTTTGAGAAAAAAGGCATCGACTACATGGTGAAAGACCCCGAAGCCTTATTGGGCAAAAAAATTGTGATCTCTGGCGGAGGAGACTCTGCCCTAGACTGGGCCATTTATTTTGCCGAAAAAAACGATCAGCCGGTTGGTTTGATTCACCGTAGCGAATCCTTTAGAGCACACAAAGATTCTGTGGCCAAAGCCCATGCGTTGGCCAAAGCAGGAAAGTTGGCCCTCTACACACACGCAGAGGTCGTGGGCCTTGGCGGTGAAGAACAACTAGAAAGCATTGAAATCAAACAAAAAGGTACCGACAACAAAACAATCGCCGTAGACCGCTGGTTGCCCCTCTTTGGGCTTTCACCCAAGCTAGGACCCATTGCCAACTGGGGGCTGGAGATTGAAAAAAACGCCATCAAGGTGGACAACACCCTCGACTATCAAACCAATATTCCCGGTATTTTTGCTATTGGAGATGTCAATACCTACCCGGGTAAACTGAAATTGATTTTATGCGGATTCCACGAAGCCACTTTAGCCGTACAAACTGCCTATAAAATCGTTCACCCCAACAAACGATTCACCATGAAATATACTACAGTACAAGGGGTCAATGGTTTTGAATAAATTATTTAGAAACATTCTAAATAATTTGCGCGTGAGTCGTAAGGCCACTATATTTGCCAAAAAAAATGACACGCTTTGTCTTGTTCCTCCTATGGCTTTTACCCATTTCCTTGGCCGGACAAATTCATGGCACCATCACCAGTGAGGGGTTGCCTCTCGCCGGTGCGACTGTCTTTGTAGAGTCACTCCGCGAGGGAACTCTTTCACAAGCAGACGGACAATTTAGTTTAAAGGACATCCCGGATGGGAGCTATACTTTGGTCATTTCCTATGTAGGGTTTGTACCGCAGAAAATAAAGATCAATCATCGCAAATTGACCCGCCTTTCCCCTATTGATCTGCTGGCGGACGACAGTTTAGACGAAGTGGTGTTGTCCAGTCAATTGCGCGAAGTCAATCGTTTGCAAAGCACCATACCGGTTGAGGTATACGCGCCTTCTTTTTTACAAAAAAACCCCACCCCTAGCCTCTTTGAGGGCATTCAGTTCATCAATGGTATTCGCCCACAAATCAATTGTGCGGTGTGCAACACCGGTGACATCCACATCAACGGTCTGGAAGGGCCTTATACCATTGTACTCATCGATGGAATGCCCATTGTGAGCAGCTTGGCTTCAGTCTATGGGCTGAATGGGATACCGCCTGCCATGATTGAAAAAATTGAAGTCATTAAAGGGCCCTCCGGCACGCTCTATGGAAGTCAAGCCGTGGGCGGATTGATCAACGTCATCACCAAACTTCCCGAATACAGTCCCAAATTTTTTGCCGATGTATATGGAACCACGTGGCAAGAATATAACGCAGACCTTGGGTTGACTATTCCGCTAGGAAAAAAAGGAAGTGCGTTAACCGGGATTAATCTCTACAATTATTCCACACCCATCGACCAAAACAACGACAACTTTACCGATGTTACCCTCCAAAAACGATTCTCCGTGTTTCAAAAGTTGAGCTGGCAAACCGGAGGACAAAAGCAAAATATCGCGCTGCGGTATTTGTATGAAGACCGTTGGGGTGGAGAAATGCAATGGACGCCGGCAGACCGTGGAGGCAACAATGTCTATGGCGAAAGTATTTATACTTCTCGCTTTGAATTGTTGGGCAACCATGCACTCAATGCTGCATGGAGGGTTCAGTATTCTTACACCGACCACCAGCAAAATTCGGTCTATGGCGATACCCCATATATTGGAGAAGAAAAGATTGGTTTTGCCCAACTAATTTGGCAAAAACAAACCGGAAGAAGTCAATGGTTGGGGGGAATCAGTACCCGTTTCAATCGCTATGATGACAACACCGCAGCCACTGCAGAAGGCAACAAAAACGCACCCAACGAACGGTGGATTCCTGGCTTATTTCTTGAAAATGAATACAGCATTCGTCCAAAAAACAAAATCCTTTTAGGGCTTCGGATCGATCATCACCAAAACCATGGGGTCATTTTTACTCCACGCGCAGGCTATAAATATCAGTGGGACGATCAAACCTTGTTACGCCTAAACTTTGGTACTGGATTCCGTGTGGTCAACATTTTTACCGAAGACCATGCTTCGCTCACTGGTGCAAGAGAACTCATCATAGACAATGACCTCCAACCCGAGGCGTCATGGAATGTCAACATGAATTTCTTTAAGAAAATTTATACCACGAGTGGATGGATTTTTGGCATAGATGCTTCTGCATGGCATACCTATTTTTCCAATCAAATCATTCCCGACTACGATAGCAATCCCAACCAGATTCGTTATGCCAATTTACAGGGGCATTCCGTTTCACAAGGCATCGGATTGAACTTTAATGCTGTGGCCAATCGTTTTACTGCCCAAATCGGAATGAATTTTATGGATGTTTATCTTGTGGAGAACGGACAACGCGAACGCCCTTTGTTTACCGAAAAGTGGTCAGGAACATGGACAATCAGTATTCCTATACAAGGCGATAAAATCAATATGGATTACACGGGAAATATCTTTGGGGCGATGCGCCTGCCCGTGCTCAACGAGCAGGATCCTCGTACTGCGCAATCGCCTGTCTGGAGTATTCAAAACATCAAATTCAACTACAAGAGAGACAATGATTGGACTTTTTTCTTGGGCGTTAAAAATCTATTGAATTGGACACCTGCGAAGAACAACCCTTTCCTGATTGCTCGCGCCAACGACCCCTTCGATAGCAATGTTGCCTTTGACGCTGCGGGCAACGCACTGGCCTCCCCTGACAACCCCAACGCACTCACATTTGACCCCACCTATGCCTATGCCCCCAACCAAGGCATCCGAGTGTTTTTAGGCTGTAATTTCTCCCTCCAATGATGAAAGAAGAAGGATACAATGTTTTTGGAGAACCCTTGATGGTTTGCGGTACCTCACCGCTCACCGGTGCTTTTCGCAATGGCTGTTGTGATACCGGACCTTTTGATGTAGGTACGCACACCGTTTGTGCCATAGTGACCCAGGCTTTTCTAGACTACTCGAAGCAACGCGGCAATGACCTAACGCGACCACTACCGCAGTACAATTTCCCCGGTTTAGTCGAAGGAGACCGCTGGTGTCTTTGTGTTTCCCGATGGAAAGAGGCACACTTGGCAGGAGTCGCTCCACCGGTCATCTTAGCAGCCACCCACCAAAAGACGTTGGAGGTGGTACCGCTATCAGTTTTAGAGCGCTATGCCCTAAAAAAATAACTGAATTTTAACGCTTTGTTGGGAAAACATTACCAAGGATTTAACACCTCTGCACACGTTCTTGTGCTACTTTTACAAAGTAATTTTCATGTACTAGTTGATAATTTTGGTTAACATTCCCTCGTATTTCACTCTGGATTACGGGGGTTTTTTTTGGCACATCTACAATGAAAGAAATGCAGCAAATTGACCTCCACGGTCTACGGCATAAACCCGCACTGCTCTTGGTGCAAAAAAAACTAGACGAACTTGTCAAGCAGGGTTCTTTTTCGCTCACCATCATCACGGGAAATTCCACCGTTTTACAAGAAAGGATTTTTGAAGAGTTCCTCTACCCGAGTGACTTTAACTATTATATCCCCAGTTGGAATTTGGGACAAATTATTGTCGAAAAAGTAAGGTTGTAAACCTATCGTCTACGCTGGTCAGATGAGGTGCTTTCTCCCCCTTGCTCGGGGTTTTCACCCTCGACGTCAGCATTTTCTGTAAAGTCTTTGGTTCCCAGACGGAAGCGCAAGAAAAACTCGTGACCGTTTACGGTCATGCCCGAAAGTTCAGTATCTAAATAGTTATCGTAGGCATAACCCACATCAATCTTGGGAGATACATTGACCAAAGCAAAGATACTCATGTTGGAAACATCACGAATCTGCCCACCAAATTGGAAACGATCCATGTAGCGAAGTTGGGCCGTGAACTCTGTACTGAGGGGCAGTCCCATGACTTTTCGGAAAATTACGCTGGGCAACAAATCAATTTTTTCGCTGACTTCGATCGAAGTCCCTGCAGCCGCATAGGAATGAATTCGGTCTTTGGCGTACATTTCGTCCGATGTGCTTCGGTTGGCTTCCAACAAGCGAGGCGCTGAGAGGGAGACCCAGAACGATCCTGCATCCAAATAAGCCCCTACACCAAAGTTGGGCGTAAACTGGCGCATCGCCACTTTTGAAGGATCAGGTGGGGTGAGATAATTCACCAAACCCGACGGGTCTGAAGAGTAAAAATTCCCCCCTGCCTTCAAGCCCAAGTATAGACGCATGTTTTCGGCCAAAGTCAACTTGTATGAAAAGTCGATGAATGCCAAGGTTTGCTGCTCTACATTCACTTTATCTGAAATGACAGAAATCCCCATCCCAACTTTCTCGGTGCTTTGAGTAGAGTAAGTAAACGCAAATGTCCTCGGGGCACCCTCAACATTGGACCATTGAGATTTGGTTCCCATCGTAAACAAATCGCCACTGACTCCCGCATAGGACGGGTTGATCAAATTGAGTTGGTATTGAGTCAAGGAAAAATACGGTGTTTGTTGCCCTTGCACAGTAGCACCAAACAGAACCAGAAACATCCAATAAATACGAAGGTTTTTTAACATAACTATTTATTCCTTAATGACAAGCTTGGTAAAGACCCGTCCTTCAACTTTTAAATGAATGATATAGCTTCCTTGTCGCAGAGAGGACATGGGAATTCTTAACTTATTATCGCCCTCTTGTACCGCAATGAATTCCTGACGAACGCGTTTCATTTGCATGGAGTAGAGCACAACCTCCGCCGTTGTAGTTGTTTTTGATTCAAAAGCAATGTCGACAAAAGTATCTACCGGATTAGGATAGGCCGTGAAAGTAGCGCCAATGAAGGCAATTTCATCCAGCGTCAACGGTTCCTCTAAAGTACCCAGCAAGGTGTCTGCTTCAAAGTTGATGGTTGTTGCTGTGGGGTGGAAATCGTTATCACAGCCGATCTCAACTTTAAGCGGTGTGGTTTCTTGGCCAAAAATCGTAACAAAGGCGGTGTATTTCCCTTGAACATAGGTGGCATTGGCTTTCCCAACAACGGTACCTTCAGCGTCTACAAAGCGCACTTGGTCATAGCCTTCGGGCAGCGCAACAACAGCGTTCATGTTTTTGGCATAACCTGGCAAAACATAACGAGATTCCTTCTGTTTTTCTGGAAGCGAAGTGCTTGTTTTACTACTGAAATAACTCGGATAGCTAAACGTTTGTGCTTGCGATGCACGAAGCATATACCCTTCTCCGCTATTGAGATAGGTTAAAGTTCCTACCCAACCGTTGGAGCCGTCATAAATAGCGAATTCCGATTGTGATTTGATCAAATCTCCGGGCTGCGCATCCAGACGAGCCAAAGCTTCATTGATAGGTACTCGTGCATTGAGAATAAAGGGCAACCAATTCCAATTTTCAGAAATATTGAACTCCCAATCGCTGGGCGAAACACGCGAGCCAGTGGTGTAGAGTGTTTGTGCTTCACTCAAGCGAATCTTATACATTTTTTGCGCACTCAACCCACCATTGGCCGAAAGCGAACCATACCAGCCCGTTGCGGCGGGATTGTTGGCATCTACTTCATAGGTGTCAAACAGTGCAGGCCCGTTGGATACAATGATGTCTGAGGTTTGTAAATTCAAGTTTTGGAAAAACGCATTGAGGTCGTCAAATTCGTTGCCGTTGACATTAAATGACACCCATGACCAGCCGCGGTTCAAGTCGATGCGTTGCGTTTCCTGAATGGTGTTTTCAAAGATCAAAGGTGTTTGGTAATCTCCCAATAACTCATTGGGCGTAAAGAACACCTCGCTTATCCCTTCAACATTGGCCACCTTGAGGCGTCCTTCGGAAGCATCCCAAATACGGAAATCAATTTCTTCTGCTTCGTCTACATTGCCGTACACGGTGAGCAGCACAAAATATTCATCGTAGACCTCTACATAGCTCAGCGCACCAATCCCGCGAACATCGTCGCCAACATAAGCAATGATTTTGTCGTAGAAATCCATGCTGATTTCATTATCTACACGAATTTTCCCAATCAGATTCATGCTTTGTTCATACTGCTCGGGGTCGAATTCCCAAGGCAGTTCCTGCGCGATGACCCGAAGGTTGATTTGCAGTTTTTCGTCATAGCCGTAATCCGTCGATAGAATAATTTCTTCATCATAGGTGCCGGGAGAAATATCCTGATTGATCCGTGCTCGAACGATCAGCGTGCTATTGGGCGGTACAGTCCCGTTGGGTTCGGGAATTTCCAACCAGCTGGGTCCTGAAATGTAGTAGGGTTGTGCACTACCACTGCGATTGACCAAACTGATGTCCATCTCGTTGTCTTCCTCCAAGGCTTTCACCATATTTATTTCCGTTCCATAACCTTCTACATACCAGCTGAGCGGATTGCGATCGATGAAAACAGACCAAGTAACGGGGGATAATTGTCGGTTGTCCGATAGGTCGTAGAGGTTGGCAATGGTGACATTGGCCACTTTTTTCTCTACACTCGCCCAGTCGCTAATCAACGGCAACAGATAGACCTCATCCTGATTGATTGATGCATTGACGACCAGACTCTCGGTGGGGCGAAGGGGTTTCACCGGGGGGGTGACCTCCGAATATTGAACACCTGCTCCTCCAACGATATCGGCTACCGTGCTGGCTTTGGTCAAACTATTGACGGGATAATAATATCGAGGCCCGTTCCCTGTCGCTACTTCAGGGGCGTTGAAAGGTGCATAAAGCATCAAGCCCAGCGATTCGTAATCGGCTTCAAAGAATTGGTCTTCGTTGACTTGCTCGGCAGACTTGGCCAAACTCCAAATGCGCAGTTCATCGAAAAGACCTTCGTAGTATTGATCGACCAGGTCGCTGCCATCGAGTTGAATTTGACCTCGTGCACCCACAAAAATGCGGCTTCCTGAAAAACCACCCAACTCGGAGTTGGCGGCAGTGGCGACCCGTTGGCCGTCTATGAATGTGCTCAGATTACCGTTTCTTCGCAATACCAATGCCACGTGGTGCCATTGGTCATCGTTCACTGCTGTGGTTCCGAAAGGGAAAATCTGGTCTTCTGCTTTCAATTCGATACCGCCATTTTCGTTCAGCTCAATAGACCAACGGTTGCGGTAATTGTTATTGGTAACCAAATCAGAAGCATCACCGCGACCGTTTGAAAGTAAGGTCGCTCTACCTGTTTGGCTGGTTTTCATCCAGAAAGACAAGGTCGCATCCATGTCTTTGGTGATGATTACACCCGAAGTTTCGGTCAGGGTCAAATAATGATTCCCATCGAAAGCATAGGAATTCCCGTTGGGGAAAATTTCCCAATCTACATTTTCCAAGGCCAGGTGTTTGAAGCGAGAAATATCGTTGGCAATGGTTCCGTGCCCTTCGTTCATTGGCCAGTAGCCCACCAAGTTGGCTTCGTTTCCATTCAATAGCTCGTTCTGGTAAGCCACAGCTGTTTCACGGGCCACAAACTTGGTCCAAAAACGCAAATCATGAAGATTCCCGCGGAAGTTGTTCCCACCAAGAACGATGGTGTTGTTGTTGCTAAAACTCAAGTCTGTATTGACCGCTCTGGAGGCAATTTCATTGTCGTTTTCGATCAAGACCATTTGACCCGTTTCGTTGTTATACGACATGGCATAATGATTCCAAGTGCCATCACTGGCTACTTGGCCCGATACTTCTTCGCCACCAATGCGGAAGGTCATACGGTTTCCGCTCAAAGATACGCCTAAGCCGCCCTCTTGGTCGAGCAGGGTGGCCGCACCTTGACTTTGGTTCTTGAGCCAAAACTCAATGGCAAAGTTGCCGGATTTGATGAACGGACTCACTAAACGTGCAACGTTACTGGATCCGTTGAAAGAAAGAGAGACCTCGTGGTTGACAGGCAATTGATTTTTCTGCACCTTAAACTCATATCGGGTCAAGGTTCCGTTGGCCTTCACAGGTTCGTTGAACCGCGCGATTAAATCACTGCCAATGGAGAGGATGCCGTTGGTGGGTTGTGGGGTACCAAACACCGTTGGGGGGGTAAGGTCGACTTTTCCTGTAATGGGTTGTGAGGTATAGGTCGTACCGTTCAAACAGAAACTACGGGCGCGCAGCTCGTAATTGCCATCGGGCAGACTTTGTGCCACAATATCCCAAGCATATTCAATTTCTAATTGATCCATGGTTACGGTAGTCACATTGGTGTCCCCGTTTTCGACCAATTGGTCATAGATGGTTTGACTGACCACATAGGTTTGCAATCGTGTCCATTCGGCGGAACCTGCTTGTCGATATTCCAAGGTAATGCGCTCGAAACTATCGAAGCCTAAATCAAACTCATTTAAAACAATGTTTAATGGGATATTACGGTTTTCTTCAATGGTATTCAAGTCATTTTTCACCCAGTTGTTGTTGGGTTGCAACATATTGACCCGTGTACACGACTCAATGAAGAAGGCCGACACATTGACCGACATGGAGAGATCATCATCACAAAGCGATTCGAAGACAATTTCAATGTCCTCGTAATCATACACATCGCTCGATCCTTTTTCAAGGGTAAGGGTATACTCAACGGTTTCAGATCCGTCGAGGAAGAACACCCGTCCGTTGTCTCCCAAATTGAAGATGGCGTTGTCTGGGTTGGTGGTCTGGTTCACATAAAGCACGAACTCAGATTCTTCAGGGCCCAGAACAGAATCGTTGCGCAGTGTGAGCGTAAACTCTGCTGCGTCTCCTTCGGGCACACCTGCAATGGATGCATTGTCAACGGCAATATACGGCACCTCTACGCCAATGGTTCCTGCGCTTAGCTCGATGGATTCGGTTGGAGAAAGTGTACGCAATTCCGAAATAATGGGATCAACAACCGGTTGAATCTCTTCATTATAAAAGAGCGAATATTGTGCTTCCTCTACCGGGCAAGAGGTTTCTCCCCCACGTGTAATAAAGACTGGACCGTTACCGTCCATTACATTGATGACGTCAATACTGAGTTTGTTGTAATCGTCGTTGTCTTGGAGGGTATAGCTGAACACAAGGTTGCTTTCGACTTCTTCGTTCTGAGAGTATTCATAACCAAAGGCGTTTTGGTTGGTGATTTTGGCCTCCAATCCTGCACCGCCAAAATTCAATCCAAGCCCTACTCCAATGGTTGCCGCTACGTCTACAGCAAAGGTGTGTTCCCAGGCGGTGGCGTTGCCTGTTTCAATGGATTTTTCAACACTTCCCACGCCAGAATCAAATGATATGTTTTCAAAGAAGAACGTATCCAACATGTTTTTTAGTCGTGTCCCGGCTTTGGTGTCCACGCCCGCAATGCGGAAATTGTCATTGATTTCTGAAACTACTGCCGCTTTTAACCCTTCTTTATCGGAAGATGCCAAATATTTTGTTCGCTCATTCAACTGTATGGCTCGGCGCCAAAGTTGGATCTGGTTGCGGTACCACAATTCACTCTTAAAGCCATCCCCTTGAATATCGATGGGGCAAGGAACAGGAGGGGTAGACTCGTCTCTGTTGCTTTCTATACAGGCGTAATTTTCGACGATTTCTTCGTAATAAGGAATGATGTCATTGACCAGCTCGCGTTGTGAATAAATGAACGTAGTTACTTCTTCACCAGGGCCAAAAGCCAGTACTTTTTTCAAGCTGATGTATTTTATTCCCTCAAGGGTACTTACAGGAATCGATACAGATTGACCATTGTTGTTGCTTACCGTCCCGTCGGTTACTGAAAGGTTATTCATTAAACCGTAGAACATGTTGCTGGAAGAACCGATATATAAGTCCGCCTCGGCGCCTACCCAATCGGGATCATCACTGGTCGAAATGGCCGTGTTAAAGGAATAAGTTTTAGTCTCTTCGTCACCATTGGACGTAGAGACACCAACGTTGAACCCTCCAATGACTGATGCATAGTTTTCCGTTTCTACCGCTGGCCCTGTAATTCCTCCACCAATTTCAAACTTCACTCCTAGTTTGATCTCCAATTCTGTTTCAGTGGTGTTGGCATAGCTCCCCACATTTGCTTTTGCAATCGAAAAAGAGGATCCTTCCTCAATGGTCGCAAAACTATTTGACCCCGGAGGATCGCGAAGAATGATGTCTGGAACTTCCGGTCCTGCCGTTTGGAAGGTCTGTCCGCCATCGCCAATCGCACCTAGAATTACACCATTGGGTTGGTAGCCTTCGATTTGATAATCAATACCATTGAGCCTGTAAAGCAATGAAATTGTTTTTAGGAAGCCAGAGGTAACATCGGTATTGGGATCGCCCGCTTTGAATTTGTATTCGATCATGCTCGGATCGTCTTCATCCTCTGTCAAAGCATCGTTCCCTGGCCCCGAAGCAACCAATTGATTGGTCACAATGAGTTCCCCATCGGTCACCGGCACGTTGTCGACCGTCCCATCCGGCTCTTCTGACTCATAATTGGTGTATCGTTCAATGCGCTGCAATTCGATTGAATAGACACTTTCTTGAGAATAAACATTGAAAGCCGAATTGCTCACCGTATAGCTTTCTTCACCAATGCGAATGGCTTGATCGGAAGTTTGTTCCATCACAGTGATGATAGGGGTTACTCGTTTGATGAAACTCTTTTTGTAGTTGTATGGCAAACTCGTTGCAATGGTGTCACTTTCGACGACAAAATGAGATTCCTCTTCGGGCGTAATGGAGGAGAAATTAATCAGTTCATTCTCTGTCAAGAACGTTTGCTCGCTGATGAGTCGCTGACTAGGAATGTACAAGTCGCTTTGCGACAACTCATAGCGCAGCGGCAGAACGTCTACCCGATACTCTCCTGTTTCTTGATTGGTGCTAAAGGTGGTTTTAAACTCTGGAGTGATAGAGGTCGCCCCAGGAGAACGGTAACCTAAAGTAACCGATGCCGTTCCAATATTGTTGACGGACGAGTACACGATGTCTGTAGGGGAAGCAACGTGCGTCTTCAAACCGTCGTAACCAAAACCAAGCGGTTTATTTGCCTCGCGAGTTCCTCCCACCACGCGACCAACGACAGTTACCTTGGTTTCATCGATAAAGACAATTTCTTGATCGTTGTCTTCAAAATAATCGACCATGCCCTCGGCCGGGTATTTCCCGTCGAACTTAAACTCATGATTGAATTTATCAACGCTAACTTTATGCTCGCCAATCGGCACTTGAATGGTGAAGCGTCCGTATTCGTCGGTCACCACGGCCTGATTTTCTGCATCGAGCACCAAGTTCCCGTCCACATAGACATTGGCACCCTCAAGTGGGATGGGCGCATATCGGGCTAAATGCGTAATGGTTGGTATAGCATCATCACTGTAGACCGCCCAATATTCGCCTTTGGGGTAATTGAGTCCATCCACAAGATAGGCATTATAGGCTTCACCATCGATTATGTCTCCCCGCACCTGATCGGTCTCAGGGCCTTCGGGGAAAACCCCACGACTATCGTAGAGCACCCGCCCACGGAAAGTGAAGGCAGAAACATCGATAAAATCTAAATTATTGACCACAGTACTTCCCTCTCCTAGGTAGATGAGTTCTCGAATGGGATCGAAGGCATGTACGCCAAGGGAGGGCGTGAAACTAAAGGTTTGCCCTACCCCCTCATAAGGGACAGAAGGCAAGACATAATTTCCATTTTCATCGGTGATGCCAAAAATTCCTAACTGAGCATTTGTGGGTTTTTCTCTCGCGCCTGTGACAAACGAAGCCTGTTGTGCCACGGCAAGCAAATCTGATTTTAAATGGAAATCATTGCTGTGAAAATTAAATCCGGTATGTGCCAGGTCGTACGCAAATTTCCCTACGCGTTCGTTGGCTCTTATGTAGGTATGAAATCCATCTTCGTTCCCTTTAAGATAGCGTCTAAAATCGCGTTTAATCGATTGGCTGGTGAGGACCTTGTTCCAAATCCGCACCTCATCGATGAAAGCATCTTTGCCTCCACCCAATCGTGCGGTCGTCCAGGTTTGTGCTCCTCCACCGCCTTGGTCAATCGAAATCGACTGGTCACTGGTTTGCAAGGTAAGAGCACCCACTGTAGACAATGTTGTACTGGAAGTGGCTGTGGCGGCAATGATTTCATTGGCATAGGCCACGTAATCGTCGTCAATGAGACGACCGTTGATGTATATTTTCGGTATAGAGTCGTGAATCAATACTGTTGAGAGATGCACGAAATTATCGTTAAAATCTGTAGCGGGGATGAATAAATCATTGCTGCGGTTATCCATTAAACCGTTGGGGATTCCTCCATCAAGGGCAACTTTGTGGTCGTTGACAAACACCTCGAGCGCTGTTCCATTCACCCGGGTTTTGAAGTTGATTTTTTGATTGCGGTCGCTGGTCAGTGAAATGATATTGATGGTGTCATTGCTGAAACTGGACTGCGGCTTGACCCACGCTTGCAATGTAATGCTCGCGTTGAGCGACTGATGAAATTCATTTTGTGTTTCGGCATAGCCGTCGGCAGGGATGGACAGCGCACTCCCAAAGTCACCAAATCCACCGTCGGGAACAGCAGAAATCAAAACATTCTCTACGGGATTTCCTCCTTCGAAAGAAACATTCCCCGTCACGACCGCCGAGGGGTTACGAAACCCAATGCCTGTGATATAGGTAACGTATTTTGTGTCAGGATCTTGGTTGACTACACCAAAGGCCTTGATTTTATAGCGGTAAAGTTTCCCCCCTTCAACGTTGCGGTCTTCATATGACTTGGCGTTGGCTGGAAGGGTTCGCACAGGATCGCCCCAATCAGGATTGTCGCTATCGATATCCTCTGTGCGATACACCTTGAACCCCGTGATAACATCGAGATTGTTGGTGACATCCCAGTTGATGTCCACCCGATCGGAAAAATAGCCCTTTGAAATAGTGAAGTTTTGCTCCTCGAAAGTGCGGTATTGGTAGGCCACTCCCCAAGGAAATCCAAGGTCTTTGTCGTAGCGCTGGGAATATGCAGTATAGTCATTATTGTTGTTATAGGGCGACTGAATAATTCCCAAATAGGGCAAGCCTGAAACAATGGAAACGGCATCGATGGTCACCGACATTGTCGTTCCCGAAGACACCACTGAAGCAGTATGGTTTAAGTTTTTCTTGTACGACGCCGAAGAAGAGATGACATTTTTAACGCCCAGTCGCTCTTCAGGCTGTGCCCAAGACTGAAAAGAAAAAAAGGTGGCGAATAAAAAAAAGACTGCAGCTCTTTTCATACAACGTTGATTGACAGGAGTGAATTAAATTTTTATGATCCAATTCACACCGTAAGAATAGACACGGTTTTCACCACCACCACCACTGTTAGGATTACTGGTGTTGACGTT
>WTJN01000125.1:1899-24646 GCA_011526265.1 Candidatus Arcticimaribacter sp. | reverse complement strand
GGGACCAACTGATTATGAGTCAGCTACTCTAACCAACTGAGCTATAGGACCTATTTCTGGGGCAAAGATAAACAACGTCGCATTAATTTTGTGGAATGCTTGCAATAAAATATAGTTCGCGCAACCGTCTTTTGGTTCATTAAACCAGTCAAACTATTTCTTCTGGAGAGCCTCCCCCGACGAGTACATCGACTTGGTTTTTTTCTCCCAAGCATAAACCTGGCGGCCAAGGGCGCCTAAGAAAGGAATCCCTAATGCGTCGTATTCATAAACATCGTCGTTGAAAATGCCGTTTTTGTTGACGAATACTGTTGCCGTCAATAAAAATTCAATCTCCGCTTTGGCATCCACAATGTAGGCGGTGTCGGTCAGCGTTCCATAGGCATCGCCCACCTTGTTGTAGATCCGGATATCGGGGGTCATTTTCCCGGGCGTATCGCCATACATTAAAAACTTGACGTAACTGTCGTAAAAACCCGCTTCAGCCGAGTACTTGGGAGAAGAACTCTCCAGGGTATGGCGGCCCATCCAGTATCGAAGAAACACATGGTCTTCCTCCGTCAAATCGAAGCGTTGATGGGCGGGAAAAACCTCTGGGAACAGTACCCGTTTCATAAGGCCCTCCAACGCCCGAATGGAAAGTCGGTTTTTCTGGCGAAAATCCATGGGTTCGGTCACCAAATTTCCCTCCTTAATAAATCCATTCCCTTGGCGGACTCCTTTTAAATGGGCATTGGTCTGGGCAAAAATCGAACGCATCGAGGCTTGTTCATACACCGTCCCTGTAGCATCATAGAAAAGATATTCCCAGGTGCGTTCATTGTCGGCTCCCCATAGAAATTTGTGGTGAATTTGAATTTGATTCAACCCTTTTTCCCGCAACTGATCATTGATGTAATCTCTTCCCAAAAAGTCGAACAAATAATTGTACGCATCATTGTCACTCGCCAAAAATATTTTCTTGATTAAATGGGCAACGGTCAACCGATGTTGCGGGTGGGTGCTGTCGCTTTCAACCATGGGGTGAACACTCAATGGCGATCGAATAAGAAAAGGGGTTTGGGCATCGATCGCCACGCCTTTTCGTTGTAACTCGCGAAGGCGTTGCAAGGCCAGAATGGCCACGGGCAGTTTTGCCGTACTGGCGGGATAAAAATACCGTTCTTCGTCTACCCCATACTCGTAGGACCGAAACTGGGGTTGCCCCAAAGTGTCCCGATGAATTTGGGTGTAGCGAATTTGAACATGATGCGCGTCGATATTTTCAACAATCGCGGCGATCTCCTTGGTGGGAGAGGAAAGAATCGTCTGCAAAGGATTTTCCGATTGACAAGAAGCGAGTATAACTGAAAGGAAAACAAAAAGAACTGTGCAGAACGGTACGGTTTTTAACTTATTCATCGTCGTTTGTATTCGATTCTTTGCCCTTTCCATTTCCTCAACGGCGGTCTATCGCCCCGGGCGATAAAACAAAATGGAAGACCAGATGTTTTTATGAAGGAATCCCTCTGCCCGTGGAACACTGGTTCTTTGAAAACCCGTCAAGAGAGTCAGTTGGCGGCCAAGCTTTTTTTTCAGCCCAAGAAAAGTCCAGTTTTGGTTATAGGCATAAGGAAAGCTCTTTTGTGTGGATAAAAATACTTCGTTAAATACGATAAAATGTAATGATGCGGTGGTCGCGCGTTGGAGAGGATATTCAAAACCATTGCGAAACCGAATTCGGGCGCTGTAGCCAAAAGGGTCGTCCGCTCTTTTTTGCCAGCGTTGTTCGACGCGAATCCAGCCGAAAAACGTGGCTTTTTTTACCGGAACCCTAAACGCAAACTGCTGCCACAGATTTTGTTCATAAAGCCGATGTTCGGGTTGGTTGGTCGACAAAAACGTCACCCCAAAACTCAAACTAGAAAAACGGTTCAAACGGAAAGTGAGCCCGGGGCGAAACAAATATTGATCGTTTTCTGCCATGAACCGCTTTGTTCGCACATGTGTTTCTACACGAATGGTTTTACTCGCCGTCAGGCTAAAATCGGTAAACAAGGCTTTCCAAGCATTGTCTTGTCGTTCCTGTGCCAAGGACAGCGACGATAGTGTTATAAAAAATAAAAATATGATTATTCCCTTGCTGCTCCTGCCCTGCCTTGCTTTCATTCGATACTCAAAATTTAACTGCGTTCTCTTCTACAATTATTCAAAGAATAAATATACCACAATTAACCTTTGCACCAACAGCAGGAAGACAACCACGATTCAGCAATCATTAAGAGTAGTTCCCATAAAAAGTGAAGGAATGAAGGAATATCGTTACTTTTGATGGACAAACATCGCTGTTTTGATCCATGCTCTCCAAACCCATTTTGGGCCGTTGTTCGACGATGATTTCCTAGAGGAAATTGCGCGTGTGGGGACCTTTCGCGAAGTGCCTGCTGGGTTTGAGTTGATCGATATTGGGGAGACCATTAAAGGGGTTCCCTTGCTGCTTTCCGGGGTGGTCAAAATCACCCGCGAAGATGCCAACGGCGATGAATTGTTGCTCTACTACTTGGAACAAGGGGACTCCTGTTCCATGACTTTTTCGGCCGATTTTGCCCACCGAAAAAGCAAGATCAGGGCAACAGCCGAATTACCCTCCTCACTGATTATGGTCCCGCTGGCAAAAACACAACAATGGATGAATGACTACCCTTCTTGGCGAAATTTTGTGTTTTACAGTTACCAAAAAAGAATGGAAGAACTCTTGGAAACCCTCGACAGTATTGCGTTCGATCAACTCGAAAAACGCCTTTGGGATTACCTCCAACAAAAAGCCCGCGTGACACAAACAAAACTTCTCCCCATGACTCACTTTTCCGTCGCCCAAGATTTGCACAGCTCTCGGGTGGTGATTTCGCGACTTCTAAAACGACTCGAAAAAGAACAAAAAATTATTCTTCACCGACAGGGGATCGAATTGGTGGCAATGTAACCCAAGTTACCTTTTATCCTTCCTAGGTGTTGTATTTTTGTGGTATGCGAAAACCATTTTTTCCCAACCTAACGGTTTTGCTCAACTACCCCAAAGCCTATTTTGGGGGCGACCTCAGCGCGGGTCTTACTGTAGGGGTAATGCTCATTCCGCAAGGGATGGCCTATGCCATGATTGCAGGATTGCCCCCTGTTTATGGCTTGTACGCAGCTTTTGTTCCGCAAATTGTCTACGCTTTGCTGGGCAGTTCTCGGCAGTTGGCCGTAGGTCCTGTGGCCATGGATTCGCTCTTGGTTGCGACAGGGTTGAGTGCTATCCCCCACCTTAGTCCAGAAAAATATGTCGCCCTTGCCCTGGTCCTTGCGCTTTATGTTGGGGGGCTTCAAATGATCTTTGGCCAACTCAAACTAGGGTTTTTGGTGCAACTGCTCTCCAAACCTGTCATGAGTGGATTTACCTCTGCCGCCGCCTTGATTATCGGATTTAGTCAGCTCCATCATCTACTGGGGATTGATCTACCAAAAAACAATTCTATTCAAACACTTTTTTCATTTTTGATGACTTCAGGTGCCAACATTCACCCCATCACTGTCACCATTGGTGGGGTGGGTATCCTGTGGCTGCTCATGGTGAAAAAATTTTTCCCGAGAATTCCAGGAGCCATTCTCTTGGTCATTACAGGCATTATATTGTCACAAGCCTACCACTGGGATGCCTTGGGCGTTCGTGTGGTGAAAGAAATCCCCGGGGGGCTTCCCGGTTTTCGCCTGCCGTCCTTCGCGATTGCCGATATTATTGCCCTCACCTCTTTGGCGTTCACCATTGCTCTTGTGGCCTTTATGGAAGCCATTGCGGTGGCCAAAGCCATTGATGAAAAAAACAACACCCAACACGTGGTTCCCAACAAAGAACTCGTAGCCTTGGGTGCGGCCAATTTCCTTGGCGCATTTTTTCAATCCTATCCTACTACGGGAGGGTTTTCTAGAACGGCAGTAAACAACCAAGCGGGGGCAAAATCTAGTTTAGCAGCGCTCATCAGTGCCCTTGTCATTGGACTGACCTTGCATTTTTTCACAGCTTCTTTCTATCATCTCCCCAATGCCTTACTGGGCGCTATTATCGTTGTGGCAGTCATTCAGCTCGTCGATTTTTCCTATCCTGTCCAGCTGTGGAAAAACAACCGTGCCGAAGCACTGGTTCTGTTATTCACCTTTAGCGTCACTTTATTCGTTGGCATCGTACAAGGCCTTCTTTTGGGGGTGCTCGTCGCCTTGGGATACACCATTTTTCAATTGTCTCAACCGCATATTGCTGTTTTGGGACGAATCAAAGGCTCTGATTATTTCAAAAACATTGAACGTTTTCCCGAAGAAGCAGTGCTCTATAAAGGCGTATTGATTCTCCGTTTTGACGGGCCCTTATTTTTTGGCAATCAAGCCTATTTCAAATCGGCCATCAAGACCCTGTTAGACAACCAAAAATCGCCCGTCAATAGCATTGTCATCAATGCAGTGCCCATGCATTATGTGGATGCAACCGCCCTGCACATGCTGCAGCAATGGGTGCAAGAGCTCAATGAACAAGACATCCGTCTTTTTTGGGTACAGCTCACAGGCCCCTTGCGCGATCGATTCCACCTGCATGGGCTCACCGACCGCATGGAGGACATGCGTTTTTTTAGTAGCTTAACCGCCTGTATGCAATACATCAATGAACAAGAAATTTCCGCTATTGACCAAAAAATAGCCCACCAAACCAATCGACAATAAAAATGCGAATAGAACAAATTTACACCGGCTGCCTGGCACAAGGCGCCTATTATATCGAAAGCCAAGGGGAGGTCGCCATCATCGATCCTTTGCGCGAAGTGACGCCCTACATTGAACGGGCCAAAAAAAATAAGGCAACGATCAAATACATCTTTGAAACGCACTTTCATGCGGACTTTGTGAGTGGTCACCTAACACTCTCCAAGCAAACGGGCGCACCCATTGTCTACGGCCCGAATGCCCGGCCCGAATACGATGTGATCATCGCCAAAGATGGGCAAACGTTTACTTTGGGTGAAATAACCATTGTTGTGCTGCACACCCCTGGCCATACGCTCGAAAGCACCACCTATCTGTTGCGCGATGCCCAAGGAAAAGATCACGCCATCTTTAGTGGGGACACCCTCTTTCTAGGCGATGTGGGCCGACCTGACTTGGCCCAAAAAGGAAAGGAAATCACCCAAGAAGACTTGGCCGGGATGCTTTTTGACAGCCTGAGAAACAAAATCATGCCACTGCACGACGACGTGATTGTCTATCCGGCGCACGGGGCTGGTTCGGCTTGCGGTAAAAACATGATGAAAGAAACCGTTGACTCGCTGGGAAATCAAAAGAAAATGAACTACGCCCTGAGAGCGGACATGACCAAGGAAGAATTTATTCAAGAAGTCACCGAGGGGTTGCTACCGCCCCCTTCCTATTTTCCACTCAACGTAAAAATGAACAAATCGGGCTATGAAGACATTGATGCCGTATTGGATCGCGGCACGCAAGCCTTGGACCCCGATAACTTTGAACGCATTGCCAATGCCGAAGGGGCACTAATTCTCGATGTGCGTCATCAAAGCGAATTTGTGCAAGGACATATCCCGCAATCCATCTTTATTGGCATCGATGGTTCCTTTGCCCCGTGGGTGGGAGCGCTCATTGGCGATACCCAACATCCCTTGCTGCTCATCACCCCCGAGGGGCGAGAAGAAGAAACCATCACCCGCCTTTCAAGAGTGGGCTTTGATCAATCCCTTGGCTACCTCAAAGGTGGCTTTGAGGCATGGAAAAATGCAGGAAAAGAGTTTGACACCATTAGCAGTGTCTCGGCAGAAGATTTTGCCGACAGTTTTGATCCCAATACCACGCCTGTTTTTGATGTGAGAAAAGAGGGAGAATACCTGTCAGAGCATGTAGAAAAAGCAAACAACACTCCTTTGGACCATTTGAATGATGCATTGAAAAATTTCCCTCATCAAGGGACTTTTTACGTGCACTGCGCTGGCGGATACCGTTCTGTCATTGCAGCTTCTTTATTGAAAAAAAGGGGCATCCACAACATGATTGACGTGCAAGGCGGTTTCAAAGCCATCAAAAACACCTCCATCCCTGTGAGTGATTATATTTGTCCTTCCACCCTTTAAACACAACTGATGATAGAATTCTTAACAAACCCTTGGCCGTGGTATTTTAGCGGCCCCATGATTGCGCTGGTCATGTTTTTGTTGCTCTGGACGGGCAAGACCTTTGGCATGTCTTCAAACCTTCGAACACTTTGTGCAGCCTCTGGCCTTGGAAAAAACATCCCGCTGTTTCAATTTGACTGGAAAGCACAACGCTGGAACCTCGCCGTGGCCGCGGGAGCCATTCTTGGTGGATTTTTAGCACACCAATTTTTGAGTGCCTCCACCGCTGTCGATATCAGTCCGGCCACTGTCGATCAACTTACCCAGATGGGCATCGTTGACGCAGGAAATAGCTACATGCCCAAAATGCTTTTTGGCAGCGATGCCTTGACCAATGTTCGCTCCTTGATTTTGCTTTCTCTCGGAGGATTTCTCGTTGGCTTCGGCGCGCGCTATGCCGGTGGATGCACCTCCGGTCATGCCATCTCAGGGCTGAGTAACTTTCAACTCCCCTCACTTATTGCGGTCATTGGATTCTTTATTGGTGGCCTTGTTGTTAATCATTTCATATACCCCTTTCTATTCTCATGAAAACAATCGTCTATTTTTCAATTGGGCTTCTCTTCGGCATAACAATGTTCATGTCCGAAGCCGCCTCTTGGTTTCGGATCTATGAAATGTTCCAGTTTCAAGCCTTTCACATGTATGGCATTATTGGCTCTGCCTTGTTTTGTGGCGCAATAATTACGTATGTACTGAAGAAGTTCTCTCCCAAAGATGTGCTCGAGGGTCAACCCATCGTTATCGCTGATAAGGCCCCTGGCTGGAAACGCTACCTCTATGGCGGCATATTGTTTGGTTGTGGCTGGGCCATCGCTGGTGCATGCCCAGGACCAATGTTTACGCTGCTAGGTGCGGGATTTTATCCTATTCTATTGGTGATCTTTTCGGCAACGGTGGGCACCTTTTTCTACGGCTTATTGCAAGACAAACTTCCGCACTAAACCGCCGAAGGCATCCATTGCGCTAGGAATTCTCCCAAGCGAACAGCCCACTCAAAAGCATAGGCTTTTGCGAATATAAACGCTGTAAATAGGACATAAAGCGCCAATAGCGCATAGGCGTGAAGACGGGTCAAGCCAGCATTGAAATAATAAATAATGAATGCCGCCAAGGTGAGAACCACCAAGCTCGCTTGCAATTCTGCAACATTGGCAAGTGTTTCTGAAGTCATGCTGATCGGGCCATTGAACAAGGTAAACGCAAAAAGGGGAAAACCAAGAGCAAAGCAAATGTCAAAAATATTACTGCCCAAAGCATTGGCTACAGCATCGTCATAATTGCCTCCCACGGCATCGCGGTAAGACAAAATGGTATCGGGAACAGAGGTGGCTGCCGACGCAAGGATTACCGCGATAAAATATGGAGCGATACCCATTTGTTCGGACAACATTTCGCAGGAATGAATCAAAACAATACAGGCCAGTCCAATGACCAGCATGGAAAACAACAACAAGGCCCAAGCATTGCGTGTATTTATTTTTTTCCGCACAAAAACATGCTCAAAATCAAGTAGAATAAACGCCTTTACAATGGAGGGCTTTCGTCCCAAGGGGTAGTGTTGTTCTTCGGCTTCCTCCACAGCATCCTCCTGTTGGTGATCGTGTTTTTTCATGGTGGCAAACATGTAGACCACATACACTACATAGGTCAGCATCAAAATCAACCCGTGGTACCAATCCAAATGATTGCCAGAGACCATGTAAATCAAAATGAGTTCGGCAAGGATCAGGCCCACCCCATCGCGAAGAATAACTTTTTTGGACACCCGTACCTTTTGAGCAATTCCATAGCCAATGACAGCCAGAATAGCAACCGCAGGGATAATCATTCCGTTGAAAATCGCGCTTCCTGCCGTGGTGCCAATGCCAAAAGCAAAGTTGTCTACTTCGCCCAGAAGCATCAGGCTAAAAAGCGTTGTAAACAATTCTGGAATAGAGCTTCCCACGGCATTAATGGTCGCTCCCCGTACCCCGTCGGTCAAATTCCGGCCAAGGTATTCGGAAGCTACTTCGAATCCATCGCTCGATCGCCAGATGATGAGCATGGCCAAGGTGATTGCAAATAGCGCTGAAAGTGTAATCATGCTGTTTTAAACAACGCTAAAATTACAGTTAAATTTTGTTTCCCTCCTTTTTTCTCCTTACACTTTTCGTTTTTGTATCTTTAAGGTTATGGGATACTTTTTATCAAACATCGTGGTCTATGGTGTATTGTTTTTCCTCCTAGTAATGGGGTACAACGCACTGCGGGACCTCAACCAAAAAAAATAATCTTTCTGGGTGGGGTTCCTCCCGTTGTAAAGAAGTCACTACTTTTGTAAAAAAAGCAAAGGAAAATGAAAACGCCAAAAAAACCTGACGGGGTGGCTTGGAGTGATGAAGAACAAACCTATATCTCAAAACTTTTACCCTATGCGACCAGCACCTCTGGACCTGTGATTCAGGTGCCCAATGTGGATGCGTTCAAGAAAAAGGGAGTGGACAAAGTCTCCAAACAATTTCAAGCAGAACTCGAAGACCTCCAAAACAAAATCAAATCATTTGTTACCCTTGCCGGCGATACGCAACAAGTGTACTCGGCCAAATTTAAATTCGAGCCTATCGTTGGTGAAAGTTACCATCTCTATGTGGGCGATGACGGGCAAAACTTTCTTTCACTCATTGCCCCATCGGACTGGGACAAAGAACATTTGGGCACTTTTCGGTTGAATGGTGACTATAAATGGGAACGTCAAGACTAGCGAAACACCTGTGTTCCTAGGCCCATATTGTCTTTATTGAACTGAAGACCAATACCCAGTTGCTTGTAATCGCCCATGATGTTTTTGTAATGCGGAGGGCTATTTTTCCACCCCTGAACCATGCACTCCGCAAAAGCTTCGTCCGATCGGGTATCGCCGCAAGTAGAAACGTTTTCAAACCATGGCACTTGAGCGATATTCTCGCCAATGCCTATGCTGCGGTTGCCCACGCGACGCCACGGGTGAATTCCCAGCTCCTTCGCCCTATCGATAGGCGTGCGACCCTGTGGGTCAACATGCTGATAGAACCCCTCCCGAGCCATGTTGTCGCTATGAAATTGCGCCAAGTGGTGCAGGCTGTCCAACGGCTGTAATGGCGCAAGCCCCTTGGCCGTGCGCAAAGCATTTGTTTTTTGCACCATGAGTGTAACAATGGTCGATGGATCGCGTTGTGCGTAGACAAAAGTGGTGAGAAAGCAGAGGGCGAAAAAAAGAATCTTTGGAGTGTATTTCATCGGATGGAGAGTGGTCTCACAAATATGCTTAATTTTATGCTGTTTTAAAAACATCCATGGAAAGTCCACGTCAGAAAAAAATTGCCGCCCTGCTCCAACAGGAAATTGCCAAAATGCTGCAAGGCGCTGTGCGAAGAGAAAGCGTGAGCGACCTGCTGATTTCTGTGACCAAAGTGCAGGTCTCGGTTGACCTCTCCGTGGCCAAAATCCATTTAAGTCTTTTCCCCTCTGCGCAAGCCCAAGAGTTGTTGGAAGGCATCCAATCCAATGCATTTCGCATCAAACACGACTTGGCACAATTGTTAAAAAATGACCTTCGCCGAATCCCCGACCTGAGTTTTTTTCTGGATGATTCGCTGGATTATATCGATAAAATTGATCGAGCCCTACAAGCCAACGAAAACCCTATTCAGCGTCCCGAACAGCTGGAAAAACGCAAAAAGAAATAATCGTGCGTTTCTCGTTGTTTCTTGCTTTTCGTTACTTTTTTTCGCCAAGTAGACAAACCATCGTGAATTTAATCAATGTAGTTTCTCTCATGGTCATCGTTGTGGCGACTGCTGCCCTGTTTATTGTATTAAGTGCTTTTAGTGGGCTCAAAACTTTTGGACTTTCCTTTAGTGACGCTTTTGATCCTGACCTGCACATTGCGCCAAAAGAAGGAAAAACCTTCGTTGTTGATGCACCCACATGGTCGAAATTAATCGCCTTGGACTTTGTTGAAAACGCCGCACCAGTTCTAGAAGACAAAGTATTTCTGCGCTTTGAAAACAAAAATCACGTGGCCTATCTTCGAGGCGTTTCACCAGCCTATCAACAGGTCGTCGATATGGATCAACTTCTGGGAAAAGGACAATGGTTGAATCCAACCACCAACGAAGTGGTTTTGGGCAATGGTATCGCACAGGCCTTAAGCTTGGGGACTTACGATTACTCTCATTTTTTGGTGCTGAGCGCACCTAAACGAAAAAAAAGCGCGGGCTTTAACGCGCATCCTTTTCGCGAAGAAAAAGCAATTGTCTCTGGAGTTTACTTTGCAAGCGAGGAGTTGGACAAAAAGTATCTCTTTGCTCCGCTGTCATTGGCTCAGAAACTTTTGGACAGACCGGAGAACACCTACAGCGGTATTGTAGTGAAAACCTCTTCAAACATTTCCCCAGACAAGGCGGCAAAACAATTGGCTCCCCTCTTTAAAGATCCCATTATGGTACGCAACCGCGCACAACTCAATGCGGCACTCTACAAAATGCTCAACACAGAAAACTTAGCCATCTACCTCATTTTTAGTTTGATCATCGGCATTGCTTTGTTCACGGTTGTTGGAGCGATCAGCATGATGTTTTTGGACAAAAAAGCACAGCTCAACATCTTACTGGCCATGGGATTAGTGCCCCGCCAAGTACAACAGGTGTTTTTTCTTCTAGGCGGAATGCTGAGTTGGGTTGGCGGCAGTATAGGGATTATTCTCGCCGCGCTTTTAGTAGGCATTCAACAACACTGGCCGTTTCTTTATATCCCCGGAACACGGCTTCCCTATCCTGTCGAGTTTCAAGGAAAAAATCTTTTGCTTGTAACGCTGACCATCTTTGGTCTAGGCATACTCACCTCGTTTTGGTCGACCCGAGGGCTGGAACAAAAAGTAGCGCATCAGGCAAAGACGTAATCGCTCCAATGCGCAGCAATTTCTGAAAGTGTTGCAAAGACTTCTTCCGACGCATTGGACGTCACCAAACGGGTGCGGTAGTCTTTAAAATGCGGAATCCCCTTAAAGTAATTCGTATAATGGCGACGGGTTTCCAACACGCCAAGAGTTTCGCCTTTCCAATCAACGGCCATTTCCAAATGACGACGAGCAGCCTCCACGCGCTGTCCTATGGTGGGCGGAGACAAATGTTCGCCCGTTTGCATGAAGTGCTTTACTTGATCAAAAAACCAAGGGTTTCCAATACTCGCCCGCCCAATCATGGCCCCGTCCAAACCGTATTGATCGCGCATTTCAATGGCTCTTTCTGGGGTATTCACATCCCCGTTTCCAAACACTGGAATATGCATGCGGGGATTGTTTTTTACAGCGGCGATTGGTTTCCAGTCGGCATCCCCTTTGTACATCTGTGCGCGGGTGCGCCCGTGAATGGATATAGCGGCAATGCCCACATCCTGTAAGCGTTCGGCGACCTCAACAATATGAATGGAGTCGTGATCCCAACCCAGTCGCGTCTTCACCGTTATGGGAAGGGAGGTGTGCTTCACCATGGCCTCGGTGAGTTTGACCATCAATGGAATGTCTTTCAAAATTCCAGCGCCAGCGCCTTTACACACCACTTTTTTCACGGGACAACCAAAGTTGATGTCAATGATGTCGGGTTTGGTCGCTTCGACGATCTCCACAGAGCGTAGCATGGAATCCATGTTGGCCCCAAAAATTTGAATGCCCACTGGGCGTTCCTTTTCGTAGATGTCCAACTTTTGAACACTTTTCGCTGCATCGCGAATCAAGCCTTCACTCGAAATAAACTCTGTATACACCACATCGGCACCATTTTCTTTGCACAGGGTGCGAAAGGGCGGGTCGCTTACGTCTTCCATTGGCGCGAGTAAGAGCGGAAAATCGGGAAGTTGGATATTGCCTATTTTGGGCACAACAGTTTATTTTGATGCAAAAATACGCAAAAGATTTTGGGACATTGTTATGGTCCCGAAAAACGCGCTTTTAGGCCTTGCACAATGGCATGATCCCAAAACTGTAACACTTTTCCCTAGCGGAGAAAATAGAGGCGCGGCGGTGAATCACCAATAAAAAACAAACACACGGATTATGTGATGGGTGGTGGGCCAAACACCTGCCCTTGGTCTATCAAAGTGATTTCGAAGTAACCGGGAGCAATAAACTCGGTAGAGCCCTAAAACAAGAAGCTTAAGGCGAGCAGGTAGCGTAAAATTTGGGCGAATCGCATGATAAGACGAAAGGTACAAAACTACAGCGATCTACAATTGACATCAAACAAACTAGTATATTTGCAAAGCTATGAAAGACGGCGCCGTATGAAACACATTAGAAACTTTTGCATCATTGCGCACATTGACCATGGAAAAAGCACCTTGGCCGATCGCCTACTGGACTATACCGGGGCAGTCAATGAACGGGAAAAACAAGATCAGTTGCTCGACAACATGGATTTGGAGCGGGAACGTGGGATAACCATCAAATCCCACGCCATCCAAATGGAATATACCCACGAAGGCGAAACCTATGTGCTGAACTTGATCGACACCCCCGGGCATGTGGACTTTTCCTATGAAGTTTCCCGGTCCATTGCCGCTTGTGAAGGGGCCTTACTCATCGTAGACGCCGCACAAAGTATTCAAGCGCAAACCATCTCCAACCTCTATTTGGCATTGGACAATGACCTTGAAATCATCCCCGTACTGAATAAGGTTGATTTGCCTTCGGCCAATCCCGAAGAGGTCACCGACGATATCGTTGATCTTCTAGGATGCACCGCTGAAGAAGTGATCCCTGCCTCGGCCAAAACAGGCTTGGGGATTCAAGATATACTAACGGCCATCATTGAGCGTATTCCCAGCCCCAAAGGCAGCCCCGATGAGCCGCTTCAGGCCCTTATTTTTGACTCGGTCTACAACCCCTTCCGCGGGGTGGAAACCTATTTTCGTGTCATCAACGGTACCATAAACAAGGGGCAGAAAATTCAATTCATGGCCACCCAAAACACCTATTTTGCCGACGAGATAGGAACCTTGAAACTCTCCCAAGAACCCAAAAAAGAAATCCGTGCGGGAGATGTGGGTTACTTGATTACGGGCATTAAAGAGGCCAAGGAAGTCAAAGTGGGGGACACCATCACCGCGCCAGAACGGCCAACACAAAACGCTATCGAAGGCTTTGAGGAAGTAAAACCCATGGTTTTTGCGGGGATCTATCCCGTGGACACCGAAGACTATGAAGAGTTGCGGGCATCCATGGAAAAGCTTCAACTCAATGATGCTTCCCTTGTTTTTCAACCAGAGAGTTCTGCGGCCCTTGGCTTTGGTTTTCGCTGTGGCTTTTTGGGGATGTTGCATTTAGAAATCATTCAAGAGCGTCTCGAACGGGAATTCAACATGACCGTCATTACCACCGTTCCCAACGTTTCTTATGAAGCATACACCAAAAAATCGCCCGACGAATTGGTGATGGTCAACAATCCTTCTGACCTGCCCGAGCCTTCCATTCTCGACCGAGTAGAGGAACCTTACATTCGCGCGAGCATCATCACAAAATCAGATTTTGTTGGAAACGTTATGTCCTTGTGTATCGAAAAACGCGGGCAGATTACCAACCAAACCTATTTGACCCCCGAACGGGTAGAACTTACTTTTGACCTCCCGTTGGCCGAAATTGTCTTTGATTTTTACGACCGCCTAAAAACCGTTTCCAAAGGATATGCCTCTTTTGATTATTCACCCATTGGCCTGCGCGCCTCAAAGTTGGTCAAGGTAGACATTCTACTCAACGGTAACCAAGTGGACGCCCTTTCGGCCCTCATTCACGCCGATAATGCCTACACCATTGGCAAAAAAATGTGTGAGAAATTACGGGAACTCATCCCTCGTCAACAGTTTGATATTCCCATCCAAGCGGCCATTGGCGCAAAAATCATTTCGCGAGAAACCATCAAAGCCTTGCGCAAAGATGTGACCGCAAAGTGCTACGGTGGAGACATTACCCGAAAGCGCAAGCTGCTCGAGAAACAGAAAAAAGGGAAAAAGAAAATGCGCCAAGTAGGGAATGTAGAAATCCCACAGCAAGCATTCATGGCGGTCCTTAAGCTCAATGACTGATCATGTGGTCATTGAGACATGCCCAAACACCCGAAGACCTCAGCAACATTTTGGCACTACAACAGGCCAATATGAAAGCTGCGTTGTCTGAAGAAGAAAAGAAGAAAGAAGGTTTCATCACTGTTCAACACACCCACAAACAGTTGGAGGAAATGGCGGCTTTGGCTCCGCAGATTGTGGCCTATGACGGAGACGTCCTGGCCGGTTTTGCGTTGGTGATGTCGCCCGAGATGCGCGACACCATTCCTGTCCTTCGCCCTTTGTTTGCCCTGATAGACAACTTGACGTTCAACGATAAACCCCTGGCACAACAACAGTATTACGTTATGGGCCAAGTGTGTGTACACAAGGAATATCGCGGCAAAGGCGTCTTCAAGGCATTGTATGCCCACCACAAAAAAGTCCTCTCGGAAAAATACAGCTGTTGTATCACTGAAATTTCGACCGCCAACCGGCGATCGATGCGGGCGCACGAAAAAGTTGGTTTCCAAAACATCCACACCTACACCGATCCGCTTGACGAGTGGCATGTGGTGCTTTGGGACTGGCGCTAAGAAAGTATTCCCTACCTTTAAGGATCAATAAATAAAAAATCGATGGAGCTCCTCATTCTTTCTGTGCTGTTGCTGTTAACGGCCGTTAATCTTTTTTTGCTGCTCAAAAAATCTTCGGGGGCACCCGATGAGAACGACCCCCAATGGGCACGTTTCGAACAACAACTCTTGACCCTAGAAAAACAATTGAAAGATGAATTTCAACGGAACCGAGAAGAAACACAAAGTGCCTTCAAACGCCAAAGAGAAGAACAAAACAGTGCGCAAAACAACTTTGAACAACGGTTTGAAAAAGCCAACGAACGACTGAACCAAGGACTGAAGGAACACTTTTTTGTGCTCAACGAAAAACAACAAAAACAACACGACAACGCCGAAAAACGCCTCAAAGAAGTCCGCGACGTTGTCGAAAGACAACTAAAAGAACTGCGTGAAGACAACAACAAGCAGCTGTCTGAAGTGAACAAGACCGTCAACGAGAAGCTTCAAAAAACACTCAATGAACGCCTTAGCCAATCGTTTGAAACAGTGGGTAAACAGCTGCAATCTGTGCAAGAAGGCTTGGGCGAAATGAAAACATTGGCCAACGATGTTGGCGGGCTAAAAAAGGTGCTGAGCAATGTGAAAATGCGCGGAGGACTGGGCGAAGTACAATTGGCCATGCTGTTGGAAAACATTCTAGCCCCCGATCAATATGCCGCCAATGTGAAAACCAAAGCGGGGAGCGACGCCAACGTAGAATTTGCCATCAAGTTGCCGGGCAGAGATGATGTCAACAGTACGGTTTGGATTCCCATTGATGCGAAATTCCCGAAAGACGTATACCAACACCTGCAAGAAGCCTACGAAGACGGAGATGTGATCCGGGTAGAAAAAGCACAAAAAGAACTAGAGAACACCCTCAAAAAAATGGGGAAAGACATTCGCGACAAATACCTCGACCCGCCACAAACAACAGACTTTGGGATTTTGTTTTTGCCCTTCGAGGGAATCTATGCAGAAGTGGTGCGCAATGCTGCACTGCTAGAAACCTTGCAACGCGACTATAAAATTATGGTCACCGGCCCAACCACCTTGGCCGCAATTCTCAACAGTCTACAGATGGGCTTCAAAACCTTGGCCATTCAAAAACGCAGCAGTGAAGTATGGACTGTGCTGAGCGACGTCAAAAAGGAGTTTCAGAATTTTGGGGGCATGATGCAAAAAGCGCAGAAAAACATTCAAACGGGCTTGAACCAGCTAGACGATGTAATGGGCGTGCGCACCCGTGCCATCGAACGAAAACTCAAAAACGTGAGTGCCCTCGAGGAAAAAAAACCTACCGCCCTTCCTCCCAATGTGAGGGACTTTGAAATCAACTTCGACAATGAATAAGTGGGGGGTTGTCGCTTTGCTGAGCGGCCTTTTTCTCCATGCACAGTCGGGCTTTGAACCCGCGGTGTACACCGACCGCTATGGCGATCTCCCCTACCGTATCCTCCTGCCCGAAAACAGCTCGACCGAGCAAAAATATCCCTTGATTGTTGTGTTGCACGGGGCGGGAGAACGCGGCAAGGACAACTGGAGCCAACTCAAACACGGGAGCGACCTTTTTCTGCAACCGGAGCACCGAACGAAGTATCCAGCCATTGTGGTTTTTCCGCAGTGCCCAAAGGAGCACTATTGGGCGACGATCTTGGAGAGAAGTGGTCCAGAAAAATTTATCTATGCCGCAAAGCCCCGAAAAAACCCACTGCAGAAACAACTGATTGGGCTGATTAAAAAAATCAAGAAAACACATGCCGTGGATCCAAACAAAATCTATGTGGGGGGGTTGTCCATGGGGGGCATGGGCACTTTTGAATTGGTGTATCAACGTCCGCGGATGTTTGCTGCGGCCTTTGCCATTTGTGGAGGGGCGCACCCCAAGATCGCCAAAAAACTGCGACGGCCCGCTTGGCGAATCGATCACGGGGAAGCCGACGAAGTGGTGCCTTTTTCCTTGTCCAAAAAAATGATGGAGGCCCTTACCGCCCACGGGGCCACTGTCGATTTCTATCCCTACCCCCAAGTCAACCACAACAGCTGGGAAAGAACGTTTTCCGATCCGGGTTTTCTCCCATGGCTGGTTGCGCAGCGGAAGGGAAAGTGATGAAGTCTTTGGGCAAGCAAAAAAGAAATAGGGAATGAGCTTGAATTAAAGCTTATTGTGTGTAGCAAACAAGCCTAAATAGATTTTTTCTTTCAACAAGAAGGCATTATCAACGCTTTGTAAAATGAAATTATCTATCTTGGCATAAGGTCGTATTTTAGCACCGACAAAAGAACCGATGGAACAACTACCCAAAACAGGATTCAAAGGATTGATAGAAAACTGGCAAAGCGATTTCATCGCTGCCATCAGTGTGGCGTTGATTGCTCTGCCGCTTTCTCTTGGGATTGCCTTGGCCGCCGGAGCGCCCGCCATGGCGGGAATTCTTTCGGCCGTTGTGGGTGGGGTAGTCACCACCCTCTACCGCGGGGGGCATGTCTCGGTCAACGGGCCGGCAAAAGGCGTCATCGCCGTTATTCTCTACGGCATCACCGTCATGGACGACGGCACCGGTCAAGCCTTTAACTACGTTTTGGCCGCCGTGGTTGTTTCCGGGGCCTTGCAAGCCTTGTTGGGGGTTTTGAAGCTGGGGCGCTTGGCCGATATTTTTCATTCCTCGGTCATTCACGGGATTTTGGCCGCCATTGGGATCATTATTTTTGCCAAACAAATTCACGTGGCCTTGGGCACCCATTCCGATAGCCCAAGCATTATACAAAACCTCATCGACGCGGTGCTGTTCTTGCCGCAGGCCAATCCGTTCGTTGTCGTCATCGCCCTTGCAGGCCTGTTGCTCATCCTTTTTCATTCCAAGATCAGCTTCCGTGTTTTTCACTTCATCCCCGTCCCTATTTGGGTGATTTCGCTGTCCATTCCTTTTGTCTATGCGTTCAATTTTTTTGAGGCGCACACCCTTTCCTTTTTCGGGAAAAGCTATGCCGTAGGGCCACAACTTTTGTTGGACATCCCCGACAATTTTACGGATTCGATCATGCACCCCAATTTCTCAAAAATCACCACTCCTGCGTTTTGGGTCACGGTCTTCTCCATACTCATCATCAGTAGCATCGAGTCCTTGGCCATTGCCAAAGCCGTAGACAAAATTGACCCCTACAAACGCAAAACCGACCTCAACAAAGACCTCACCGGGATTGGATTGAGCACCATGGTCGCTGGGTTCATTGGGGGGTTGCCCATCATTGCTGTCATTATTCGAAGCACGGTGAACATTCACAATGGGGCCAAAACAAAATGGTCGAACCTCTACCAAGGCCTTTTGTTGCTGATATTGATTGTATTGTTGAGCCCGGTGATGAAACAAGTGCCGTTGTGTGCGTTTGCCATTCTGCTTGTCCACACGGGCTTTAAGTTGGCCTCGCCCTCGGTGTTTCAACAGGTCTATCGTCAAGGCCCGGAGCAACTTATTTTCTTTGTCTTTACCATGGTGCTTACCCTGTATACCAACCTCTTGGTGGGCTTGGTTGGCGGGTTGTTACTGGCGCTGTTGAGCCACATGCTTTTGGCCAACGTGTCCATTCCACAGTTTTTTAAAATGATCTACCGCTCGGGGTCACGCCTCAATGCCTTGGGCGACGACAAATATGCCCTTGAAATCAAGGGAATTGCTAATTTTTTAGGCGTACTACAACTCGACAAATTGGTGAAAACCATCCCCGCAGGGGCCTCGGTCAACATCGATCTTTCGGCCACCAAACTGGTGGGGATGACCTATATGGATTATCTGGTTGACTATCTGAAAATGCAAAAAAGCACCGGGGGGGATGTTGTCATTCAGGGGCTTGACGCGCACGTGTCTTATTCGACCCATAATCGCGCACTGAAAATTTGTCACAACAACAGTACTCCACGTTTATCGCCACGACAAATTCGCTTGCAGAATTTAGCCAATGAAAACGATTACCAATTCAACAATAAGGTGGAGTGGAATACCGCTTACTTGAAAAAATTCCATTTTTTCGAAATCCGACCCATCGAACGCAAATCCAACACACTGAAAGGGCATTTTCCAGCATTGGACATGTCGTGGGAAATTTCCGATGTTGTCTTCAACGAAGGGGATACTTTTTCTGCAGAGACCTTCAACACCACGCTAATGGTGTTGACGCTCAACAAGAAAATCCCTGTTTTTACCATGGAAAAAGAAGGGTTGTTCGAAAAGCTCTTTGACCGGGTCATGGCCTTGACCGGCTACAAAGACATCGACTTTGAAATGTATCCTAATTTCTCGAACAAGTTTTTGATCACAGGGAGAAATGAAACAGAAATTCGTGCCTTCTTTACCGATGAATTGATTCGCTTTTTTGAAAGTCGACAAATCTATCACATTGAAAGCAACGGCGAAGCGTTGATCTTGTTTGATAAAATCAAACTGGCGCGCACCGACGAAACGATGTCGATTCTTGCGTTTACTGAAGCGCTGGCAAATTTGTTAAAGTAATTGATTTTAAATAATGAAGCTCTATTCCATAGAAACGGGAAACTTTAAACTCGATGGAGGAGCCATGTTTGGAGTTGTGCCCAAAACCCTTTGGGAGCGGACCAACCCCGCCGACGAAAAAAACAACATCGATATGGCTGCCCGGTCGCTATTGATTGAAACAAACGATCGCTTAATTCTCATTGACACCGGTCTAGGCAATAAACAAAGTGAACGGTTTTTTTCCTACTATGATTTGTGGGGAAACCATGATATGGACAACTCCTTGCAGGCACACGGTTTTCACCGCGATGAAATCACTGATGTCTTTTTAACACATCTGCACTTTGACCACTGCGGCGGAGCCATTCAAAAAAGCAAAAAAGGGCACTTTGAACCCGCATTCAAGAACGCACAATTTTGGTCGAACAAAGCCCATTGGAAATGGGCAACCGTTCCCAATGCGCGCGAAAAAGCCTCTTTTTTAATCGAAAATATTCAACCCATTGCCGAGAGCGGGCAACTCATGTTTGTGGAGGATCATCCTAATGACCTTCCCTTCGAGGTTTTGTTTTTTGATGGGCATACGGAGAAGCAAATGTTGCCAAAGATCACTTACCAAGGGCAAACCATTGTCTTCGCTGCTGACCTGATCCCGACGGCCGGTCATCTTCCTATTCCTTATGTGATGGGCTATGATACACGTCCGCTGCTTACGCTGGATGAAAAAGAACGCTTTCTTCAAACGGCGCTTGAAAACAACTATTTACTTTTCTTGGAACACGATCCCTACCATGAACTGATCTCTTTGAAATCGACGCCTAAGGGCGTACGACATCACCAAACGCACACCCTAAAGGACTATTTTGGTTCGTGATGAAGTCCTTATCTTTAAACCACTAAAACATCGACAATGAAAAAAATTGCCTTCTTGATTGCCCTTTGGGTCAGTACTCCTTTATTTGCCCAATACTGGCAACAAGCCGTAGACTACACCATTGCTGTTGAACTCGATGCCGCCACAGCACAATATGTGGGAACAGAAAAAATCGTCTACACCAATAACTCTCCCGAGACTTTACGCAAGGTTTTCTTTCATCAATACTTCAATGCTTTCCAACCGGGGAGCGAGATGGCCGTGCGGTTGAAAACCACCGCCGACAGAAATAGGCGCTTTAAAGTGAATATCGACAGCTTGAGGCCTGAACAACAAGGGTACTTAAAGGTTGCAGGTCTTAAACAGGACGGTGTCTTGCTCAAAACCATTGACAGTGAAACCATCTTGGAAGTTGAATTGAATCGCCCTTTGGCCCCTGGCGAACAAACAACATTTGAAATGTCCTTTGAAGGGCAGGTGCCTGATGTAGTGCGCAGAGCGGGAAAGAATTCTAGCGAGGGTATTGCCTTTTCTATGGCGCAATGGTACCCCAAAATGGCGGAATATGACTACGAGGGCTGGAACTCCGACCCCTATACCGGGCGGGAATTTCACGGAGTGTGGGGAAATTTTGACGTGAAAATTACACTCGACAAAGCTTATACTGTTGCGGGAAGCGGTTACTTGCAAAACGCCGATAAAATTGGTCGGGGCTACAGCGACCGCAAAAAAGCAAAAAGTAAAAACGGAAAGATCACTTGGCATTTTATCGCACCCAAGGTGCACGATTTTACATGGGCAGCAGACAAGGACTACATCCATGATACCTACCCCGGGCCAAACGGTGTAACACTTCATTTTTTCTATAAAGACAACCCTGATATCATCGATAACTGGAAAAAACTCCAACCCCTTACCGCCGAGTTAATGGCTTATTTCAACGAGAAAATTGGCCCTTACCCCTACAAACAATACGCGGTTGTTCACGGAGGAGACGGCGGAATGGAATACGCCATGTTAACACTCATTACGGGCAATAGAAAATTTGGTTCGCTGGTTGGGGTAACCGCCCACGAACTGGCCCACTCCTGGTTCCAGCATGTGTTGGCCACCAACGAAACCAAACACGAATGGATGGATGAAGGATTCACCACCTATATTTCGACACTGGCCAAAGACCATGTGCTCAAGGAAAACAAAGACTTCCCTTTGGAAAGCTCCTACAGAGGATACATCAACTTGGCAACCTCTGGGGTAGAAATGCCTCAGGCCACCAATGCCAATCGTTATGCGCACAACTACGCCTATGAAAGCACCGCCTACAATAAAGGTGCGGTCTTCCTCAGTCAATTGGGGTATGTGATCGGAAAAGAAAAACTCGAGGAAACCTTGCAAACCTACTACGACACGTGGAAGTTTAAACATCCTTTACCCAACGATTTTCGAGTCATTGCTGAGCGGGTATCGGGGCTTCAACTTCAATGGTACCTGACCGACTGGACGCAAACCACAAATACCATCGACTATGCCATTGATGCGATCAATGCGCAAGAGAAGGGCACTGAAGTTGTTTTGTCCCGCAAACAACTCATGCCGATGCCACTAGAAATTCTCGTGCAACTCAAAGATGGAACGTCGGAATTACATTATATCCCTATTAGTTTGATGCGCGGGAAAAAAGAAAACAACTACACCATGGAGTGGACCGTGCAACCGGACTGGAAGTATGCCCACGTGAATTATCGGCTTGTGTTGAAGCACCCGAAAGACAACATCGAATTCATTATTATTGATCCCAGCAACTTGATGGCCGACATCGACAAGGAGAATAATTATTATGCCGCAGAAGAATGACATCTCATTGCAGCGCTTAAGGGGGAAATCACGGGTCGATTTGCTCTTTCAAGAGGGAAAAATACTTCACACCCCTCACCTGCGGTGTTGTTTTTACCCCGAAGTAAATGAAAAAATCTTCTCCTGTGGCGTTGCGGTTCCAAAAAGAAAAGTGAAAAAAGCGGTGAAGAGAAACCGCATTAAACGTCAACTGCGGGTGGCGCTCAAAAGCAATGAGGCACATCTTTCCTTCGGCGGATTAGGCATGCTTTTTTTTAAAGGGAAAAACGAAATATCAACGGCAAAAATTATTGAAGAAACATCGATATTGTTTCAAAAGATAAAAGAGGCGAAGGATTGATCTACAACATTTATTTTTCTTATTTTGGGTCGGCTGGAAGGGAACATTACGTCATGACTATGACGCAGAATTTGTAAAAATTGACTTAAAAAGAGCAAGCACAAAGTAAAATGATTTGTACATTTCAAATGTATAACCCTAAATTTTACTCTTATGAGCATGTTCTATTCAATGCCATCATGGCATATTGTCAAAAAATCAAACTGTTTTTTTTTTATTCTAGCGTTTTTTGCTTGTTCAACCCCAGAAAACGTTTCTATTGATCCACCCGCAAAAGAAACAAAATATTCTTTATCGGTTAACGCTGGCGAAGGCGGTGTTGTCAATTCTTC
>WTJN01000125.1:0-1799 GCA_011526265.1 Candidatus Arcticimaribacter sp. | reverse complement strand
ATAAACACAAAAGAGACAATAATTGTTAGTGCCTCAGCACACGACGGAGACCCGTTTGAAGTCGCAGAGCAACAGTATACTGCCGTGGAAAGATTAAAGAAAATCAATGCATTGTATTTGAGTTCATTAGAAAATATGGGCGTTGATGGAAGTTTGGAAGACGGAACGTACACCTATCCTCATGCAGGGAATGCCTATGTCATCGAAAAAGATCCCGAAGCGCTAAACAAAACCATCTTTATTGCCTACTATGAAAATTTTAATGGAAACATGCAAGGTAGAGTGGATATGCATGGAGGATTTGTTGAGAACAACCTGGATCATACTGTTTTTGTAGAGATGACAAGCCACAAAGAAGAAATAGGAAACATCGTTTCTACCTCTCAAGCTACACCTAAACTTGCTGCTTTTGCCGCAAAAATTCTCCAAAAACACCCAGAATTTACAGCAGAAGAATTAAGAAATAAGATTCTGGAATATGCCGTTCAGACGCAAATCTCTATTCAAGATTTGAAAAGTGAAAAGGCAGTAGAAGGAAAGGATTACGACTTTGTTGAAAATGGTCTAGGATACACTTACTACACCACAACAGTAAAGGCTAACCTTCTTTCGGACGAGGTTATGGAAGACGATTAAGATGTTCATTGTTCAATATCATCCCAATGTGAGGAATATCATCTTCCAAATAAGTTTCGCCTGTTGGAACAAAATGATGTGTTTTGTAAAATTCTTCTAAATGAGATTGAGCAGAGATCTTAATTGTTTCGGCGGGAAAGTAATGACGGCAAACAGCAATCGCTTCATCCATTAATTGATGACCATACCCCTTTGTACGTAAGTGAGGCGCTATCACAACACGACCAATGGAAACATAGTCCTTGTAAGCAATGCCTTTTTTTAAAATTCTTGCGTAAGCAATTAAATCGGAATTGTTGTAAGCGAATAAATGCAACCCGTTTTTATCTTTCCCGTCAACGTCTTGATAAGGGCAATGTTGTTCTACAACAAAAACAGCCGACCTTAAACGAAGTAAATCATATAATTCTGTTATTGAAAGATCAGTAAAGTTTTTGTGGTAAAACCGCAACATTAAACACAAGGAATTTTGTCAATTCTTCCCTGATGTCTACCCCCTTCAAAAGCAGTGTTGAGATAAGTATCCACCATGGTAAGTGCCTGGGGAATGGAAATAAACCGCGCCGGTAAACTAAGAATATTAGCATTGTTGTGCTGACGTGCCAAGGCAACGATTTCTTTGTTCCAGCATAGGGCAGCGCGGACAGCAGGATATTTATTAGCGGTCATGGCAGCACCATTACCGCTTCCACAAATTATAATCCCAAGACTTGCGGACTCTTCGGCAACATCACGGGCAACTGGATGAATAAAATCAGGATAATCAACACTATTTTCTGTGTCTGTTCCATGATTGGTTACTTCATGACCAAGCGCACGTAAATGATCAACAATGGAGTTTTTATAATCAACTCCTGCGTGATCGTTTCCTATAGATAGTTTCATTGTATGGTTTTTAACAAAATTAGCGAATGCAAATTTACTGTGAATAAAAGGAGATTTATTTTGAATTAAATGTTGATAAAACGTAACAACATTCTTCCTTTTTCATATCTCTAGACGCTCTTAAAAAAAAAAGGGAAGGATGCAATTTTGTTTCTCATGTTCTATGCACAAAACTATGGACGGTCATGGCTTACTTATTCACTTTATTTTTTGTTTCTATTCGATAATTTTCTCCACTATTTAAGTTTGTTAACCTTTGTGAATAAAGGATATAAAAT
>WTJN01000051.1 GCA_011526265.1 Candidatus Arcticimaribacter sp. | reverse complement strand
CCTGGGTTTAACGCTGTTGGCGTGGTTCCTGGACTTGGATTACAAATCCGAGGGCGAGCGCGCTCTTGGATATTGCGGGTTAAGATCGCCGATAAGGTTAGAGATATAGGTTTAGGTGGTTATCCCGGTGTCACGCTGGCGATGGCGCGCGAAGCTGCTCGGCAACTACGAAGTAAGATTGCAGCTGGGATCGATCCGATCCAGGAACGCAAAGTCCGTAACGATGAGTTGCGAGCAGCGCAACGAAAGCGCTTACTTTTTGCGGATGCCTGTCGTCAGTTTCTAGAATACAAGCAAACCGAATGGGGCAATGCTAAACATCGGCAACAATGGGAAAATACCCTTCAAACACATGTTATGCCAGTCTTGGGTAATCTCGCAGTAGACGACATCGAATTGGCACATGTTTTGGAGGTTCTTAAGCCTATTTGGCACAAAACGCCGGAGACGGCTAAACGCACACGTGGCCGGATAGAAAAGGTTTTAGACTGGGCTAAGGTACATGGACACCGAGATGGTGAAAATCCTGCTCGATGGCAGGGGAATTTAGAGAACGCGCTACCTTCCATTTCTAAGATCCGCGTCGTGAAACATCACCCAGCACTGCCCTACCCTGAGATAGCCGACTTTATCAAGCGACTGCGAGCGCGCAAAGGAACAGCGGCAGTTGCTCTAGAGTTTGCCATTTTGACGGCCGCACGTTCTGGAGAAGTTCGCGGAGCGACGTGGCAAGAATTTGATCTGAAAAAGCGCGAATGGGTAATTCCCGCGGAACGAATGAAAGCGCGTAAAGAGCATCGCGTCCCGCTCTCAGATCGTGCGGTCGAAATTCTGACGGAAATCCCAAAGGGCCAAAGTGATGAAATCGTGTTTAAAGCAGCGCAAGGTGGGGTTTTGTCTGACATGACACTTGGTGCAGTTCTGAAGCGCATGGAAGTGCCAGTGACGACTCACGGTTTCAGAAGCACTTTCCGAGACTGGGCGGGTGAAACGACAGCATTTCCGAGAGAGGTCATTGAGCACGCGCTTGCGCATCAACTCAAGGATAAGGCCGAAGCTGCATATGCCAGAGGAACGCTGATGGAAAAACGCCGAAAGTTAATGGCTGCTTGGGCAGAATACTGCGAACGAGCCATCGATGCTCCGGGCGCTGTCATCCAGATACGTTCATCGCATTAAGGGATTGAAGATTTTTTCGAAAACTTCAGTTAAGCACAATATTTAGTCATTTCAAAAATATTTAATACTTCATATTGACATTTTCTGGGTCTATCTGGCACAGTACAGGTAGGCAAATAAATGGGCGCTTTGCTGCACACCCATTCCTGCCGCATCGCGGAATTAGCCAAGCTGACCAGATAATGCTGGAGCTTAGTAAACTTGCCTTCCCACAGTTGAACTAAATTGGAGGCCATGAAAATGGACCAAAACCTAAATAAATTGGGTGTGCACTTAGATTGTATTCGAACTTTTGAGGCACTTCCAAATGACGCTCTGGTTGACCTAAAAATGGTAAGCTCGCTCGCATCACGAAGTCGATCTTCAATCTACCGCGACATACAACTGGGCTACTTCGTAAAGCCCATCCGTCTCGGAAAGATCTCAAGCCGATGGCGCGTTGGAGATGTCCGCGCGTATCTCAACGGCAACTAGAAACAAGAACATTCAGAAACCGAGTTTGACGTCACTTTCGTGGCCTAAATTTGTGTTGCCTCTCCAAAGGAACAGACAAATGACACAGCATGTCAAAAACACGCCAGTGATCCCAGGCTTAGAACTGGCCAAGCACTTTCTCCAACTCTTGGACCCAAAGGCCACCGCATTCACGTTTCAAACGCTGGATGACGATCAAGACCTCAAGTCTCCTAAACTGAAAATAGATCCAAATGGTGCTCGATTGGTTCCCACGAGCAAGTCGACTATGTACCGCATGATTTCGGCAGGCACCTTTCCAGCTCCAAAAAAGTTGGGGGGACGTTCAGTTGGGTCAGCAGAGGATATCGATAATTGGTCGGCAAACTGGCTGCAGAGTAAACAATGAGCACCCTTATTCGTTTTTCTGCAGGGCGCAACAAATACGATAACACTCCCAAGCAACTGGTTGTGGATGATTTCGGCGGTTTGGTAGAGCACTTGGAAACCAACCGCGGCCGCAAAAAAGGCGAGCTATACGTATGTGGTCCGATGGCCTTTGGTCCTCACAACGATACCGCCAAATACCCGCGTGACGCCAATTACAAGCTCGCCAACCATTCTGAGCCATGCTCGTTCCTTTCGATGGACATCGACTACATGGATGGGGAGCCAGTTCAGCAGTCGGTTCTTCGAGAAATTGGTAAATATTGCGCCTATGCTTATGAAACCGCCTCCAGCACTCCCGAAGTGCCCCGAATGCGTGTGATAGTTCAGCTTGATCGTGAAGTAAGTCGGGATGAACGGATCGACTTGGGGGAATCCTTTCAGGCACTGATAGAGGCAAACATCGAAAAGGAATTTGGCAACGGTGCAATCAGATTTGACGCGTCCGTGTATCGCCCGGAACAGCCGAACTACAACCCGTTGAAAGGAGCAAGATCGTGGAAATTTCTGCGCGAGCGCCTCTAAAGGTTGATGAAATCTTGTCAAATAGCCGCGATAGCAACACTAGTGTGAAACCTTCAGGTCACAGTAGAGCTACACTTCTCGGAGGGAATCTTGTGGCGAATTTGGGTGACGTCAACGCGCATATCTCAGCTTATCGCTCTGGCAATCCTTCAGAAAATCCCTTTGCAACGGCCGCACAAGTATCAAAAACGCCTTTTCTACTTGCGCAAATCAAGTCTGCTTTTGACACTATACCTAGCGATGACCGAAAGTTGTGGATCAAACTTGGGCACGCTGCAAAAACGCTGGACAATGACGGAGGAGATGAAGGAAAACAGGCTTGGCTAGAGTGGAGTAAAAAGTCCGACAAGTTTGATTTAGATGATGCTGAGGCTAGCTGGGAAAGCTTTACACCGACCATAACTTCGCATGAGAAAATCTTTCTTACGGCCGAGGATTACGGTTGGGACGTGCAAGCCGCAAACGCAAATATTGACGCCATTTTGGGAGAAACAAAGTCCCCGCGTGAATTTGAATATCCTGATCAAGACTTCGGCGATCTAAAAGCTTCAACCGCATTCGATCTAGGCCAAGCGAAATCCGAAAATGATCTTCATAGCGACTTTGATCTGGTGACCTATAACAGTCAGCTTTTGGAGGATGTAAAAGCCATTCCCAAGAGAGACTGGATAATTCCAAGGCTACTGCTCGGGGGAAATATAAGCTTGATTTTAGGTCCCGGCGGCGTTGCTAAATCGGTGTTACAGCTTATAGCTGCTGTTAGCGTTGCCACGGGTCGAGACTTGTTAAGGCTCGGACCAATCCGCAGGTGCAAGGTGCTACTCGTGAATAATGAGGATGACCGAAATGAACTACAACGGCGTGTGTCGGCGGTAGTTAGTCAATTCGCTATTGATCCGGCTGAACTCGAGGGAAGTCTTTACACGATCAGTGGCTATTTACGACCTATCCGCTTTGCTTACCACGTTGATAATCGCGTATCGCGTGGGCCTGATCTAGATAAAATTGAGGCTTTTATAGCAGAGCGGAAAATTGAAGCTTTGTTCGTTGATCCGTTCATCTCAACACATACAGCGCCCGAGAACGATAACAATGCAATGGATCAAGTTGTCAGCATTTTTAAAAGGCTTTCCGGAAAATTCAGAATAGCAATTAATATTGCCCACCACACAAAAAAGATTGGCGGGGACACAGAGGGTCATGCTGGGGATGCGGAGTCGGGGCGCGGGGCTTCATCGATTAAGGACGCTGCGCGGGCGGCTGTTACCATAGCTCGAATGGGCAAAAAGACTGCAGAAAAGTTAGACATCCCTGATGAAGTCCGTGGGGATTATATTCGCATGGATGTGGGCAAGATGAACTTTGCTCCGCATGACAGTAAGGCGAACTGGTTCAGGATTGAAGCCGTGAGACTTGAAAATGGTGACACTGTCGGAGTTCCTGTACCTGAAAACTTGGACGCGCAGTTTGCAAAGGCTCAAGACGGACGCAAAAAGTGGACCCCTGAGACGATGGCAATGGCTGTCTCTAATCTGTTTCCTGGAACAGAGAGCCAAGTGCCTTGGGCAGATGTCAAAGCTCGGTACATGAATGAACACGGCGTGCGCACTTCCGTTGCTGGGAACAACATTACGCTCTTGCCGCAAGAGGGTGACGCCCCCATCCGTGTAAGGGGATACGAGATTTGGATAAGCCGTACTGCCCCACGGAACGGCTGGATGCTCCACCGGAAGGGGGTTTCCGATGCCTAAGGTTTACGCTCTCACAGCCTGTTTCCACTTTCCGGTTTTCGGTGCGTGGAAACTGGAAACTTATACTTTTCAATGGTTTAAGTTTGGTGCGATGGCAGTTTCCGGTCTTCTGTCAAATTGCCGCCGGAAACCTAAATTTTCACCTCACAACTTATTGAAAACATTGAGTTTCCAGTTTCCGGAGTTTCCACCCCTACGGGGGACCGGCAACCGGAGACCGGACCGGCCCACTTGGGCCCGAGTGCCCCTTAATCACCAGAAGAGGTGCAGACATGAACGAAAACGTCATAGTATGTATCAGCGCGCGCTTTCTGCAGTGCCATTAAAGGTGCTACCCGCGTCCGTTCAAGGTGCCATCTCAGTATCCGTGATGCCCTTGTGCACGCCCCTCAATAAGGTGTCGGGCGCCACAACACACAGCGTCAAGCGCGAAGTCCTGAGCGTGCTTGAATCTCAAAGCTATATTAAGGGCTGGAAGACCAAATGCCTCACATTAGAGAGTTTGGCGCAGCTATGCGTCGCCTTGGTTGGCAACGTCCTTTTCAATAGCCAACTAAGCAGCCTGCGTTCGCCTCGAAATGGAGCTCTTATGTCCTACTCAAAACCTGTCACTATGATTAACCGAGAGCCATAGGAGATGACACAATGGCAAAACGAACAATTACCCTGAAGTTTGAAGATAAAAAGTGGAAGCAGGATGTGGAGGCCGAACTGAAGCGGTTCAACGCCTTTAAAGATGCACATCTAAACCCACAAGACTATCCGCCCGAACACTACCAACACATGATGCTGGCCTCGTTATCTCGCTTGGCTCACACGGTCGTTGGTCGGGTCACTCCGGCGGATAAAAAACGGAACAGATCACGTAAGCTCACAAACGCAAAACTATTTCTTTGGTTCCTGAAAAACCAGATTGGTCCCCCAGACGATACTACAGTCACACATCCCAAAGGCAAACGCGAGGTCTAGACTGCATAGGCATTTTTTGATTTCCGGAGTGACATACCCCCCCCTTCCCTTGCTCTCTCGTGGGGCCGAAAGTTGCGACCAGTCACAGTTTAATACTTTAGACTTTCAGCCATACGCTCACAAAGTCCAGCAGCCATATTGAGCATGACCGGGTCATTCAAAATGTTAATTAGCAGCACTCAAGGTCTTACGTCGTCTTCGACGTTTCGAGGCATGAACTTCCATTCGGCCGATATATATGAGCTCGAAGGGGTTGTTATGATGCGGTGTAAGAAGTGGCTAGTTAGTTTCTGTATCAAGGCCTGACATGTGTAATTGCCGAAAAATTGGCAAACTAGTGCAAAATGTTCCGGTGGCAGCAGTCAAGCTTTAGCACAACAATGAAAACGCCCAGATTTTGAATCAATTCCCAAAATCACAGTTGCTACAGACCTGTCGGAATTTAAATCACGCTGCGCGCCTGAACGAAATTAGGACCAAAGGATTGACCAGGTAAAAGACAATCCCGTGAGATTTCGTTCTTCCTATCTTCAAACAAAGTGCTGGGCGAGCCCGGATTGGGACACTCTTCACATTGAACCAAAATTTGTACCAGGCAGAAAATAGGCGATTCACATCGTATCAATTATGTTATATTATAACACAAACGAGAAGAACAACATTTTAGCCACGTCAAGTGATCACAACAGGAAGTGAAAATGGAAGAAAAATCGAAAGAAGACCATCTCTTTAGAGACGGACTGTTATCTGCTTTGATGTCGTATCGGAAAGGCCAGTCCGATCACATATTACCGGATACATCAGAAGCGAGAACGCTCGCTCCGCTTCATGTGAGGCTTCAAAAAAAAGTTGATGCGATACCAGCCGCAACACAACAACAAGGTCTAAGTCTTCTCGAGCTGCAAGTGCGCATGAAAGGACGAAAAGGAGGCATGCCACACGTGGGCGAGCTGGCTTCTGCTCTCCGAAAACTCGGATGGATTAGGCGACGGCAGTGGTCGAATAGTGAGGATGGATTTCGCGCTAAATGGTATCCGAATTGAACGAACGTAATCTCTAAACACGAGGGGAATGCAAATGGCCAAATTACAACTTTCAGTGCATAGCGACTTGCGCGAACAAGCTCAGCCGCTGATCGATGCCTTGCAACATGTGGCAGATTCTATCGAAGGTTATTATGGCTACATAATGGGCTGTCAGGACAAAATGGACGCGAACTATAATGCTTTGATCTGGGGGACCAATCATTTAGCTGGTCTAGTTTCCAAAGAACGCCCTAGCTATGAGTTTGGATATAGCGATGAACAAGACGCAGAACTCGAAAAGCTACTTTTGGGGATACCTTTCCCCCCTGATACGCCATA
>WTJN01000064.1:15350-24773 GCA_011526265.1 Candidatus Arcticimaribacter sp. | reverse complement strand
TCTGGCTCGTGCCGCCGGTGATGCCGACTGTCAAGGAGTTTGTTACGCTGTCAAAGGCCAAGGCGTCGATGTTTTGTGCATCGGTGTTGAGGCTTGCGAGGTTCACCGTCTGGGTGTTGCCGTCGCTGATGGCGATGGTTAAAGTGTTGGTGTTCAAAATCGCCGTGAGCGTTTGGCTGTCGGTGCCAGTATTCGCCAAGTCCGCCAAACTGATCGTCTGGCTCGTGCCGCCGGTGATGCCGACTGTCAAGGAGTTTGTTGCGCTGTCAAAGGCCAAGGCGTCGATGTTTTGTGCATCGGTGTTGAGGCTCGACAAGTTCACCGTCTGGGTGTTTCCGTCGCTGATCGCAATGGTGAGGGTGTTGGTGTTCAGGCTTGCGGTGAGAGTCTGGCTATCTGTATTACTGTTTCCTGTAATGTTCGTGGACTGCCCTATCGGGAACCACGCTTGTGTTAATGCACTAAAAGCATATAGCCTGTTGTTCTCTTGATCGTAATACAACTGTCCTGCTTGAGGAGCCTCTATGGTGGGGGTGCCACCCTCTGAGGTCACCACGATTTCGTCGGTCGCTCCTTCCCAAACTTTTTCATTCAGGCGCTTTCCGTTAGGACCTATCCGCTGGTGAAAATACTGCAGCTTATTCTCGTCTAAATTAAAGATTACCGTTCCCACTGGTGTCGATTGATCGAAAGCGGCGTCACGTTGAGCCGATGTCATCCGTGGAATCACCAAACCTTTCGTAGTACTTTCCAACTCCAAGAGGGCTTGTGGAGCAATACGTTCGATGTTCTCCCCTATTTTGACTTGTGCATTGACTAGCGTAATACTAAAAAGAACTAATAAAATATAGTTAATAAAATATTTTTTCATCATTCTGAAATAGAATTAGTATCCAAAGCGAGATTACTGGCCTTACTGGTATAAATTTGGTGCAATAACAATGGGGTATATACTGTTTCAGTCTCTTCCTCAATCGATGTTTCTTTTTCAAAGATCGGGAAATTTCGCAACTTAAATTTCACCACCAACTCATGTGTTCCTTTGGAGAATCGGCTGACCTGATCGATGGCCGAGGTCACGTAGGCATAACCCACTTTGGTGCCGTTATTGAGACGGAAGAAGGTGGCCCCGCCAATCCCCCCGCCACGGGTGTATTGCAGCCCAATGTCCCACCTGGCTTTGTAGGCCACACTGGCATTGAGGAAATAATCGAAGGGGGCTGCGCTGACATAGCTGAACAAGACACTCGGAATGAATTCCCATTGACTGGTCAACGCCCAGCGGCCGCCCACTGTCCCAAAGAAATGGGGGCGGTCCGTGGCCCGCGACACCTGACCGTCGTCATAGCGAAAACGCTCCGTGCTGAGCAGTCGCGGAATCGACAACGACACAAAGTAGGTCGGACTCTTGTAATACAGCCCCACCCCAATGTTGGGCACAAAACTCGACTGGCTTGTCAAAAACTGGTCCCGCAATGTACTGCCGTAGGTCCGCAGCCGGTCGGCATGCAAGCGAATGCTCGTCCCCCCGGCCTTGAGGCCCAAATACAAATCCCGCTCATCGTCTAGCGGCAAGCGGTAGGAGAAGTCCGCAAACAACTGCGTCTGGTTCTCCACAAAGGTCTTGTCATTGATCACCGAGAAACCCGTGCCCAAGCGCTGGCGCTTGTTCGGGGTGCCTGCCGAGAATGCCTGCGTCTCCGGTGCATCGGCAATGCCCACCCACTGGGTGCGTAAACTAAAATTCGCATAGGCCGCCCCTTGGGTACCCGTCACCGCCGGGTTGATCAAGTTCAGATGATAGCGGTACATGTTATAGTTCACCTCTTGCTGTGCCAACACACTTGTGGTGCACAATAAACAAAGGAACATAACAATTATAAAGACCATCTTTCTCATTAATAATTAATATAAATCCAGCCTTCCTGATCCACCGTGCCGTCGTTGTCCAAATCGATGCGGTAGTAATACGGCGCCTCGGGAAGGGTTTGGGTATTGTTTTTATAGGTGCCGTTCCAATCGTTGTTGTAGCGGCCTTGGTGGGCAAACACCTCGCCGCCCCAACGGTTGTAGACGCGTATGGATAGCTCCGGGTAGCGATCGACGTTTTCGATGTACCACGTATCGTTAATATTATCCCCGTTGGGCGTGATGGCCTCCGAGACCAAAAGAGCCGTTACTTTCTTGATTCCCCCTATGGTCAGCGCATCGTAGCGGCCAAAAGCCACCGGCCCTTGCGATACGATCTGCCCGGCCTCCAAGCTCGTGGGTGTTACACCGTCTTCGCCAAAAGGAGCCAGTTGCGCAGGAATCACTTCCCAGCCCGTGGCCGTGTGGCCCAAAATCGTTAAATCGGCCAAGTTGTCCGTCAGCCGCGAGAGCAAACTAAAGGTGTTCCAGTACAGCCCCACATGGGCCCGCTTCTCCCCTTGCACCTGCCAGTAAAACTGATCACTGATCAAATCAACCCCCGCAGGAATGGTCAAATCGTCGTGGGCAAAGTGCTGGAAACGGACAATCAAATTTGCCCCGTCGCCTGCGGCTATCGACAGCGGTTGATACACCCCGTCATTGCCCACAGGAAAAACAAAATCAGAATGGTTGTGACTCATCACAGGAGTGTCCGCGTGGCTGGTGTTATTAGCACCGAGCGGTTCGGCTGAAGAAAACAATAGAACACCGGGTTGCGGCTGGGGGGTATACAGGATTCCTTGATTAAAATAAACCGGGGCATCGAAAAAAGCAATGGCAGCATTACTCTGAATAAAAACATCTTCTTGTATGTTGACCTGCGCACGACAAAAAAATGAAACGACAAAGGTAAATGCAATCGCGGTTAACTTCAATGTTGAGGGTCCTTTAAGCTACTTTAAAACGCGTTAAATTTAAACAGAAATTTTCATATTCGCACTTAAAGCATTCGTTAATAGACAATTATTCAATTTCAATATATCTATCTGGTTGATGACTTAAAGAAATTGATACCAAAACGATAGAGAACAAACCGTTGATAAAACAAAAAAACCCATGGAAAACCACGGGTTTAAGTTTTCAGTGCTAAAAATTTTAGACCAATGCCAAGCGGGCAAAGGCTGTAACTTCTAGACCGGCATCAACAGATTGTACGTATTGACGTACAGACTGCTTGCTGTCTTTAATAAAGTCTTGGTTGATCAACGTATTATCTTTGAAAAATCGTTTGATTTTACCTTTAGCGATATTATCCAGCATGGCTTCAGGCTTTCCTTCTTGACGCAATTGATCTTTAGCAATCTCGATTTCTTTCTCGATAATGCTGGCATCAACCCCTTCTTCGTTGAGGGCGATTGGGTTCATGGCAGCTGCTTGCATGGCTACATTTTTTGCTGCTTCAGCTGCACCGTCAACGGCTGCAGATAACGAGACAAGCGTAGCAATTTTATTCCCCGCGTGGATGTAGTGACCAACGAATGGACCTTCTACGCGTTTGAAACCACCGATCTCGATTTTTTCACCGATAACGCCTGTTTGTTCAGTCAATTTTTCGGCAACGGTCATTCCGCCAAAATCAGCAGCGAGGAGTTCTTCGAGGGTGTTTTTGTCCAAGGCCAAATCCAAGATTTGATTGGCTAAGGCCAAATAACTGTCATTTTTTGCAACAAAGTCGGTCTCACAGTTAACAGATACAACGACACCTGCAGTATTTCCTTCATTGACTTTTGCCAACACTGCACCTTCGGCAGAATCGCGATCGGCGCGATTGGCGGCAACTTTTTGCCCTTTTTTACGCAGGTTCTCTACGGCTTTGTCAAAATCTCCTTCGGCTTCCACCAAAGCTTTTTTGCAATCCATCATACCAGCACCAGTTGCTTGGCGTAATTTGTTTACTTCAGAAGCTGTAATTTTCATTGTCTATTTTTTGATATAAAAAGGGAGGGTTGAAAAGCATCTACATGCGCACTCCCATTGTTTGACTAGGTTCTATATTATTTATTCTGCGGCTTTAGCTGGCGCTTGATCTTCACTAGAGGGAGCGTCATTGGCTTCAGCAACTTCTGCCGGTGCTGCAGCATCGACCTTGGCTTCAGCGGGTGCCTCTTCTCCTTTGTTGGCGGCGTCTTTTTCAGATTGACGGGCCGTTAATCCTTCAGTGACAGCATCGGTGACAATACTCAAAATTTTCTCGATCGATTTGGAGGCGTCATCATTTGATGGAATGACAAAATCAACTTCACGAGGGTCTGAGTTGGTATCCACCATGGCAAAGATGGGGATGTTGAGTTTTTGTGCCTCTTTCACCGCAATGTGCTCGCGTTTGATATCGACAACAAAAATGGCACCGGGCAAGCGCGTCATATCGGTGATGGAGCCTAAGTTTTTCTCCAACTTGGCACGCTGACGATCAACTTGAAGGCGTTCTTTTTTCGAAAGTGTTTCGAATGTACCGTCTTTTTTCATGCGATCGATGGCAGCCATTTTCTTCACAGCCTTACGAATAGTGACAAAGTTGGTCAACATTCCACCGGGCCAACGCTCGGTGATATACGGCATTTTTGCCGCGGCGGATTTTTGAGCGACAATGTCTTTTGCTTGTTTCTTAGTGGCTACAAAAAGAATTTTACGCCCTGAAGCCGCAATTTTCTTGAGCGCTTCGGCAGCCTCGTCTACTTTGGCTGCAGTTTTGTACAAGTTAATGATGTGGATCCCATTGCGCTCCATGTAGATGTAGGGCGCCATGTTGGGGTTCCATTTTCGGGTGAGGTGTCCAAAGTGGACGCCTGCGTTAAGCAGGTCTTTTACGTCTGTATTTGCCATTTTTAATTTAGTTTACGTTCCATAGGTAGCAATCGAAAAGTGGCTGTAAACAGGCCTTTGCGATTTAGATGCTAAACCAATTGGGCAACGGGTGATTAGAGTTAAAGAACAAACTCCTTTTTTGAGAAAAAGAAGCAAAAAAAGATTATCGTTTTGAGAATTGGAATTTCTTTCGGGCTTTCTTTTGACCGAATTTTTTCCGTTCAACCATGCGTGGGTCACGTGTCAACAAACCTTCGGGTTTGAGCACAAGACGATGCTCTTCGTTGATTTGACACAAAGCGCGTGAAACGGCTAGGCGAACAGCTTCTGCTTGTCCGTTTGATCCGCCGCCTACGACAGTTACTTTGATGTCATAGTTTCCTTCCGTATCGGTCAAAGCCAAAGGTTGAATAACCTTGTATTGAAGCGTTGACGTTGGGAAATAGTCGTTGTATTTCTTTTTGTTAACGGTTATCTCGCCTTTACCTTCTGACACGAAGATGCGCGCAACAGAAGTTTTACGACGACCGATGGTGTGAATCACGTCCATTAGTTGAATTTATTTAGTTGGATTGACGTAGGGTTTTGACCACTATGGGTGTGCTCTGCGCCATTAAATACTTTGAGGTTTCTAAAAAGGGCGGCGCCCAATTTATTCTTTGGCAACATCCCGCGAACTGCATTTTCTACAAGTCGAGATGGGCTTTTAGCGTATAATTGCTCTGCCGTAAGGGCACGCTGACCACCAGGATATCCAGTGTGTCGCAAATATACTTTTGATTTCCACTTATCACCACTGAGTTGAATTTTCTCTGCATTGACAACAATGACGTTGTCGCCACAGTCAACATGAGGGGTGAAATTTGGTTTGTGTTTCCCACGAATCAATTTGGCGACTTCAGACGCCATTCGCCCGAGGGGCATCCCAGCAACATCAACCACAACCCACTGTTTGTCAACAGTATTGGCATTGGCTGAAATGGTTTTATAACTTAATGTATCCACAATAAATTGTTTATATCGTTTGTCTTTCCGTATTTACGGGCTGCAAATGTAGTACAATAATTTCTCTTTGACAATAGAAACTATTACGAATTAACTCTTTAGCCTCAAAGAATATTTTTTCCCTACCCTTGAGGAAAATTTTCACAGCAGAAAGCAATGACACGTTCTGCGAAAATTACTGGAATAACCTCTTAGAAAGGGAGATCGTCTTCGACTTCGTTGTCCTGATCTGGGGCCGATTCGAAGGCAGAAGCGGGTGGCATGGGAGGCATCTCTCCCGACGCAGGTGCTCCTGTTGCATCGATTCGCCAGCCTTGTACTGAGTTAAAGTATTTTGTTTCTCCTTGGGGATTGACCCACTCGCGGCCACGAAGGTTGATGCCTATTTTGACCTGTTGACCCAACTGAAAGTTGTTGAGTAAATCACATTTATCCTGAATAAATTCTACAAGGATATGTTGTGGGTATTGCTCTTCGGTTGTGACCACAACCTCTCGTTTACGAAAACCATTGTTGCCGTAGGTTTTGGTTTCATCGATCCATTTTATTTTACCTGATACCTCCATGGTGTACTTTTATTAATGCGTTCCAAAAATACATATTTCACATGGGTTTTATGGCATGTAGACTACAGTTTGTTGACCGGTCAAAGTCCTTGTGAATAAATAATAATCGGTACCTTAGACCGTTAACATTGTCATGGTGCGATCAACTTTTCGATCATTGGGGAAATCATGGGGGCTTTTCGGTGCCTTTGGTATTGTGTGTTTAATAATTCTAAACACCAACCGCTTATTTCAATTGATGAAAGAAGAAGAACGCACCAAAATGGAGTTGTGGGCAGGCGCTCAACAGGAAGTGATCAAGAGCAACGACTTGAGTCTCGATTTTGGCACGTTGGCTTTTGATGTGCTGCAGAAAACCGGAGGAAACCCCATGATTCAAGTCAATGATAAAGGGAAGATCATCGATTTTAAGAACATCGAATGGCAGGCCCAAGAAGATCCCGACTCTCTTGCCCTTTATGCGCTACTCGATCAATTTAAAAAAGAGAACGACCCACTGCCCATCGTCTACAAAGACATTGTCAATCAGCAAATTTATTACAGTGATTCTACCTTACTGAGAAAGCTTCAATATTATCCATTGGCTTTGTTGTTGATCCTTTTGTTGTTTGGAGGATTGATCTATTTCTTTTTTCAAACCAATAAAGCGGCCGAACAAAACCGTTTGTGGGCAGGAATGGCCAAAGAGACTGCTCATCAAATAGGAACACCGCTCAGCTCGCTAATGGGATGGTTGGCCTTGTTGAAAGAACAAGACGTTCCTTCTGAATCCCTCGCCGAAATGCAAAAAGACATTGCACGGCTGAGTGTCATTACCGATCGTTTTTCAAAAATTGGATCCTCTCCAGAGCTTGTCCTTTCCGACCTCAATCCGTTGGTGGAAGAAACAGTGAAGTATCTTGAAAAAAGGAGTGGTAAACAGGTTCAATGGGAGGTGGAAATCCCTTCAACCGCTGTCATAGTGTCTCACAACAAGGCGTTGATGAGTTGGACCTTAGAAAATTTGATCAAAAACGGATTGGATGCCATGAAAGGTAAAGGACAATTACGGGTTGTTCTTCAAGAAGAAAAACAGAGCGTGGAACTCTCCATAATCGACCAAGGGGCTGGTATTAGTGCTAAAAACTTGCGCCACATATTTTCTCCTGGGTTTACCACCAAAGCAAGGGGTTGGGGGCTGGGTTTATCGCTTGCCAAGCGCATCGTAGAAGATTATCACAAAGGGACGATTGGCGTCAAACATAGCCACCCCGCAAAAGGAACACATTTTCACATACGTTTACCCAAGCATTAGGCCAATGGATCCCATTGCTCGCTGATTTGTGTGGCAATGGCTTTCATCCTCTCGGGCGTAGGTGTAATTTTTTTTGCAAAAGTTGCGTCGGCCATTTGTTGTAGAGGGATAAGATGAACATGCGCATGAGGAACCTCCAGCCCAATAACGCTCATCCCTACGCGAAGACAAGGAATCGCTTTTTCAATCGCCAAAGCCACTCGACGTGAGAATGCCATCAGGGCGTGGTATTCGTCAGCAGAGAGGTCAAATAATTTATCCGTCTCCTTTTTGGGAATGCACAAGGTGTGTCCCTCTGCATTGGGTTGAATGTCTAGGAAGGCCAAATGATCGTTGTCTTCGGCTACTTTATAGCAGGGAATTTTACCCGAAACGATTTTAGAAAAAATGGTCCCCACTAACTTCTAGATATGGAAATGATTTCAAAAGCAATGGTGCCATTGGGCACTTGAATGGTTGCGGTGTCACCCACTTCTTTCCCCAGAAGGCCTTTGCCGATGGGCGAATCTACCGAAATTTTTCCAGCGGCCAAGTCGGCTTCGCTTTGTGCAACCAAGGTATAGGTCATTTGCATCCCATTGGCTTTATTTTTCACTTCCACTGTGGATAATACTAAGACTTTGGAGGTGTCCAATTCCGATTCATTAATCAAACGGGCATTCGATAGGGTTTCTTCCAATTTACTGATCCGCATTTCTAAAAGCCCTTGCGCTTCTTTGGCGGCGTCGTATTCTGCATTTTCACTCAAATCTCCCTTGTCGCGGGCTTCTGCAATGGCTTGTGAGGCTTTGGGGCGTTCAACGTCTTTTAGTTGATTTAGTTCGTCCCGAAGTTTTTTTAATCCTTCTTCGGTATAATAAGATACTTTACTCATAATCGTAACGTTTAAATAAAACAAACCCTCCAGTCATGAAGGGTTTGAACAAATATACAAAAATGAAAACAACCTTTTTTTTGTGGGCATGGCGCGCTTTTCTTTTCATTTTGGTAGTCACCTTGCAAGGGTGTGGTAAAACCGACTTGGAACGCAACCCCTATCTCCCCGAAATTCAATTTACCGTTCCTGTCGATTTAAGTTTGCCGCAATACGACAATCTTCGCTATGCGGGGGGTGCCCTTTTATTGCCGCAATACGGACATAAAGGAATCATCCTATTCAACCTCAACGGAACCACCTACTTTGCTTGGGAAGCCAGTTGCCCGCATCATGCGCCTAGCAACTGCTCGCAAACGCAAATCAATGGGGTGTTGACCACATGCGCTTGTGAAGATTACCAATATTCACTGGCTACAGGCCAACTCATCAACCCTGCTGAAGGACAGACAACCATCTATTCTTTAGTCAACTACCGTCTCGAAAATCAAGGCACGCGCTTAATCATTTCTAACTAACCGCTAAAAAGCAATCGTGGCGCCCAAAAGGAAATTTCTCCCCGCTTGCGGGTAATATCCAACCCCTTCGATGGTGGTCACTTGATTGGGGGTCGACCAAGAGTCATCGTAAGTATAGAAATATCCGTTGGAAATATATTGTTCGTCGAACAAATTATTGATGAGTAAATCAACACGAATTTCCTTTGCCCATGAAACGCTAGAGATGTTCATCGATATGTTTAAATCGTGGGTGTGATAGTCCGGCAAAACAGATAAATCAGCATCTATATTTCCCATGAATTGCTCCCCAACATATTTTGAAAGCAAACCAAAACTCCATTGATTATTGGGTTGATATACCCATCGACTGCCTGCAATTGCGTTGGGTGAAAATGCAATGGAAGTGTT
>WTJN01000064.1:0-15250 GCA_011526265.1 Candidatus Arcticimaribacter sp. | reverse complement strand
CCGAATACCCGCTTCAAAATCATTGAGAACTTCCGGGCGGGGACTGCCATTTTCGTAGTCCGTTCGGTTGGGTTCTCGACTGGCTTTGGCATAGGAAAAATACCATTGTGTGGTTTCATTTTGTTGATAGGTGAATCCCGCTTTGGGGTTGAAGAACCCAAAGGTGTCGTCTATGGCAATCTGTCCTAAACCATTGAGTGAGCCGTTGGCCGTGTATTGCACACGACGGTACTGCAAATCAAGAAAACCGGTGAGTGAAGGCGTGAGCTTATGGGTGATTTTTCCAAAAACGGATTGTTCGCTTTTCTCGCCTTTGTTGCGGTAAAACTCGTGATCTGGTGCAGCGGTACTGGCAAAGCGTGCCCAAATCAGCCGCCCAAAATGGTCGCCGTCGTAACGACTGACAAGAGCGCCAATGACTGCTTGTGTCTGTGCAGTATTGTATTGCAAATCGGCAGTCATGACATAGAAATCATTGTCCAACCATTTACGGGTAATGTTGTCCGTGTTGGTTGTCACCCCTACGGGGGCTAGCCCCAAATTACTCAATGCACTCATGCCACTAAAGCCAATGTTTTGGTCATACCATGCATCGTTAAATTCTTCGTAGTATCCACGACCATGGGTGTAATTCAACCCTACAGAGGAGGTGAGTTGGGGGGAGTAGCGTTGATTCCAGTGGAATTGAAAATGATCTTGCTGGTAATTATCGACTTGGTTGTCAAAATAGCCCTCCAAGGTCCCTTGATCACTGTACATTTCTCCAGCAAAATTATAGGTGCGGTCACTTGTCAAGGTCACAGGATCGACCCCAAACCACGATTGATAGGTGATTTCATGTCCGCCAAAGGCGAGCGCTTTAATAAGGGTGTTGTCATCACGATAGGCGGCTTGCAAGAAATATGACTTGAGGTTGGAAGAAGCTCGGTCAACATACCCGTCAGAAGTGATTTTTGCCAATCGGCCTGAGAAGGCTATACGGTCGTTCAAAAGACCGGTTGAAAATTTTAAAGTGTTGCGGCGTGTGCCAAAACTTCCCATTGCTGTTGAGAATTGCGCAAACCCTTGATCGGACAAACGATCGGTCGCAATGTTGATGCTGGCCCCAAAAGCGCCAACCCCATTGGTCGAGGTGCCTACTCCTCTTTGCAACTGAATGCTTTCGACAGAAGAGGCAAAATCGGGCAAGTTGACCCAAAATGTTCCTTGCGATTCGGCATCGTTATAGGGAATCCCGTTGATGGTTACATTGACCCTGGTGGCATCGCTTCCCCGCACCCGAATGCCTGTGTACCCAATTCCTGCACCTGCATCGGAGGTGGTGACCACAGAGGGCAGAAAGTTCATTAATACAGGTAAATCCTGTCCTAGATTGCGGCTTTTTATCTGGGCTTTGGTCAATTCAGAAAAACTCACTGGTTGGTCTTTCTGGGCCCTCAATGCCGCTACACTCACTTCTTCAAGTGAGATTTGATCCATCAAAAGACTATCAATGGTCTTTTCGTTCTGGGCAAACACTTGGGCTGCGGTCATCCACAATATCCCCATCATCAAACACTTTTTCATGCTTCAATTTTTTGTTAGAATAACAAAGGGGAAATTATCCTTGGATTAATAATTCCTTCTGGTCCCTTGGCAGCATTACCTGCCCAGGTTCATTGGGTATGATCTCAGCTCTTCTTTTTAGAGCACCCCTTTAACGCGGACAAAATTACGACTTAATCTTGGCTGGGCAAACAGTCGTTGATACTTTTTATACTGTTGAATGCCGATTGAGAAATTTCTACAAAAACCGTATTCCAGTGCGCCATTCCCCCATTCCATAAACCCGGCAATTCGAGCGCCTTGAGGGGTTGCCCTTCGTGCAATTTATCTACGACCATAAACATTTCTGGATCACTAAAAGCGTGATAGTTCCATGGATTTCCGGCGTAGTCTTTTCGGGCACACACCATATGTACGGGATTGAAGTGCGTGGCTTTGGCCAAGGCCTCTGCATGGGCTTTATCATTCTTTTGCAGCTGGGATTGCTCAACGATTTGAAGCGTTTGCCCCTGAGCTGTACGCACCCAAAAAGGACCTCCTCCCGGCTTGCCTTGGTTCTTGATCATGCCGCAAACCCGCAAAGGTCGATCGAGAAAGTGGATCCATTCGTCTCTCATTGCTGTTGAGGAAAGATGCTTATTTGGAGCTTTGAAAAAATATTTCTCAAGAAATGAAGCGATCTCCTCCGTGGAATAATCCACAGCATCAGCCTTTAACTGGGAAAGGATGTGAGTGATTTTTTGGTGTAGGAAAGCAAACAACCGCATCAATCGGTGGGTTTCCGTTGATTGGTCTGCCGCCGCAATAGGCAGGTTGTCGATATTTTGAACGATAAAAATATCTTCTTCAATACTGTGTAAATTTTCTAACAATGCACCGTGACCAGCTTTGCGTCGCAATAGTGTGTTCTGACGGTCGTAGAACACCTCGCCTTCAGGAGTTAAAGCAATAGTATCAGTTGCTGGGTCCTGAAAAGAATACGCTATTTTGAGTCGCTTTTGAACGTTCTGGGTCAAATGATCACGCAGCGCTTTTTCCTTTACTTGAAATTGTTTGAGATGGTCTTGATCGACGGTAAAATGCAGTGCTACGGTTTGCTGCGATTCAAAAAGCGCTAAGGCCTCCATGATGTGCAATTCGAAAAGAGAAATCAATTGTTGATTTTTGTCTTTGAACAACGGTAACAAGGCTTTGGGTTGATTCATCATTCCCGTATGGGGAGTAAACATCAACGCTTTGAGTTGGTTGACAAAGTCATCGGTAGAGGCGCTTTTTTGTTGTTCAATACTTGACGGACAAAAAGGAAAAAGCGTCCAATGGGTATAGAAATGATGAAATGCTTTGTGATTGGGATGGTCTAGATAGGTCTGAAAATCAAACCCAGGCTTTTCTGCAGCATCAAGAAAATGCAAGAGCGCGGAAAACAAACGCGTGGCCATACCCGAGGCGGGGATAAACTTTGCCCACTGGCGGCTGGAAAAATAATCATGAGAGGAGTCGCCTTCTTGATGTATCTCTGTTGCTGTCCATTGAAGAATTCCATTTCCAAGCGTTGCAGGACCCAGCACGTGCAAATGTTTGGGGCCTTTGAGGAGTTGTTGGCGTTGCCGATTGAGCTTGTTTTGATCCATGGTTATTCTTCGCGCAAAGGTAATGGAAATAGGTCTTCCAAGGTGTCTATAGCTTGCTGCAATCTAGTGCTATGGTCTCCCAAGAGAAGCGTGTGCGGAAGCCCTTGATCGACCAACTGCTTTTGAAAATAGTGAAACATCTCGTCTCGTTGGTCAGGTCGGTCGCGTAAATCGTCGGCCTCCCAAGGGACATCGATATTGGTTAAAAAATAATGGACATCCTGCACTTGCTCGGCCATGCGGAGAAGTGCTGGGGCACAATAGCCATCAAAATGAGTTTCAGACCAAACTTTGGTCACCAATACATTGGTGTCGCAAAACAAAAATCGGTGCGCATTTTTTACCGCTTCTGTTTCCGCCTTCGCTTGTTCTCTTGCAATGATGAGTAAGTCATTGAGGTCGCATTTGGCGCGTTGATCTTCCCATTTTTTCTGCAAATAATCCCGTGCAAATTCGGGCACCCACAAGGTGTCGTAATGATTGGCCAACGCTCTTGCCAAGGTGGTTTTCCCTGTACTTTCGGGGCCGTAGAGCACTATTTTTTGACAGCGAGTGAGCGTTCTTTTTTCCATAAACGATAGCCAGAAATGGCAATGAATGTAAAGATAAGATATTGCATACTGGTCACCGTAAAGCCTTTTAGAAAATAAAGCTGAATGGAGATCACATCACCAACAATCCAAAAAATCCAATGTTCAATTTTGCGCTTGGCCATCAACCACATTCCCACAAAAAATATAGCCGTAGTGAGGGTGTCTATTTTGGCAAACGGATCTTCCCAGCGGTCAAAAAAAGTATAAACCAAATAAACAAATCCCAAACTGGCAACGAATAAAAGCATCGCCCATCCTTTTTCTTTTGGTGTTGTGTATTGGATTGGATGCAACACTTGCCCGCCGCGTTGGCGGGTCCAAATAAACCATCCGTATACACTCATCACAAAAAAATAGGCCTGAATGAGCATATCACCCAACAAGGTCCATTTCCAAAGAAGGTACACAAAAATGGCCGTCGATAGCATCCCAGTGGGATACACGGCAATGTTATTTTGTTTTGCATACCACACACTGGCCAATCCAAAGAAAACAGCAATCAGTTCTAGGGCAATGTCGACCGGAGCAACATTGTGATATTGTCCAAAGAAGAAATCAATCAAAGGGGACATAGTTGGAACGGTTGGATTTGACAATCTTTAAGTGAATCATCCCCGCCTCGAGGGACGAAAAACATTCCGATATTGCCGATTCTAAAAAGGGCATGAGGGATGAAAATTCACCAAAAATTTGGGTGCTTAACGCATTTTCGATGACCTGAAATTCTGAAGCACGAAGCAACCGAATAAAGGATTTTATCGATGCTTCGTAGTCATCGTGCAATGGAGCCAAAGTGATTTCGATAGAAACTTGCATGTTTATTAAACGATTAGTGCATGAGTGATTTCATGATGGTTATATCGGTTGAACCTGAGTGCAATGGTTTTTTCTTTGCCAGAAACATGAACTTTTGCTTCCCCAGTAAGATCGTCACTGCTGAAAGGCATGACCTGAATCTGGTCTTTGAACGAAAGGCCTTGCTGTCGTAAAGCCTTGTACACGGCTTCTTTGGCCGTCCACAATCGCGTCAACATTTCTATAGAGGGATGCGGCGACAAAAAAGTTTCTTCGTGTTGATGCACAAACTTTGGCGCAATACGCTTGATTTTGGGGCGGTAGGCCTCTATATCAACACCAATGGGTTGGTTGGCAATTGCGGCCAGTGCAAAATTGGAACAATGCGACATAGAACAATGCATTTTAGGGAGCACCGGAGCACCCTGTTCGCAATGTTGCAGTTGTGCCGAAAAACTCCCTAAAGAAAATAATGCCGCGCGGGCGGCCAAAAAACCCTGCCGCGCAGTCTCGGTTTGCCGACCATTGAAGAGGGCTTGTTGTTGCACATTTAGGGAAATCTCCTTTTCCAACGATTGGCTTTCTTCCACGATATGCCAAACCGCGGTGGGAGAGGGAAAGTCAAAGGGAATTTCGTGGAGCAATGGCATGTGATATTGTTTGGAAAGGTCGTATTTTTGTGGGGTAAAGTTAAACATCTAAACATGAAAGAGAAAACCCTTCCTTTGCCTTATAAAGTAAAAGACATCAGCTTGGCTGAGTGGGGCCGTAGAGAAATCGAATTGGCCGAAGCCGAAATGCCTGGATTGATGGCGTTGCGCGAAGAATATGCCGAAGAACAACCCCTTGCAGGTGCGCGTATAGCCGGTTGCTTGCACATGACCATTCAAACAGCCGTACTGATAGAAACCTTGGTTGCTTTGGGTGCTGAAGTCACCTGGAGTTCTTGTAACATCTTCTCGACACAAGACCATGCTGCGGCCGCAATTGCAGCAGCGGGAATACCAGTATATGCCTGGAAAGGAATGAATGAAGAAGAATTTGATTGGTGTATAGAACAAACCCTTTTCTTTGGTGAAGACCGTCAGCCGCTGAATATGATTTTAGACGATGGGGGTGATTTGACCAATATGGTGCTCGATCGCTATCCCGAACTTGTCGATAACATCAACGGACTATCGGAAGAAACCACCACGGGCGTGCATCGCCTCTATGAGCGCATGAATAACGGAACCCTTCCTCTGCCCGCAATCAATGTAAACGACTCCGTGACCAAGTCTAAATTTGACAATAAATACGGATGTAAAGAAAGTGCTGTAGATGCCATTCGCCGTGCCACTGACGTGATGCTCGCAGGAAAACGAGTACTTGTTGCTGGCTATGGGGATGTAGGAAAAGGGACAGCGGCTTCTTTCCGTGGCGCCGGAGCCATTGTTACGGTAACAGAAATCGACCCCATTTGTGCGCTTCAAGCAGCCATGGATGGGTACGAAGTAAAACGCATCAATAGTGTGATCCAAGACATGGATATTGTCATTACCGCGACAGGAAATAAAAACATCCTTACCGGAGAACACTTTTTACAAATGAAGGACAAAGCCATTGTTTGTAACATTGGGCACTTTGACAATGAAATTGATATGGCTTGGCTGAATGAGACCTACGGAAATACCAAAGTAGAGATCAAACCCCAAGTGGACAAATACACGTTGGAAGACGAAAAAGAACTCCTCGTTCTGGCCGAAGGCCGTTTGGTCAATTTAGGGTGTGCCACTGGGCATCCGAGTTTTGTTATGAGTAATTCTTTTACCAACCAAACCCTCGCACAAATTGAACTCTGGAATACCCCAGAAAAATATGAGAATAAAGTATACATGCTTCCTAAACATTTGGATGAAAAAGTTGCTGCGCTTCACTTGAAACACCTTGGCGTAGAGTTAGAAGAACTCTCAAAAGACCAAGCCGACTATATCGGCGTCACTGTTGAAGGGCCATTCAAACCCGAGTACTACCGCTATTAAATCACAATAGCTTTAAGTAGAAAAGCCGAGCCATTGCTCGGCTTTTTTTATTCTTTTATATTTGACTCCTATGAAATACGTTATCTCTCGTTTACTCCTATTTTCTTTATTTACTGTCGGAACACTTTTTCCCCAAGAAAGGACACTCAACGCTGGAAAGCTAAAAGCATTTGATGCTTTTGTACTCCAAGAAATAGAAGCAAACAATATTGCTGGAGCAGAAGTGTATCTTGTGCAAAACGAGGAAACAGTATGGCACAGTGCACTAGGAAATAAAAATATGCAAACGCAGGCAGCTCTGGAGAAAAATAGTATTTACTATATCCAGTCAATGACCAAACCCATCATCAGTGCCGCCATCATGCAATTGGTAGAACAGGGGAAGTTAAGCCTAAGTGATAAGGTAGAAAAATATATCCCAGAGGTGGCACAACTGCGCGTAACCACCGATCCTGAACTGGGGATGAATGGTCCCACCACCGCTCGGGAGGGTGACATTACTTTAGAACAGTTATTGACCCATACGGCAGGTTTTTCGCATGGGCTGGGCAATAGTCAACTCGACCAAGAACTCTTTGCCGCTTTATACAACGAAACTCTCGACTACAAAGGGCATGAGAACTTAGAGAGCAGGGTACTGACTTTGTTGAAAGCCCCTTTAATAGGGCAACCCGGGCAACAATGGGTTTATAGCGCTAGCCCCGATTTACTGGCCTTGATTCTTCAAAGGGTGTCGAAACAATCCATTCCCTCCTATTTACAAGAACATCTTTTCGACCCCATTGGGATGGTAGATACCGGTTATAATTTAACTGAAAGCCAAGCGCAACGTGTGATGCAACTGCACACTTATGACGAAGAAGGAAACTTTGGATTAAGTGAATTACAAGTGCCTACCCAAGGCAATACCGTTTATGGCGGAACGCACGGATTATTCTCTACTGTAAAAGATTATACCAAATTTTGTCAGGTTTTTTTGAATGAAGGAAAAGCCAATGGACATCAAATCTTAAAACCCGAGACAGTGGCATTAATGCGAAAAAATGCGGTGGGTAGTTTCTTGGGAGAATCCCGTGGCTTTGGTTTGGGCTTTGGTGTGTTGTACAACAGTGAGAAAGACCCTAGCCCAGCAGCAAGTGGTCAATTTTATTGGGGCGGATACTTTCGTACACATTTTATCGTCGATCCTACCGAAAACATCATTGCCTTTTTTATGACGCAAAAACTTCCTAACGGCAATGACTATAACGTTGCTTTGAGTCGTTTTTTGTATGGGGCATTGGAAAAATAAGGACATAAAAAAACCCGCTCTGCGAGCGGGTTCGTATTCACTATAGGAAAATGGTTGTTTATGCTTCGAAAGGAACAATAGACACAAAAGACTTGTTGTTCTTTTTCTTTTCGAATTTTACTACCCCATCAACTTTTGCGTGTAAAGTGTGATCTTTTCCTAGGTATACATTTTCTCCAGGGTTGTGGGCAGTACCGCGCTGACGAACAATGATGTTCCCCGCACGGGCTGCTTGTCCGCCGAAGATTTTAACGCCCAAGCGTTTCGATTCTGATTCACGACCGTTCTTCGAACTACCTACTCCTTTTTTATGTGCCATGGTGGTGTGTTTTAAATGTTAGTATTAGGCTTGTAAAGCAGCGATTAAGTCAGCTTTCTTCATGGAAGAAATTCCTGTAATCCCTTTGGCTTTGGCCAAGTCTTTGAGCTGAGCAACTGTCATTGCGTTCAAGTCCTGAGACACTTCTTCCTTTTTTGGAGAGGCTGCTTTGGCAGGGGCTGCTTTTTCAGCCGTCTTTGGTGCGTCCTTTTTGGCTGGCGCTGCTTTCTTGGCCCCACCTTTGGCAGAAATTCCTTCGATAAGAAGTTCTGTCAAGGCTTGACGATGACCATTTTTGACGCGATAACCTTTACGTCTTTTCTTTTTGAAAACGATGACTTTGTCACCTTTCAGGTGCTTAACAACTTTTGCTTCTACCGAAGCGCCAGTTATAGCCGGGGCGCCAACAGTGACCGAACTACCGTCATCTACAAGAAGTACTTGATCGAAAGCAACTTTGCTTCCCTCCTCTTGAGACAAACGGTGCACGTACACCTTTTGGTCTTTCGCAACTTTAAATTGCTGCCCTGCTATCTCTACGATTGCATACATGTTATTACTTATTTTGGAGGGCAAATTTACTTTTTTTTATCAATTCCACCAAAGATGGACCTAGAGATTACTGTGTTTTACGAAAAGTGTGGCCGTTACTTTCCAAATTCATTCATGTTTTTGAGTATCTTTGATGTACTATTTCTATGTTTATGAATGTCCGTTTGCTGATTTTCTTTGCCTTTTTCGGTTTGGTCGGATGCACGGCAGAATTTATTCCCGAGGATTCCAATACTGACAATGAAAATGCTTTTCTATTGCCCACGGGTGATGGCAATGGGCAAAAGGGTGATCTTGAAGCAACATTTTTGTCTTCCCAAAGAAAATATACAACCTCTTCCAGCACCTTGTCAACCAGCACATTTCGGGTTTCATTTGTTACCACAGCACAGAATTTTGACGTCTATAAATGGGCTTTTGAAGGAGGAACCGTCAGTACAACCATGGCATCGAGTACCCATGTGAGTGGAACAACCTTTGTTGAAGGGACGCTTGACGATTTGAATGCAAATACTGAAATTGGACTTTTGGTCAATTACAACGATGGTTTTGGTCGCTACGACGTCACCCATGCTGTAGCCAACGCCGATCAAGTTGATATCAATTTCCAAAGAGACTATGTTGCTTATGAATATCTCGATGATTTGGAGGTGATGCAGGACGATCTAGAAACCGTTACGGGCACACAAGATATTGGATGGGAAAACCCCGATAGAGGATGGTTTGGCCCGCAAAGCAACGGTGACATTACCTATGCCCGGTGCGAGAATTCTATCATTGGTTTCTACCAATCCTACACCGGTGTTGAAGATCAGGAGTTACGACTAATGAAGTCATTCAGGAATTTTGGTTCACAACCCAAAAATCTTGTTTTTGAATACAAAATTGATTTTTTGGTTCAACCGCCTTCAAACGATGCGTTTACAAAAATTGCGCTGAGCTATGCGCCATTGATTTCTCAACCTGATGATGGGAATATCGAAATTGAATCGGCTGATCTTTGGGAAGAGAATGGAAATGATTTGAACGATTTTCGGCAGGTGATTATCCCGCTTCCGTTGATTCGTGATTTTCAATTGACGTTTACAAAATTTCCCTCCGCAATGAATCAAAGCGGACAACAACGCTATCCTTTTATTGTGTGTATCCGGGATATCAGAATCATCCCCCGAGGCGTTGGTAATTAGTCTTGATCCAGTTGTTCGTAAGGAGAGTTCATGGATTTGAACTCCGGTACAATGGCTTTCATTTTTGCGACCAACTGTGTGGCTTCCTCCCCTTTTTGGGCAGCGACAATCAATTGCTCTATCGCCATCAGTTTGTCTTGATCAAAGACTTCTTTCTCAGCAATGAAGATCAAAGGGTTATGCGAAGACTTCAGGTTCTCTTTATCCGTCAACAATTCTTCATATAGCTTCTCCCCTGGACGAAGGCCCGTGTACTGGATCGAAATGTCCTGTCCCTCGACCAAGCCCGAGAGACGGATCATGTTGGTAGCGAGATCGGCAATACGCACGGGTTGGCCCATGTCAAACACATAGATTTCACCACCCGTTCCGGTGGCTCCTGCTTCCAAAACCAATTGGCAAGCTTCGGTAATGGTCATAAAGTACCGGGTAATTTCGGGATGGGTAACCGTCACAGGGCCCCCTTTTTCGATTTGCTGTTTAAAGATGGGGACTACCGATCCGTTGGATCCTAAAACATTCCCAAATCGTGTGGTAATGAGTTGTGTGGAACTTGCTTGTGCGACTTTGGCCACGTACATCTCGGCAATTCGTTTTGAGGCACCCATGACGTTGGAAGGGTTGACCGCTTTGTCGGTAGAAACCATGACCAAGTGACCGACATTGTTTTCTATACTTGCATCGACCACTGCTTTTGTCCCCATGATATTATTGATGATAGCGGCCTTGGGGATCGCCTCGGTCATGAACACATGCTTATAGGCCGCTGCATGAAAAACAACATCAAAACTGAATTGAGCAAAACACTGATTTAAAGCCGCTGTGTCTGTAATGTCTTGAAGATAATAATGCAACTGTGTGGTCGAACTGGTGTTGGCCAGTTCATTTTTAAGATTAAATAAAGGTGTTTCTGCTTGATCAAACAACACCATTGTCTCAGGGTTAAATGACAATAATTGACGTACAATCTCACTCCCAATCGACCCAGCCGCTCCAGTAACCAAAATGGTTTTCTGGGTGTACTGCGATTTGTTCCGCTCAAGATCAATATTGATTTCATCACGTCGCAATAGATCTTCAATTTTTACCGGTTTGAGTTTACTAACAATCCCTTGGTTACTGGCCAAGTCATTGAGCGGAGGAACGGTGAAAATTTTTACCCCTTTATTTTTAAAAAAAGTAAAGAGCTCATTTTTTTTCTTTTGACTCACGTCCTGCGCAGTGATGATGACCTGTTGGACTTTCTTATGGGCAATCAATCGTTCAAGTTTTTCGTTCAACTGCACCACGGCTATACCTTCAATACTTCTTCCTATTTTGGCAGGATCATCGTCAATAAAACCGAGTACATTGACCGTATTGCTATCGTCTAAAGCCCGTTTGGTTTGAAGTCCATTGTCCCCCGCCCCAAAAAGCAATGTATTGATGAGTTTATCTTCTTTGATAACACGGGCATAGAGGAGCTTGACCACCAAACGATAGAGCGATAAAAAAGAAAGGCTAAAATAAAAGAGCAGCAACAAATAGTTGTAATGCGCCCTAGTGTCTGCCTGAATAAAAATAGCATAGATGGTCAACGCCAATAAAAGTCCCGAGGTGATTTTTCCGATATCAATAAAAGTGGTGAAGCGCAATAACATGCGGTATCCCCTAAAAAGGGTTATGCATCCCAAAGCCAATGCCACAAAAATGACTTTGTCCATTGGGGAACGGACAATTAGTCCAGCGCCATTCAAAAAAAGAAGGAGTTCCATGGCCAACACCAAAGCAATTACGTCTATCGCGTAGGCATATTTTTTGGAGTAATGGTATTTGAATATCCGCTCGAACATCAATGCGAAAATACACTTTTCAGTTGATTTGCGATGCGGTCTTTTTGTGCAGAAGTAAGGTTACTGCCCGAAGGAAGACACAGACCTTGGTCAAAAAGCTGGTCACAAACACCAGTGCCAAAAAAGGCTGCTTCTTTAAAAAGAGGTTGCAGGTGCATGGGTTTCCACAATGGCCGGGTCTCGATATTTTCTTTTTCAAGGGCCAAACGAACTGTTTCACGCGAAATTCCTCCTGTTTGTTCAGGGTCAATCAAAATACAGGTCAACCAACGATTACTGAAACTCTGATCGGGTTCTTTGAGAAAAGAAACCCCCGCTTGGTCTTTGAGCAGTTCTTCGTAAAACGCATGATTGGTGCGTCTGGCAGCAACGCGCTGGTCGAGTACAGCTAGCTGACCCACACCAATAGCCGCGCATACATTGGACAAGCGATAGTTGAATCCCATTTCACTGTGTTGATAGTGTGGGGCGTCGTCTTTGGCTTGGGTGGCCAGAAAACGAGCCTTGGCAATGGCTTTTGCGTTGTTGGACAACAATGCCCCACCCCCAGAGGTGGTCAAAATTTTATTGCCGTTAAAACTTAAAATTCCAAAATCACCCATGGAGCCACATGCTTTGCCGTGATAGGTGGCTCCCAATGCCTCGGCAGCGTCTTCGATGATCGGTAGCTGGTGTTTTTCTGCAACGGCCTGAATGGCGTGCATATTGGCCGGCATCCCGTAGAGATGAACAACGATGATGGCTTTGGGTTTTTTGCCCTGTTTGGTGTAGTGGACAATCGCTTCTTCTAAAGCGATGGGACACATGTTCCATGTTTCTTTTTCAGAATCGATAAACACAGGCTCGGCACGTTCGTAGAGAATAGGGTTGCATGAAGCAATAAAAGTGAATGACTGACAGAGAACCACTTCCCCGGGTTGAATGCCCAACAGACGAAGAGCGAGATGGATGCCTGCGGTACCGGATTGGATGGCCGCAGCGTCAGTTACCCGACAGCGCGTTTTGATTGCTGCTTCAAATTGCTGAAGAAAAGGTCCTGCTGGAGAAATCCAATTGGTGGCAAAGGCTTCTTTGACGTTGTTCAATTCTTCTTCTCCCATGTGGGGAGAAGACAACCAAATTTTTTCCTTACTCATGATGAATTATTTTTCCCGGTACACCGACCACCACACAGTTGTCTGGAATCGAACGGGTGATAACGGCCCCTGCGCCAATTTTTACATCAGCACCAATGGTTATGTTGGGAAGAATCGTGGCACCGGCACCGATCATGGTGCGTGGGCCTACCGTTACATTCCCACACAAAGTTGCCTTGGGCGCAATGTGAACAAAATCGGCTAGAGAACAATCGTGGTCAACACTGCTACCGGTATTGAGGATGCAATGTTTGCCTATGGTTGTGCCGCGGTTCACAATGGCCCCGTGTATGATTTGTGTTCCTTCGCCTACCGTAACCAAAGTGTCAACAACCGCTGAAGGGGGAATCAATGTACCAAAAGCGTGTTGCACTTCCGCGACGATTTTTTCTCTTATTTGAGGATTTCCGATAGCGACTAAAGCCAAAGAATCGGGATAGAGCGTTGGTGAATACACTCCCTTGTTCGGTACTCCATCCAAATCGGAGATGTATGAATTTTCGTCAAAAACCGCTTTGAGCTGATGCCCATTGGCCTCGATGATACTCGCGACTACGCGGGCATGCCCTCCGGCGCCGAGAAGAATGTATTCAGTTGTTTCCATTAAAAGGCTCCATGGTTATGTTTTGACCGGCGTTAATGTCGGTTGGTCGAATTAATTTCAATACGGTCATCCCCAGTATTTTTAGGTCTAGTGCAAAGCTTTGGTGTTGCACATAGTAAAGGTCTAAATCAAATTTTTCTTTCCAACTCAATTTGTTGCGACCGTTGACTTGCGCCCACCCGGTGATGCCAGGAGAAACGGCGTGCCGCTGAAATTGCTCTGGTGAATATAAAGGTAAGTATTCTGGCAATAAAGGACGTGGACCAACAAAACTCATTTCGCCTTTGAGCACATTCCAGAGTTGCGGCAACTCGTCTAACGAGAGTTTGCGAACAATTCTGCCGATGGTGGTGATGCGCTGATGGTCGGGTAAAAGTTGTCCGTCGGTGTCCCGCGTGTCGCGCATGGTTTTGAATTTGTATATGGTGAAAAATTGGCCGTGCTTTCCTGGTCGTACCTGATGGAAGAAGGCTGATCCGCCGTTTTGGAATGTTATCAAAACATAAACACCCAATTGTAACGGACTCAGAACGATCAAAAGGAGTGCTGCTACAAGGAAGTCTGCTGTCCGTTTTATGCTATGATAACTTTTTTTCAAGAGACTGGTATTGATGAAGAAGGTTGTGCCAAAAGACTTTACGTTCAAATTTAGCCAAAATTTGTTGGCGATTGGTGTTGGCGAATTGTTTGATCAGCTCGGGCTGCTGCACAAATTCCTCCATAGCCATTTGCAACACTTGGGCGTCTTTTGGGGGGACAATTCTCCCCGTCTCCCCATTTGTTATAATTTCATTACACCCATTGATATCCGAGACTATGCAGGGTACTTCCATTGCTCCTGCTTGAAGAACCACGTTGGGGAAGCCCTCTCGATAGCTTGGAAAAACAAAGGCATCGGCCATGGTGAGATACGGGCGAATGTCGTTTTGAAAACCTGTTGTAATGATGTTTGGATGCGTCTGAATCGTATTGCGTGTGGACAGCTTCAGAGGATCGAGATCGGCTTCTTCCGGCCCAACTAGAAGAAGTTTCGTGTTGGGATAATGCTTATGGACTTGGCTGAATGCTACCACCAATTCATTGATCCCTTTATCGCTAACCAGTCGGCCAACAAAACAGAATAAAAAATCCTCTTTATTGATCCCCAAAGTAGCTCGCAGAGATTGAATCGTTTTGCTGTGCTTGTCCTGGGGTTGAAAGTGCGAAGTGTCTATTCCGTTGGAACTCCCTTGTCCAATCAGTGTCATTTTTTGAGCATCCGTAAGGCGCTGTTCAAGGATATAGACCTGTAGGCCTTTGGAATTGGAAAAAACATTGGTTGCACAACGATAGGTGAGTCGTTCTACAAAGCGTAGGATGATTTTTTTCATCCCTTTGGCTTCCATCAATGGGAGGCCTGCTACAGTATGAATGCGAAGAGGAACCCTTGCTAAAAAAGCAGCCAACATGCCTACGATGCCTGCTTTTGGCGTATGGGTATGCACAATTTCTGGGCGATGTTCTTGTAAAAAGCGGAACAATCGATACAAGGCTTTCAGGTCTTTCAAAGGGGTGATCTTTCGTGTGAGGTCGAGGGGAAAATGTTCTACTCCTTGTTGTTCAGCTACTTTTTTGAGGCGCTCTTTCTGCGAAGAAATATACGTTATGGTGTAATACCGACGAAAGAATTGTCCTTGATCCTCGAGAAGTTTTTCTAATGATAAAGGAACCGTGGTAATACGAATGAGCTTTTTCACGGGTTAAA
>WTJN01000039.1 GCA_011526265.1 Candidatus Arcticimaribacter sp. | reverse complement strand
GTGAATAGATTCGTTTGTTCAACTCCAGGGAGAAAAAAATGAAAAAAATCTTGACCTTAGCGGCAGCAGCCGTGATCACAGCGGGTACTGTTGTTGCCCAAGAATTTCCAAGTAAAACGATTGAAGTAGTCACCCATGCCGGCAACGGCGGTGGTACAGATGTGACCACTCGAATGATGATGCTGCGCGCTCGCCGAACGCTTGGCACAGATATGGTAGTCGTAAATAAAAAAGGTGGCGGTGGTGCCGTTGCCATGGATCATTATCTGACTGTACCGGCAGATGGGCATACAATACTTACATTTACCATCGGTCATGCAGCGACAGTGGCTAAAGGCGAAACAAAGATGAAGCTTTCGGATGTGCGTCCGATTGCACGTGGTACGGACGATCCTCAAATTTTGATGGTAAGATGTGGCGCTTATAGCAGTGCAGATGATTTTGTAGCCAAGCAAAAAGCTGAAGGTATCACTTACGGCACAACACATTTAGGAAATATCGATGACGTGTCGGCGTTTATGTTTACCAAGAAAGGTGGGATGCAAATGCCAAAAATTCTACCATTCGATGGTGGAGGAGAACTTGCTACACAGCTAGTCGCGGGAGCAGTTGACGCTGCTGTACTTAACCTCGCTGAGGCTGGCAGTCAGATAGAAGCTGGTGATGTGTGCCCAATTGTCGTTTTAGCGGATGAAAGAATGTCGGCTCTACCCGATGTTTCTACCGCAAAAGAAATGGGTATTGATGTCAGCTTCTCCACTGTACGTGGTTTTGTAGTCCATAAAGATACCCCGGATGCGGTTGCAGAGAAAATTGAACAAGGTCTTCTGAAGGCCATGAATCATACTGTGTACCAAGGCTTCCTAACATCGGTTGGGTTAGATTCTACTTCTGTCGTTGGATCAGAGCAATGGGGTAACCAGCTCACCACAATGGTCACAGACATGGAAGCAGCGTTGAAAGAACTTGGTTTCATTCAATAACTTTTAACAGGGGCCACCTTTGGGGGTGGCCCTTCTTTGCGGTGCGTGCAATGACGATCCCATCGAATAGTACAAAATTTTCAAATATACTTGTCAGTATTGTGATTATCATAATTACAATTGCGGCAATCTACATTTCTACTACGTTTAAAAAAATGCCACCAATTCTCAAAAGGGGCATACAGCCATCTGATTTTCCACAGCTTATCTGCGGCCTGATCATATTTCTCACTATTCTGATGTCGGTTTTTGATCCCGTACAGAAATTAGAAAGTGTAACCCGCCAAACTGTTTATACATTTATCGCAATTTTACTATTTGTTTGTCTTGTCCCGCTCGATCTGTTTTTGTCGCTTGGCATCTTTGCCACTGTTTTGGCCATTGCTTGGGGCGAGAAGAAGTTCGCAAGGCTTTGCTGCATAGGTATCGCTGTGCCTGTGTCTGTTTTTTTCTTATTTGACTTGGTGTTCAGCATCAGGTTCCCCCGCGGCGTTTTAACGAATTTATGGTATGGATAATTCATGTCGCCATTTCTTGCTGGTTTGACCACACTTACTGACCCGACTTTAGTGTTCTTGTTGCTTTGCGCCACTCTCGGTGGAGTAGTTATTGGAGCATTGCCAGGCTTAAATGCGACTACTGGGGCGGCATTGCTTTTGCCATTTACGCTCACAATGGATCCCGTACCAGCGATTGCATTACTGACGGCGATATATTGTTCTGCAACTTTTGCCGGGGCGATCACTGCGATTTTGATAAATACCCCAGGGACTTCAGCTTCTGCTACGACATGTCTTGATGGATACCCTATGGCCCAAAGAGGTGAAGCGGGACGTGCACTGGGTCTCGCAGTTGTTTCATCTACGGTTGGAGGTGTATTCAGTGTTTTGGTTTTGATGGCATGTGCGCCAATATTGGCTCGTGCGGCGTATAACTTTGCGCCTCCTGAGTATTTCGCCTTAACACTTTTCGGCCTCTCTATGCTGATTAGTGTAGGGGGAGGATCCGCAATAAAGAACTTAATATCTGGGTCTTTTGGAATTTTGCTGGCGACTGTTGGTACGGACTTACTGACATCAGTTAAACGATTTACGTTTGAAAGCCCTCATCTATATGACGGTATTGGGTTTGTACCTGTAATGATTGGAGTGTTTGGCATTTCAGAGTTGATAGCCCAGGCATCTCGATTAAACGAGAAACGTGAACGCGTCATGATGGATGCAATTAAGCTGCCTTCTAAGGAGGACTATCGCCGAGTTTGGAAAACAATTCTTAGGTCGTCAGGAATTGGTACGTTTATTGGAGTATTACCTGCGGAGGGAGCAACAGTGGCTTCCATGATAGGTTACAACGAAGCAAAACGTTGGTCGAAAAAGCCTGAGGAATTTGGAAAAGGTTCGCCAGAAGGAATAGCAGGCAGCGAAGCTGCGAATAACTCTGCAACCGGTGGAGCGATGGTGCCAACATTAGCGCTCGGAATACCTGGCTCTCCAACCGCTGCTGTTATTTTAGCGGGTTTGTTAGTGCATGGTTTACGTCCCGGACCCACTATGTTTACCGATCAGGCCGAATTTGCGTACGCAATATTTTGGTCAATGTTGTTTGTGAATTTGTTGTTTTTGTTGGTGGGCCTATATGGCGCTCGAGCTTTTGCTCGTGTCACTCTAATACCTGTTACAGTTTTATGGCCCTGTGTTTTTGTTTTCTCAATTGTCGGTGCATACGCCTTAGATCAGTCCATGTTTGACGTTTGGATTGCCATCGCTGCCGGCATTTTGGGTTATTTCATGCGCATGTATGGCTTTTCGGTCGTTCCACTCGCAATTGGCTTAATTTTGGGGGGTATGCTCGAACAGCGACTAGGGCAGTCTATGGTCATGCTTGATGAAAAATGGTGGCTAATGTTATCGCGGCCAATTTCACTATTTTTCTTTATTTTGACAGCATTAGCATTGTTCGGTCGGCCAGTGTTTCAATTGATAAATCGTACAAAAGCCACAGAAAGAGGAGTGTAAATCGTGACGAAGATTAAATCACTACGTACGCGGGTTTGGAATTGGAATGGTCCGACGGTGCCGCCACAAGGAAACTTTTGTACGAATGCTTCAGATGCGCTCTGGATGAAAGGCGACGCTATGGCTTCATTCCGTTTTCATCAGTGGCTTACTGTTGAAGTTATAACTGACGATGGGACAGTTGGTATTGGCAATGCAGCACTTGCGCCGAGCGTGGTAAAGAAAGCAGTTGATGAATGGTATGCTCCTTTGGTTATCGGAGAAGACCCTTTCGATTACGCGTACATTTGGGAAAAAATGTATAGGCGGACACACGCCTGGGGACGCAAAGGTGTGGGCATGACAGCGATCTCTGCGATTGATATTGCGATTTGGGATTTGATGGGCAAATTGGTGAATAAACCGGTTTTCAAGCTTCTTGGTGGGAGAACCAAAGAGAAAATTCCTGTCTATTATTCAAAATTGTATGCGGACGACGTCGACGCCATGCAACGGGAGGCTGAAACGGCCTATGCGGAAGGCTACACTGCTTTTAAATCGCGGTTTGGTTATGGACCAAAAGATGGCATGCATGGGATGCGTGAAAATCTCAAGAGGGTAGAAGCACTTCGGGAAGTATTAGGATATGATGTTGATCTTATGCTTGAGAGTTATATGGGTTGGAACCTGGACTATACGAAACGCATGCTACCCAAACTTGCAAAATATGAACCTAGATGGTTAGAGGAACCAGTAATTGCGGACGATGTTGAGGGTTATATAGAGTTAAATGCAATGAATATCGTCCCCATTTCGGGTGGCGAGCACGAATTTAGTATTATTGGATGTAAAGACTTAATTAATCGCAAAGCAGTGAGTGTTTTGCAATATGATACCAACCGGGTTGGTGGTATTACGGCTGCGCAAAAAATCAATGCAATAGCTGAGGCTGCACAAATACCTGTCATTCCCCACGCTGGTCAAATGCACAATTATCATTTGACGATGGCAAATGTTAATTGCCCGGTAAGTGAGTATTTCCCAGTGTACGATGTAGAAGTCGGCAATGAGCTCTTTTATTACATTTTTGAGGGTGATGCAGAAGCTGAGCAAGGCTACTTGCAACTCGACGATAATAAGCCGGGTCTTGGTATCAGCATCACGGACAAATATTTAGAACACTTTGAGGTGACTGAATGACAACATACTCGGGTATATGGCCAGTAGCACCAACACCTTTCAACCCTGATGGTACCGTCGATTTGGAGGGGATGAAGAGAGTACTTGATTGCCTCATAGATCAAGGTGCCGATGGCATTTGTATTTTGGCAAATTTTTCAGAACAGTTTTTACTCTCAGATGGAGAGCGTGAGTTACTTGCAAAGTTATGTGTCGAGCATATCGCTGGGCGAGTACCTGTGATCGTAACTATCAGTCATTATGCTACGCAAATTGCAGTAGAACGAGCAAAGTATGCAAAGGCTCTCGGGGCTGACATCGTGATGATGATGCCTCCGTACCATGGTGCACTTTTGAAGGGTACACCGGAACAGAGCTTTGAACAATTTGCGGCAGTTGGAAGTGTTGGTATTCCAATAATGGTTCAAGATGCCCCACTTTCGGGTGTTGAACTTTCTGTTGATCTACTTGTTAAAATGGCTCACGAAATAGAGGCCGTTAAGCTGTTTAAAATCGAGTGTCCACGTGCTGCTGGAAAAATTCGCAAATTAATTGAGCATGGGGGTAAAGCGATCGAAGCGCCTTTTGATGGCGAGGAAGCAATCACGTTACTTGCAGATTTAGATGCAGGCGCCACAGGATCGATGACAAGTGGAATGATTGTAGATCAAATTAAACCTGTTATCACGCAGCATCTTGCGGGAAATATTTCAGGCGCTACAGATGCTTATGGTCGGGTCGCAATGGCGATTAATCATGAAAACCGACAATGTGGTTGGCAATCCACAAAAGCGGCAATGGTAAAGGGTGGGGTAATTAAATCCGACTTTTGTCGCCATCCAATTCCACCACTTCACGACGCAATCAAAAACCGCTTATTTGATCTGTTGCATCCACTTGATCCGCTGGTTCTGCGATGGGGTAAGTGATGACAGAGACCCATTGGACAAATGATCTGCGTAAAGTTGTTGAACTGAAACCTAGACAATCGCTTGCATCTGAAGCCGCTGAATATCTACGTGAGTTCATTTTGATTGGCAAATTAGCTCCGGGCATGCCAGTGCGGGAACGAGAATTAGCGGAGGCTTTTGGTATTAGTCGGACACCTCTGAAAGAAGCATTGCGCATTCTGGAGACCGAGGGACTGATCGAGTATGGGCCAACTCGAAGACCCTCTGTTGCTGATCCATCTCTTGACGAGATCAAAGATTGGTTAAGAGTGCAAGGTGCTTTGGAGGGGTTGGCGGGAGAACTGGCATGCACAGTTGCTTCTGATGAGCAGATTTGTGAAATTAAAAATATTAATGAACTGATCAGAGAAGCTACTGTTGAAGCGGATCAATTAAAAGCTTTTAAGCTGGATATGAAATTCCATGAGATGATAGTGGCTTCCACCGGGAATGCCTCGTTAAAAGCAACTCATGCCATATATAATGCACGACTTTGGAGGGTGCGGTTTCTCTCATCACAACGTGGAATTAAGCCTGAAGTTACCCTGGAAGAACATTCTGAGATCGTGGCTGCAATTAAACATCGTGATGCCGTAGCCGCCCGTCGTTCACTTAAAAAGCATCTACAGACTGCTGAACTTAACATCGCTGCTAATTTCAAAGGAACCAAAGTATGAAACCCCGATTAGCTTTTGTCCCTGGTGATCCGTCTGGTATTGGCCCTGAATTGATAGCAAAACTAATTCACGCTAACATTGATGATTTGCCTGCCGATATACTTTTGGTTGGTGATAAACATCTATGGAATCAGGGTGCACAGCAGGCAAATTTGGAACTTAGTTTCAACACAATTACCGAAGGTGAAGTCCCCAGGTTTGAGGGGATTGCTCACTTGGACCTAGATACCATAGATCAAAATGCGGTTAAAATTGCTAAAGTAAGTGTTGAGAGTGGGCACAGCTCATTACGATGCTTAGACAAAGCGTTGGATTTATCCAAGGAAAAATTAGTTGACGGTATTCTATTTGCTCCATTCAATAAGGCTGCGATGACTGCAGCAGGATTGAATGCTGAAGATGAGCATAGGTACATTGCACGTTACCTTGATTTCAAAGGCTACCATTCAGAAATCAATGTTTTGGATGAACTTATGACTACGCGTGTTACTAGTCATATTGGATTGAAAGAGGTTGCCCAGAATATAACAGAGGACGGAATTAAACGTGCAGTGAATCTGGCGTACGAAACTTTGTGCAAAGCGGGTAATAAAAGGCCACATGTTGCTGTGGCTGCACTCAATCCACATGCCGGTGACAATGGTAAATTTGGGCGAGAAGAAATTGATCTGATTGAACCAGTAATTGAGTCATTCAAGCTCAAACAAATGAATGTGTCTGGGCCTTGGCCATCTGACACAGTTTTTTTGAAGGCGCAACGCGGAGAAGTTGATGCAGTAGTGACCATGTATCATGATCAGGGCCAGATTGCGATCAAGTTGTTAGGGTTTGACAGAGGCGTTACTGTCGCCGGAGGTTTGCCAATCCCGATAGCAACTCCAGCGCACGGTACAGCTTTTGATATCGCTGGAAAGGGCATTGCCAACGCCGGTGCAATCCAAAAAGCACTTGAGCTTCTAATTCGCATGGCTACCAATCAAAATTTCAACAATCATGGTCAAGTCTCATGACACGCTTAGTATTCACACCTCATGGAAAGCATCTAATCGCGGGCAATTGGGTCCAAGGATCAAAGAGTTTTCAATCAAGTCCCGCTCATGGTGATGCGCATACATTTTGTGTTGGAACGCCAGAATTAGTCAATACTGCAGTTGAGGCTGCGGAAGAAGCATTCTGGAGCTTTGGCTATAGCTCAGCTGAAGAACGTGCGACTTTCTTGAATGTTATTGCAGATG
>WTJN01000172.1 GCA_011526265.1 Candidatus Arcticimaribacter sp. | reverse complement strand
CGATAGCAGTACCGTTGGCAGCGATAGCAGTACCGTTGGCAGCGATAGCAGTACCATTTTGCTCAACGTTACTCGCAACACTTGCTAAGGAAGTTGTCAATGCATTTACAGTACTCTGAATGTCCGCCACTTTTGTTTCAAGTGCTGGAAGGCCATCGAGTTGAGCTTCAACCCCCTCGATTTGCCCTTTCAATTCTTCGAATTGATCGTCATAATTCTGACAGCCAACAACCGTTAGTGCAACCGCCAAAAGACTTAATAAACCTTTTTTCATTTTGATAAAATTAAATTAAAATTAATAATGCTTTTAAAAATTTAGATTAACATTTGTTTGCAAATATAAGTATTATAAACAAACATCAAACTGTTTTTTCAAAAAAAGCAACGGATTTCAGAAGTTTTTTACTCCTTAAGAAAATAGAAGCCATAAAAAAACCCTCGCTTGCACGAGGGTAAAGATTTTTAAGACTTTATTGTAAAGCATTAACGGTATTCGAAGCAAATATACGAAAAAACCCATACATCAGAAATCCGTGGTTAATGTTTTATTAACATTTGAGAGATATTGTTGAAAACCCTGGGCAGTTTATTCCGCTTTGCGCTTCCAGACCTGGCTACGTCCTAAAAATGAAAAACCCAAATAACCACGAACATTTAGCGTGTTTTGATCTTCTAATCGTATAGTACAATCATAAGACTTCCCGTTGGCCGGATCCATTATGTCGCCATTGGACCATTGCTCCTCTTCTTTCGATAGGCCTTGAACAATCACCAATCCTTCAATGGGTTGGTTTTTGTTCTTTCCCTTACATTGCGTGCAGAGTTTTCCTTGATCTTCCGGCAACAATAAACGCTCAATGCGTCCGTATAGTTTACCATCTTCTATATAGAGAACAATCTCAGATTTTTCCTCCCCAGTTTCATCATCAATATTCACCCATGTACCGGTCACCGATGTGGGTTGGAGAAAAGTAAATAAAATAGCTACAAATAATGACATCATTTTTTTTCTTTAAAAATAGTAAAAGGATAGGACATTCGACACCCATAGTAAGCTGTGAAAACAAAATTGTACTTTCGTCCCCATGAAGTTTATTGCATTTCTTTTCATTTTACTTGGTATTGCTGGAGTTGGCGTTGCTACCTATATATATACCCAGTTGAGTTATGTCGATTGGCCCTATGTCCTTATCGGTCTCTTGTTTATGGCCACTGGGCTATGGGGCTTAAAAATAGGAGGGCAACCAAAATGATAATCCAAATCGTATAAGTAGTCAAAAATGATTCTCTCCGAAACTGAAGAAATTCTTGTTATCATTGCCGGGGCCGCTTTCATCATGGCCATTCTAGGCAATGCTTTGAAAGACTACAGACGCATGCGCTGGGAGGCCAAAAAACAAATTCGCAAGAAAGAAGCGGAAGAAGCCTATGTCAAAAAACTAAAAAAAATTATTGACGATAAAAACAGCCTCCTCCAAGCGGAATTAGAAAAACGAAAAAAAGAATAAGAAAAAACAATTTGATCAAAAACGAAGGTGACTGTGGATCACTACATTTGTGTAAAAATTGCTTATAATGAAAAATGTATACCACTCTGCCGATAGTCGTGGGCATCAAGACCACGGGTGGTTGAAAGCCAACCATTCATTCAGCTTTGCCAACTGGCACAATCCCGACCGTGTGCACTTTGGCGCACTGCGCGTGCTCAACGACGACTTCATTGCCCCTGCAATGGGGTTTGGTACCCACCCGCACGACAACATGGAGATCATTACCATTCCGCTGGTCGGCGCCCTGCAACACAAAGACAGCATGGGACACAGTGCCGTCATTGAAGAAGGAGACATACAAGTCATTAGTGCTGGTACGGGCATTACGCACAGCGAATTCAATGCAAAGACAGACCAACAAGTCGAGTTGCTTCAACTGTGGTTGTTCCCCAACACCAAAAATGTCACCCCGCGCTACGACCAAATCTCCATCCGCGATCTGAAAAAAGAAAACCAATTTTATCAAATCTTGTCGCCCAATAGCAACGATGCTGGCTCGTGGATTTACCAAGACGCTTGGATGCATTTGGGGGATTTTTCACAAAACACGTCAACCACCTACACGCTAAACAACAAGAACAATGGAGTATATGTTTTTCTCATCGAAGGGGAAGCCGTCATTAATAATCAAACATTGACCCGTAGAGATGCATTAGGCGTCTGGGACACGGACAGTATTGCCTTTCAGGTAGCTCCAAAAAGTCGACTATTGCTCATCGAAGTTCCACTATCCTTTTAAACAACTACAAACATGAAAATTACCTTATCCACTACAGCCGAAGAAATCATTGCCGAATTGGACCGCAGAATTACAAAAAACGAAGTCAAAGACGCCGTGCATAAAATCAAATTCATGACGGCCCGGGATATGCTAAAAGAACTGATTGAATAACTGAACAATTTTTCATTCCTTAATTATTATTTGAATTTTTACGCCTGAAAATTAATGCTAAATTTGTGTGAACAAATGACGCTTTTTCATTGCAACGCAACATAAACAGGTACGTGATGTATCTTAATTGAAATGAATGAAGAAAGAGTAAGAAGAAACCAAACGAAAAAATTAAGCATTCACCAAATGAAAAAAAACACTCTCTTGCTAGCCATCCTACTCCCTTTGGCCAGCATTATCGCTCAGTCGTCCACTACCATCGATCGTAAAGTCAACAACCTATTGGCGAAAATGACCTTGGAAGAAAAAATAGGTCAAATGAACCAATACAATGGCTTTTGGAATTTCACTGGTCCGTCTCCAAAAGGGGGCGACGCCGCCTATAAGTACCAAAATCTGGCATCGGGTAAAGTAGGCTCCATGCTCAATGTTCGCGGTGTAAAGCAAGTTAAAGAAGTCCAAAAAATTGCCGTTGAACAAAGCCGTTTAGGAATTCCTCTCATCATTGGGTTCGACCTCATCCACGGGTATGAAACCGTCAGCCCGATCCCCTTGGCGGAAAGCGCGAGTTGGGACATCGCTGCCATAGAAAAATCAGCCGCCCTTGGTGCCAAAGAAGCCAGTGCAGCAGGGATCAATTGGACCTTCGCACCCATGGTCGACATCACCCGCGATGCCCGTTGGGGGAGAGTCATGGAAGGAGCCGGCGAAGACCCCTACTTGGGAAGCCTTATCGCTGCGGCACGTGTGCGCGGTTTTCAAGGCGAAAACCTCGATGACATTCACAGCATCGCTGCCTGTGCCAAACACTTTGCCGCTTATGGTTTTGCCGAAGGCGGGCGCGACTACAATACCGTCGATATTGGCCTGAATACCCTACATAACATTGTGCTCCCACCGTTTAAAGCTGCAGCAGATGCTGGGGTAAAAACCTTCATGAACTCTTTCAATGACCTCAACGGTATCCCTGCAACAGCCGACCGCTATTTGCAGCGCGAAATCCTCAAAGAAGAGTGGGGCTTTGATGGCTTTGTTGTTTCCGATTGGGGATCGCTACGCGAAATGATCGATCACGGGTATGCCAAAGACCGAAAGCACGCGGGAGAACTCGCCCTCAACGGCGGGTCGGACATGGACATGGAGTCCTATATCTACCTCGACTACATAGAAACACTTCTGAAAGAAGGGAAAGTAAGCCAAGCACAAATTGACGATGCCGTTGCACGTATTCTACGTGTCAAATTCGAACTCGGACTCTTTGAAGATCCCTACAAGTATTGTGACGAAGAACGCGAAAAAACAGTCATCGGCTCCAAAGAAATTCTGGACGGTGCACTCGACATGGCCAAAAAATCCATTGTCTTGCTCAAAAACGAAAAACAAACCCTTCCCCTCAAAAAAGAAGGACAAAAAATTGCCTTGATCGGTCCCTTGGCCGCAGACAAAAACAGTCCCCTTGGAAACTGGCGCATCGCCGCGGCCGACAATTCGGCGGTTTCTGTTCTCGAGGGATTAAACGCTTACAAAGGCAATGCCATCACCCACGAACAAGGCGTGAAGTTGGTCAACAAAATTCCTGCGGGTTTTCATGAAGAAGTCGACATCAACACTACCGATCGGGCGGGCATGGAAGAAGCAGTCGCTGCTGCTAAAGAAGCCGACGTTGTGGTCATGGTACTGGGTGAATATGGATTTCAATCGGGCGAAGGGCGCAGTAGAGCACATTTAGACCTCCCCGGTTTTCAGCAAGAGTTGCTCGAAAAAGTTCATGCCGTTAATTCCAATATTGTCTTGGTCGTGATGAACGGCCGACCTTTGGTGCTCAACTGGGCTGCGGAAAACATTCCGGCCATTGTTGAGGCATGGCACTTGGGTACCCAAAGCGGACATGCCATTGCACAAGTCCTCTATGGCGATTACAACCCCAGCGGAAAACTCCCCATGAGCTTCCCTCGCAGTGTGGGTCAAATGCCCCTGTACTACAACCAAAAAAGCACTGGGCGCCCCGGAGCCGATGGCGAAGACGCCGGAAGCGTTTTCTGGTCACACTATGGCGATGAACGCAACAGTGCCCTATTCCCCTTTGGTTATGGCCTCAGCTACACCTCCTTTGACTATTCTGACATTCGATTAAGTGACAATAAAATGAACCGCGATGGGAGCATTACCGCTCAAGTAGATGTGACCAACAGCGGAAAAATCGATGGGAAAGAGGTTGTTCAACTTTACCTCTATGACCACCACGCCTCTGCCACACGACCCACGCGCGAATTGAAAGGGTTTAAGCTTATAGAACTCAAGGCTGGAGAAACAAAAACCGTCGAATTTAAAATCGACCAAGAACGATTAAAGTTCTACAATGGGGCACAAAAATGGGAAGCCGAGCCGGGAGATTTTAGCCTCTACATCGGCACAGATTCAACCACCAAACGCCGCGCCGATTTTGTGCTTCAATAAAAAAATAATCCTTTCGTTTCTATTGGGCTGTGCCGTCTATGCAGCACACGCCCAAGAGGAACGAACATTGGTTTGGGCAGAAGAGTTTGACACGCCCACCCTCCTATCTGACGTTTGGAATATCGAAATCGGAGACGGTTGCCCAACCCTCTGTGGATGGGGAAACAACGAACGGCAAATCTACACCGCAACCAACCATCGCATTGAAAACGGCACCTTGATCATTCAAGCTCAAAAAAAAGATGAGCAATACACTGCAACACGAATCAACACAAAAGGAAAGCGTGCTTTCCAATATGGACGCATCGAAACCCGGATCAAATTACCGCAAGGAAAAGGACTCTGGCCAGCGTTTTGGCTCTTGGGCGAAAATATCGATACGGTCGGGTGGCCCCAATGTGGAGAAATCGACGTCATGGAATATGTAGGCAAGAAACCGGGAGAAATCTTTACCTCACTCCACACCCAAAGCAGTTTTGGCAATACTATAAATACCAAAACCATCACTTGCCCGGACATCGAAGACGGGTTCCACACCTTTGCTGTTGACTGGAGTGAAGAAAAAATCGCGTTCTATGTCGACCACACCCTCGAATATACCTATCAACCGCCCTACCGCACCAAAGAAAATTGGCCATTCGATCAGCCCTTTTACCTGTTGATTAACCTAGCCATTGGTGGGAATTTTGGCGGGCCTGAAGTCGATGACACGATCTTCCCTCAGGAGTATATCATCGATTACATACGGGTGTACCAATAAATCGTTCTTGATGTTCTTCGTCGTTCAATGGCGAAACTAGTCCACAATTTTCTTCGACAGACGCCAAAGAAGGAGAAAACTCACCAAGCACAGTGCGGCTAAAATTAGTCCAACTCCTGTTTTTCCGTAAATGAAATAGCCTGTGGAAAACAAGGCAGAATAGATCGCAAAGGCACCCACCAACATGCACAATATCCCCGTAGGAATAGACCAACCCTGCACGGTTGATTCTTCGGTTTGCATGTGTGCGCGCACTTTGGCCCAACCGGGGCCACCCGGTTGAATTTTTCGGACAAAATCCGTCAATATGTCCATATCACTCGGCGCGGTCAATAGCGTAACAGCTACCCACGCCAAGGTGGTTAAGCCCACACTCCACAGAAACTGCAGGTCGTTGGCAATAGGAGAAAACCCAAAGCGCGTGTGCAGAACTTGAAAGTAAATGGCCAAAAGAAAGGAAACGACCATGGCAGTGATTTCACTGTAGGCATTAATGCGGTACCAAAACCAGCGTAAAATAAACAGCAAGCCGGTCCCTGCCCCAATTTGTAAAAGAATTTGAAAGGCTTGTAGCGCATTGCTCAACACCAACGCAAAGAGGGCCGAAAACAACATCAGCAAAGCGGTGGACCAGCGACCCACGGCAACCAAGTGTTTTTCACTGGCCTCCGGACGCACAAAGCGGCGATAAAAATCATGCACCACATAGGACGACCCCCAATTCAAATGCGAGGAAATGGTGGACATAAAAGCAGCAATAAGCGATGCCACGATCAAACCTATCGCTCCAGCTGGGAGTAGCGTCATCATGGCGGGATAGGCCAAGTCATCGCGAATAATGCTTGGATCAATCCCCGGGAAAGCCGTTTGAATGGCGGCCAAATCAGGGAAAATAATCAACGAGGCAAGAGCGATCAATATCCACGGCCAAGGGCGCAGTGCATAGTGGGCAACATTGAAGAGCAGCGTCGCCCAAATGGCATTTTTTTCGTCTTTGGCGGATAACATCCGCTGGGCGATATACCCCCCACCGCCCGGTTCTGCTCCAGGGTACCACACACTCCACCATTGCACTGCTAGGGGTAAAACAAAAAGCGTAATCAGTAATTCCCGCTGGTCGAGACTAGGAATAAAATTGAGCTTGTTCATCACATTAGGATGCGTCAATAAAGCATCTATACTACCAATTTGAGGAAGATCAATGAGATAGTACGCTGCCCAAAAGGTGGCTCCCATGGCCAAAATGAACTGGAAGAAGTCGGTGATAATCACTCCTTTTAGGCCCCCCATAGAACTGTAAATCACCGTAATAACCGAAGCAATCAACACCGTTTCTACCGGTGAAAGACCCAACATGACACCGCCAATTTTGATGGCCGCAAGACATACACTGGCCATGATCATCACATTGAAAAAAACACCGAGATAGAGCGCGCGAAAGCC
>WTJN01000019.1:4790-7102 GCA_011526265.1 Candidatus Arcticimaribacter sp. | reverse complement strand
ATTTATTTAATAACCTTGTTAATTACGTCCAAAAGAAAAAATAATTTATTCATAATATTTATTTATTTTAGTCGTTATTAGTTTGATAAGAAGCGTAGATTGTATCAAATAGTCAACTTGTACCGAAAGCAGTTGCTTGGACTGCTATTTTTGGTGTTTTGCTCCCATGCAGCATGGGGCCAGACGCCTGAATTGGATTTTAGTACCCGATCACAAATTCTCATTCCTTTATCGGGGAGCAGTACACAGTTCTGTTCTTCTACCGCTTCGAACCTTCGATTACGTGTCAATGTAAACAATGCGCCACTCAATCTCGCTTCTAATTCGCTTATTGTTACATTAACACTTACAGGGAACACTTTCCAGTCGAATTCATCCAGTGTTTTAACACAAACATTTACGCAGGCCGATCTTTCCAACACTTCTTCTGGAGCGGCAACCTCTGTCATTCAATCTCCAGGGTTTGGAGAATTTCAATTTCCCACGGGGTTAAACTTTAATAATACTGGAACAACAACCATTGCTGTTTCTGTGGCTGCCTCTGGGGTGGTTGAAATGGATACGACCAATAACGACACCAGTTATACCATCCAAATTCTTCCCAATCCACCGGTACCTGTACTATCGACCAATTTTGGAACAGGTGTCATTAATATATGTCTCGGCGATAATGTGATCATCACCTCTACGAATGTGGGGGATGAATACGAGTTTTATAGAAACGGTACACTTCTGGCTCCCCGCCAAACCACACCGAATATATCAACCACCGGCTTAGCCAACAACGATGTCATTAGCGTTATTGCTTTCTTTACAAACAATTGTGGTAGAACCAGTACGAGTTTAATTACCGTCAACGCTTCCAATCCCCCCTCAGGGGCATTGATTTCCGATGCGACCAACAACGTTGCTTGTGAAGGCGATGACGTTTTGTTCACGGCTTCAGGGGGAGGTTGGTATGAATTCTTGGTCAACAGCTCGAGTGTTGGGGCAAGTTCATCACAAGCCACCTATTTATTATCGAATTTAGCGGTCGACAACACTGTTGTGACTGTACGATCATGGACCAGCAGTGCGACATCTTGTTACGACGAAGACAGTATTACCCTGAGAATGAATGGTTTGTCGGGAACTAATCAAATCGGAAATGCTGCAACAATATGTTCGGGTGTAGATCCCGTTGCCTTGAGTAGCATTTCTACCTTCACCACCAACATTGCCACGGCAACCATTAGTTATGTCTGGCAAAGTAGAACAGGTACAGGTACATTCGCCAATATTCCTTCTTCAAACAACGAGATATACGATCCGGGGCCATTGACAACGACGACGGCCTACAGACGATTGATGTATGCGACTTATAATGGTGTGCAATGTCCTTCTACAGTGGCCTCGGCCACCTCAAATGTTGTGACAATCACGGTTACACCCAATGCCAATGCCGTGCTTTCGTCCGATGCATTTAACAATACTGTTTGTTCGGACACTGATATTCTTCTAGACGCCAGTGCAAGTGCTGGTGCAACGTACTATCAGTTTTACATTAACGGGACACCTCAGCTTCCTGCACCTTCAACGGTACCCACTTTGACAATCGCTTCGACCGATTTTAACGACGGAGATACTATTCTAGTGCATACGTTTGTATCTACTCCCACGGGAACGAGTTGTTTTGATGATGCATCTTTTGTTATTCGAGTCAATTCCTTTGGAGGATCAAACGATATCGCTGGTTCGCAAAATGTTTGTTCAGGGGAAACCCCAGCGGCATTTACCAGTACGAACACCCCAACTGTCGATCGACTGGCTGATGGAGCTACCTTTAACTATCAATGGCAGCTGAGAACGGGAACAAACCCATTCCAAAATATCGTTGGTGCTCAAAATGCAACCTTTACGCCTTCGGCAGTTTCTACAACCACAGAATATAGACGCTTGGTCAATAGTACCTTTAACGGTGTCACTTGTACCAATATTAGTAATGTAGTCACACTCACTGTTGTGGGTGGCGTCGTCCCAACGGCCGTTATTTCTACAGGTACGCCCAATTCGGTTGTTTGTGACGACGCTGCGGTTGTCATCAATGCAGGCAGCTCTACGGGGGGTACTTCTTACTCCTATTTTATCAACGGTTCGATACAGTCAGGCCCTGTTACCAATACAACCTATACCATTGCTGCGGGTGTTCTCAATGATGGTGATGAAGTATCTGTTCAGGTCTTTACCGGAGCAGGGGGAACCGGTTGTTCTGCTACTGCCAGCACAACAATTCGGGTCAATAGCATCAATGCCACCAATACCCTGAGTGGTGC
>WTJN01000019.1:1985-4690 GCA_011526265.1 Candidatus Arcticimaribacter sp. | reverse complement strand
GCGACCAATGCCCAAGGGTGTACAGCATTGTCTTCACCTACGACCATTTCAGTTAGTGCCATTCCCTCTGCAGGAATAGCATCTGGTGTTACCGCCGATACCATTTGTGAAGGAGATTTCCCCACCTTTACGGCCACACCATTCAATGCTGCATTCGTTTACCGTTTTTATGTTAACAACAACTTACAGAACACAGGAGTGTCGGGCAATGTGTTTAATACCAGTTCCGCCACGTACAATTTAATCGACGGTGATGCTGTAACGGTCATTATTGAAAATACAGCGGGTTGTACGTCGTCGGCAACCGTGAATATGCGGGTTATTTCCCTCACAGGAAGCAACACGATCGAATTGGATACATCGGGTGCTGTCACACAAACGGTTTGTTTTGGTTTTGATCCAACAACGGTGCTCAGTGCAGCTACACCGACCACGACCACGCCTGGTGCGGTCATTCAATACCAATGGCAGAGTAGAACAGCTTCTGGGTCTTTCGCCGATATCTTGGGCGCCAACACAGCAGAATACGACCCTCCAGGGTTATCGGCCACCATCGCCTTCCGCCGTTTGGCCAATGTTTCTTTAAACGGGGTGGTTTGTTCTGCATTAGCGCCATCCAATGTAGTGACTTACACGGTCGATTCCAGCGCGCTTCCATCGGTTAGTTTTGTCTCTGGTGTTACCAATAACGTAGCCTGTGAAGGCGATGATTTGACTTTCGATGCCAGTGGAACCACAGGCGCTAGCGATTACCGTTATTACGTGAACGGCATTCTGCGTTTATCGACCACTACAGCACAATATTTTGTTCCTGCCGGAACTCTTTCCGATCAGTCATCGGTGACCGTCGAAGCGGTGTCTTCTTCTGCCTCTCCATGTTTTGAGTCCTTTACCATCGTAATGCGTATCAATTCATTCACAGGATCGAATACCATCGGTAATGATCAAATCGTTTGTTCGAACGAAAACCCATCGACCTTCACCAGCTCGGGAGTTCCCACTTTGGTCACGGGTGCTGTGATTTCCTACAAATGGCAAAGCCGTATTGGGACCAATTCCTTCTCAGATATTGCCTCAACAAACTCTACTACATACGATCCCGGAATTCAAACCACAAACATTGATTTCAGAAGGGTAGTTATCTCTACACTTAATGGAGTGGCTTGTGAAGATTTCAGTAACGCACTTTCCATTACAGTCAATCCTGCTCCTGTGGCAACACTCACAGGGACAAATACCGGATGTATTGGGGAAACCATGACGTTCAGTGCTTCTGGTGGGGTGTTGTACGAGTTCTTCAACAACGGTTCTAGTCTTGGGGCACCAAGTCCTTCCAACACCATTAGTTCTACGGCATTCACCAATTTGGACCAAATCACTGTAGAGGTGACCGACGGAGCGAGTTGTACCACAATTTCGGCGGCAACTGTTTTAAACATTACACCGCGTCCAACCGCCTCTATTTCAAGCGGGTTGATCGCAGACACCATGTGTGAGGGCGATTTCCCTGTATTTACTGCATCTCCTGCCAATACTGGATTTACCTATCAATTCTTTGTCAATAGTACCCCACAAACCACAGGGGTAACCACAAATTCATTTGATACATCTGTGGCTTCACTCAGCCTTGTCAATGGTGCTGTGGTTGAGGTGGTTGTTACCAATGCCAATGGTTGTTCCGATACCGCTTCGGTGACGATCAATGTAAACCGTTTAACCGGGACCAACTCCATCGCTGGCTCGCAGACCATCTGTACCGGTGGTGATCCGGATCCCATTACCAGTACTTCGATTCCATCGGCTGATTTGGCTTCTGCAACGATCAGTTATCAATGGCAAAGCCGAACGGGCACGAATTCTTTCGTTGATATTCCTTCAGCGAATAGTCTTTCGTTCGATCCGCCGGCCTTATCACAAACCACGGCCTATCGTCGCATTGTCTATGCCACCTTTAACGGCGTTCAATGTCCAACCAACCTAGGAATTGGGGCATCCAACACCGTTACCATTACCGTAGACGCTGCTGCAATCCCAGTGATTAGTTTCACTTCCGGCTTGTCCAATGATGTATTATGCGGAACCAGTTCGGTAACATTTGATGCCTCGGGCACTACTGGCGCCAACGAATTTGAATATTATGTCAACGGCTCAATTGTAGTTCCTCGAACCGCATCTCCAACCGGGCTGACCTATACGCGAAATGCTGGTACCTTGGCTGACGGTTCTACCGTGACAGTCCGGGCGTATTCCTCGTCTGTTTCAGCCTGTTTCAGCGAAGAAACAATTACCATTCGTTTGAATGATTTTGTGGGAACTAATACTGTTTCTACGACACAAAATATTTGTAGCGGTGACACCCCAGCAGCGTTGACAGGAAGTGCGATGAATACCACCATTGCCTCTGCCACCCTAAGCTACCAATGGCAAAGCCGAACCGGGACCAACAGTTTTGCGGATATTCTTTCGGCGACGACGCAGAATTATACCCCAGGCCCACTTTTCCAAGACACAGATTTCCGCCGTTTGGTGCGATCTACCTTTAGTGGGGTGATGTGTGAGGATGTCAGTAACAATATTTCCATCATCATCGATCCTTTGCCTACCGCAACACTCACAGGTACAAATACCGCTTGCGTGGGGGATGCAGTCATTTTCAATGCATCAGGTGGAGTCAATTACCACTTCATGCGAAATGGTGTAAGTTT
>WTJN01000019.1:0-1885 GCA_011526265.1 Candidatus Arcticimaribacter sp. | reverse complement strand
GTAGCCACCTACACCCGTTTGGCGGGTACCATGTCTGATACGGACAGTGTAACCGTGCGTGCCTATTCTTCAGGGGTTTCCAATTGTTTTGTCGATCAAACCATTACCTTACGGGTCAATGACTTTGTAGGATCCAACACCGTATCTAACTCACAAAATATTTGTAGCGGTGACGCTGTTTCAACCCTCACGGGAACAGCGCCAACAGCAGTTATTCCTGGAGCAGTCATTTCTTATCAATGGCAGAGCCGAACAGGAACCAACGCTTTCGTCGATATCCTTTCGGCCACCAACCCAACCTTTACACCGTCGGGTATTGTTACTACCACCGATTTCCGCCGTAGAGTGATTTCTACCTTCAATGGGAAACAATGTGAATTGATTAGTAACGCGGTAAACATAGCCGTTAACCCAGCGCCGATTGCTTCATTGACAGGTTCCAATACATCATGTGTTGGGGAGCAAGTCAATTTCACTGCTACCGGTGGTATGCAATATGAATTCTTTAGAAACGGCACCAGTTTAGGCCCGATTTCTACTTCAAATACCTTATCGCGTACTGATCTTGTTTCCGGTGACAGCATTACTGTAGAGGTGACCAACAGCAACAGTTGTACCACCTTGTCTTCCCCCATTGTAATGACGGTGTCGCCAGTGCCAACAGCGAGTATTTCATCAAATTTTGCGGGGAATATCTTGTGTGAAGGCAGCCTTCCGGTGTTCACTGCCAGTCCAGCCGTTGGGTCATACTCCTATCAATTCTTTATCAACAACATCCCGCAAACGTCTGGGGTGACCACCAACACATTTGATGCTGGAACGGCTTCCCCTTCGCTTACATTTACGGATGGCACCGTTATCCGTGTTGAAATTACAACCACAGCAGGTTGTTCAAGCGCAGCATCCTTAACGCTCCGTGTCAATGGTACCACGGGTGCAAACCTCATTACAGGTTCTCAGACCATCTGTTCTGGAGGTGACCCTGTGAGTATCACGAGCAACTCTGTTCCCGTTGCCGATATTGGTGGCGCAACGGTGAGCTATCAATGGCAAAGCCGTGTTGGGACAGGATCATTTGCCAATATTCCTGGAACCAATGCCGCCGTTTATGATCCCCCCGTACTTTTCCAAACGACAGCATTCCGACGCTTGGTATTTACCTCATTCAACGGGGTGCAGTGTCCATCGACCAACGCATCGGCCAGTTCAAATGTGGTTACTGTTACGGTTGATCCAGCAGCAGTTCCGGCCGTTAGTTTTACTTCCGGTCTTCCCAATAATGTCCTGTGTGATGGCGATGCCGTTACTTTCACGGCCACAGGAACAACTGGATCGAATCTATACGAATTCTACATCAATGGTATCATTGAGCGGACAGCGCTTAATTCTTGGACGTTTACCCCTGCCTTAGGGGCCATCACCGATGGTTCGACCGTGACCGTACGGGCCTATTCCACAGCGACTACGAGCTGTTTCAGCGAGCAATCCATTGTCATGGTTCTCAATGAAGTGGCCGATCCTAACACCATTGGAACCGCACAAACCATTTGTGCGGGTGATACCCCGGCGCAATTAACGGGAACTACGGTGACCGGAACGGGAACCATTTCCTACCAGTGGCAAAGCCGAACGTCTACAAATGCATTCGTGGATATTACGGGTGCAAATGGGGTGAATTACCAGCCACCAGCGTTGACCGCCACCCGCGAATTCCGAAGAAATGTAATTTCAACCCGCAATGGAGTTGCGTGTACTGTAGAGAGTAATACGGTGTCAATTACCGTCGATGCAGGACCTGTACCCACCGGTACTTTGACGTCTGACTATGCACCCAACCACATTGCTTGCCCAGGCCAGCCCTTCCTCTTTACTGCAGGGGGTGGAT
>WTJN01000011.1 GCA_011526265.1 Candidatus Arcticimaribacter sp. | reverse complement strand
CTGATGTAGTACTTATAGAAATCTTATTCTCAGAAAATGTTACCGTTGATACTTCGTCAGGTACGCCAATCTTGGAGTTAGCACTGGGTGATGGCGAATCAGCAAATGCAGTGTATAGTGCAGGAAGTGGTAATGCGACGCTCACATTCGCTTACACAGTTCAAGATGGAGATTTAGTAGGAGCACTGGACTATAAAACAGTAAATTCGTTAAACTTAAATGGAGGAGCAATTACCGATAATGTTGGAAACGCTCTTTCAGGGACCCTTCCTGTTTTAAACGCTGGACAATCCATTAAAAGCTTTGGAATAATAAGAATTGATGCCGATAATCCTACCCTTTATGCTTCGGCAAATACTACAAATGCCTCTAATACTAAATGGGCAACTGACGGAGATGTGGTTACATTTGAAATTGTAGCCTCTGAAAAATTGCTTTTAAGCACACTCTCCGGAACAACAAGTTTTACTACCAATCCAACTTACAGCCTGGTAACTGATAATCCTTTCACCTATAGAGCTAGCTATACTGTAACTTCAGCAGACAGTGAAGGTGAGAAAAATTGGAACGTTTTTGCTACTGATTTAGCCACCAATACAAACATAACTTCAGGGAATCCTACGGGCCTATACAGTACCTATAATTCGGGAGCGCTAGGAATTAACTCAGTCATTACTGTTGATAGAACACCCCCCTCTGTAGTTTCGTCATTGACAATTATTACGAATGAAAATAACTACCTAGTGGGAACTATTTCCACTAATGAGATTTCGTATTTAAAAATTACAGGAGGACCAGATGCTTCTTTGTTTAGTCCTTTGGGCTTTACCTCTACAACTTCACCATTCAATATAGATTTAAGTTTTATTCAACCCCCAGACTATGAACTACCCACAGATTCAAATAATGATAACGAATATATAATTGAGGTTACATTAACCGATCAAGTAGGTCTTTCTATTTCTAGAACCCTTACCATAACAGTAAAAGATATTTATGATAATCCAGATACCGATGGAGACGGGATTACTGATGACTCTGACCTGGATGATGATAATGATGGATTGTCAGATACTGAAGAAAATATTTTAGGTACAGACCCTTTATTGGTGGATACTGATGGTGATGGATTTAGTGACGGTGAAGATGTTTTTCCTTTAGATCCAACAGAGTATATCGATACTGACGGAGATGATGTAGGAAATAACGCTGACCCAGACGATGATGACGACGGATTGACGGATATTAAGGAAATAGAAATAGGAACAAATCCACTTATTATTGATACCGATGGAGATGGTGTAAATGATGCAGAAGATGATTTTCCGACTGATTCATCAGAAACGTTAGACTCGGATGGAGATGGTTTAGGAGATAATCAAGATATGTTTCCAAATAATCCAAATGAAACGAATGATAATGACAATGATGGTATTGGGGATAATGAAGACACGGATGATGACAATGACGGTCTTTCAGATAATCAAGAGAATACTTTGGGTACAAATCCTTTCATCACTGATACTGATGGTGATGGATTTAGTGACGGTGAAGATGTTTTTCCTTTAGATCCAACAGAGTATATCGATACTGACGGAGATGATGTAGGAAATAACGCTGACCCAGACGATGATGACGACGGATTGACGGATGATATTGAAATTTCATTGGGTACAGATCCGTTATCTTCAGATACAGATAGGGATGGATTCAATGATAGTGAAGATACTTTCCCAGTTGATCAAAATGAAAATACTGATACGGACGATGATGGAATTGGGAATAATGCCGATCAAGATGACGACAATGATGGCCTTAGTGATGAAGAAGAAATTAGAAACGGTACTAGTCCAATTAATGAAGACACTGATGGTGATGGAGTAAATGATAATCAAGATGATTTACCATTAGATCAAAATGAAACCATTGATACAGACGGTGATGGGATCGGTAATAATACTGATCCTGATGATGATAATGATGGACTAACTGACTTAGTGGAAGAAACACTTGGGACAGATTCACTAAATGACGACTGTGACAATGACGGATATTTAGACGGAGAAGATGCCTTCCCACTTGATGAATCAGAATATTCTGATATTGATGGCGATGGGGTTGGAGATAATCTCGATGTATTCCCAGAGGATCCAAACGAAATAGAAGATTTTGATGGCGACGGTATTGGAAATAATAGTGATACAGATAAAGATAACGATGGATTAGAAGATGTATATGAATTAAGTATAGGAACTGATATTTATAACATCGATACCGATGAAGACGGATTGTCTGATACTTATGAAATAGAAATTGGAACAGATCCTCTTAATCAAGATACTGATGGAGATGGAATAATTGATAGTTTGGATCAGGCAAGTGTTGACCCTAATCAAGTTGAAGATACTGATGGCGACGGGGTTGCTGATCCCTACGATGATGATGATGATGGTGATTTTATACCAGATACAGAAGAAGTTTCCTTGGGTACCGATCCTTTAAATCCTGATACTGATGGTGACGGTTTAACAGATAAGCAAGAGCAAATAAGAAATACAGATCCATTGAATCCAGATACTGATGGTGATGGATTTAATGATAGCGAAGATGCATTTCCTACAGATGCTTTCGAACAAATAGATACAGACCATGATGGGTTGGGGAATTTTATGGATACTGACGATGATGGGGATGGTATTAGTGATCTTAGTGAATTAGCGAATGGGACAGACCCTTTGAATGGTGACACTGATGGAGATGGTCTTTCAGATTCTGAAGAGAACGAATTTGGTTGTGATCCTAATTCAGGTGATTCAGATGGAGACGGACTTACTGATGGAGATGAGGTTTTACAAGGGACAAACCCCCTGAGTTCAGATTCTGATGATGACGGAGTGAGTGACCGTGACGATGCATTTCCAAATGATTCAAGTGAATCTGTTGATTCTGATTCGGATGGTATTGGTAATAATAAAGATACTGATGATGATGACGACGGTATTGATGACTCTACTGAAATACAATCAGGAACAAATCCATTAGAAAGTGATTCTGATAATGATGGATTAAGTGATGGAGAAGAGTTCTCTCTTTCTACAAATCCTCTTAATAAAGATACTGATAATGACGGTATTATTGATGGTGAGGATGATTTTCCGCTAGATGGTTCATTATCTTCTGACAACGATGGTGACGGTATTCCAGATTATAATGACCTTGATGATGATAATGATGGGATATCTGATTTGGAGGAAGCAAGCTTAGGTACAGACCCAAAAAATATTGATAGTGATAATGACGGTCTCAGTGATTTTCAGGAACTCACTCAAAACACGAATCCATTGAATGATGACACAGATAGTGATGGACTTTTAGATGGGGATGAATTTGAGTTGGGTTGTGACCCAAACAACGTCGATACCGATGGTGATGGACTCTATGACTCCGTTGAAATTCAATTAGGTACAAATCCTTTATTGCAAGATTCTGATGGTGATAGATCTCCTGATGGTACTGATAGATTCCCAAATGATGAAAATGAGTATAATGATAACGATTACGATGGGATTGGAGATAATGAAGATAATGATGATGACAATGATGGATTATCTGATATAGAGGAATCTGAATTTGGAACCGATCCGTTTCAAGCGGATACGGATTCAGATGGTTTAACAGATAGTCGAGAAAAAGAATTAGCAATCAATCCAAGTGATCCAGATTCAGATAATGACGGAGTCTTAGATGGTCAAGATGATTTTCCACTCGATCCACTTCAGAATAGAGACACCGACGGAGATGGTGTAGGTGATTTTTATGATCCAGATGATGATAACGATGGATTGGATGATGAAGAAGAAATTTCATTTGGTACAGATCCGTTAGATGCAGATTCTGATGGTGATGGATTACTTGATGGGTATGAAACTGCAACAGATCCGATAAATCCTGATACTGATGGTGACGGCTATCCTGATGGGGTAGATGATTTTCCAAATGATCCAGAAAGGTTCAAGGATAATGATGGTGATGGATTGTCGAATCAAGAAGAAGAAGAGTTTAATACTGATCCAAATGTTGCAGATACAGATGGCGATGGATTGTCAGATTTTGAAGAGTTTTTAGCAGGTACCGATCCTCTTGATTACGACACTGACGGTGACGGTATAATGGATTCAATAGATCAACTCCCATTAAATTCCTTCAGTCATATTGATACAGATGGTGACGGATTAAGCGATAATTCAGATTCTGATGATGATAATGATGGCCTTTTAGATCAAATAGAAATAGAATTTGGTTCCAATCCTTTGGTTGTTGACACAGACGGTGACGGACTAACCGATTTCCAAGAATATGAGTTATCGTCTAATCCTAACTTAACAGATACTGATCAAGATGGAATTAGTGACTCAGAAGAACTATTGATTGAAACAAATCCTCTTGATAGCGATACTGATGGAGATGGTTTTATCGATGGGGAAGATCAAATGCCACTTGATCCATTAGGGCATCTGGATAATGATAATGATAGTATTGAAAATGGTCTCGATCCTGATGACGATAATGATGGTTTAACTGATGATGAGGAAACAATTTACGGCACAGATCCATTCAACAGTGACAGTGATGGGGATTCTTTGCACGATTTATTTGAAATAAATCATTCAACCGATCCACTGAATTCTGATTCTGATTCAGATGGTCTTACTGATAGTCAGGAATTAAATGTCAATACTAATCCATTAAATTATGATACTGATGGAGATGGATTTAACGATTTTGATGATGCATTTCCTCTTGATCCAAACGAGAGTGAAGATACAGATGGCGATGGGATAGGTGACAATAAAGACAATGACGATGATAATGATGGATTGTCCGATAGTCAGGAAATAGCACTAGGATCTGATCCTAATAATCACGACTCTGATAATGACGGTTTGATGGATGGCAAAGAAGTGAAAATTGGTTCTGAATTATTAAACCCAGATACTGATTATGATGGTGTGATTGACGGAGAAGACGCATTCCCACTAGATTCAGCTGAAACGGTAGATACAGATTACGATGGAATTGGAGATAATCAGGACATAGACGACGACGGTGATGGGGTCAATGATCAAATGGATACATTCCCAAAAAATCCAAAAGAATCTAGAGATATTGATAATGATGGTGTTGGAAATAATCAAGATATAGATGATGACAATGATGGTGTAATAGACTGGCGTGAGCATCAGTTCATTACAGTTTATAAAAATATTCAAGTAGCCATTGACCAAAATTCTTCTCCAAATCAGGAGGATTCATCAACATCTTTAATATTCAAAGGTGTAGGTAAATGGAAAATAAGAAAGAAAATTACTGGAGGGGCAGATGCATCACAGTTTACTGTAAGTGGAGGCGAACCATCACAAACAAACGAGCAGGCACGTAAAAAATTGAATATTGGTGAAGGATACCTAATGTTTATTGACCCTCCTCAAGTTGGGGAAGTCAGAGATGCAAATAAAGATGGAATTTACGAAGTTCTCCTAGGATTCATCAATACTACTTATGGAGATAAAAGAGTCCCTGTGCCATCGATTAATGATCAGATAAATGTAATTATCGGTTCAGAGAATATAATTGAATTGACTACAGAAAAAGTTCCACTAGACTTGGTGGACAAAAGATTAATCACCTCTGACACTGATGCTGATGGGATAATTAATCCTATAGACCCTGATGATGATGGAGATCACATCTATAGTAAATTTGAAACCGCAGGAGCAAATAGAGGATATTTCTTTTCTGATGATTTTGATGAAGACGAAATAAGTAACTATTTGGATCCTGATGACGAAAACGATGGGGTATTTACAGAATTTGAAAATCCAGACCCAAACGGTGATTTTGATCCTTCTGATGCTCAAGATACTGACAACGATGGCATCCCTGATTACTTTGATGCAGATGATGATGGTGACGGAATAGCAACCTTTGACGAATTTCCCGATAGAAACTTTGATTATAATCCAGATGATGCACAGGATTCAGATAAAGACGGAATTCCGGATTATTTAGATTTTGACGATGATAATGATGGTATCCCTACTTCGTTAGAATTAGATCAATTTGGCAATTATTTAGATACTGATGAAGATGGAATTTTCAATCATCTAGATACTGACGACGACAATGATAATATCCCAACGATACACGAAATAGTCAATGAAATTCCGAATGATGCGGAATTATTTTTAGACACTGATGGTGATTCAATTTTTAATCATATTGATCCTGATGATGACGGTGATGGCCAATTGACAATTAATGAAGATACGAATCAAAATAACAATCCACTTGATGACGATGTTGATGAAGATGGTATAATTGATGGACTTGAATCATTTAACCTTGATTGTGACAGTGATGGTGTAAATGACCAACTTGATGCAATAAATTGTAATCCCTTCAATGATTCGGATGGTGATGGTTTTTCAAACCTAGATGAGCTAAATCTTGGCTACGACCCTTCTGATGCGCTTAGTTCTCCCAAAAGCTTCAAAGAGTTGGACTTTAAAATTACCACATTTATGTCCCCTAATGGAGACGGAATCAATGATACATGGAGTGACCCTTCGATTGGTCGCTACCCTAATAATCAAGTTTGGATTTATTCTCGTGCAGGTAAATTGATTTTTAATCAAGTCAATTACAATAATGATTGGAATGGACAGTATAACGGTAGAAAACTACCTGAAGGAGCTTATTATTATATCATTGATTTTGAGAATAATGGGAGTATAGATTACAAAGGATGGCTTTATTTAACAAGATAGGAGGATGAAAAAATATTTATTTCTTTTTTTGACTTTTTCAATAGTCCTTAACGCGCAGCAAGATGCATATCTCTCCTTGATTGATTATCAAATGCCTCTAGTCAATCCTGCTTATGCTGGATCTGAGGGCCAGCAGTTTAGTCTTAATGTAAGAAATCAATGGGCTAACGTTGATAACAGTCCAAGAACATTGTCACTAGTTTACTCACTAGCAAGAGGTAAAAATGTTGGTCTAGGAATATCAGTTATTGCAGACGAAATATTTATTGAAAAGCAAACCTTTGTTTCTGTAGATTTCTCTTACAAATTAAAACTTAATGA
>WTJN01000138.1 GCA_011526265.1 Candidatus Arcticimaribacter sp. | reverse complement strand
TGCAATAACACAGTTGTGCGATCCAGAAGCCCCCAACGCCTACGAGAAAAAATAAAGCATCATCGGGAATGAGGAAAATGTCCCCCAGCCATGAGAAAAATACGCCCCCCCAAAGCATTCTGTTTTTGCTGCTTTTGTGCAGTTCTAAACAGAACGCCAAGCAGGGCATCAAGGCGATTTTGGTCACATCTCCCAAAAGGTCGATGGCACCATATCGCGCTCCAACATGAATGATGGCGAGCAAGCCAAACAAAACGATTCTCATACTGGGCATTTTCATCGATTATATTTTTTTTACCACATAGGTCACCACGCCCCATATAATGAGTTGGTTTTCCTCGGTGACTTTGATGGGCTTGTACTTTGGGTTTTCGGGCATCAGGTAGACACAGTCGGCCTCTACCTTGAGGCGTTTTACTGTAAACTCTCCGTCTACAAAGCACACGGCAATGGCATTGTCGGTGGGTTCTTTGCTTCGGTCAATGACCAACAGATCGCCGTCATCGAGTCCTGCTCCTTGCATGGATTGTCCTGCGACACGGGCATAGAAGGTGGCTTCTTCATTTTTAACCACTTCTTGGTCAATACTGATCCGCAATTCTTTGAAGTCGTCGGCGGGCGAGGGAAAGCCAGCCGAAACCCCAGTGTTTGCCAAGGGAATGGCGTGCTGACCGTCATCATTGGGTCGATAGAATACGAGCGTTTCGCCTGTTTTTTTCATGTTTCTTTTTCGGGATAAACGCGTAAGATATCGTTCAATTCGGTAGTGAAACGGGGCGAAAGGTGTTCTTGGCGCATTTTCCAAGTGGTGTTTAAATCCTGCTGCGCAAGTTTAATGCGATGGGGGCCAAACCGTCGATGCATTTTATCAATGGCCTGCATTAGGCTGTCGTGTTTGTTTTGGTTGGGCGAAAAAAGCGTCAGCTGTTTTTGGTTGGTAGGCGTGAGCCCAAGGAGTATGACCCCTGCTTTTTTGTAGGCAATATCGGGTTGATAAATACTTTGAAGCCCTAGGAGGGCGTGTTTTACCAAGGTAATGCTCGAGTCGGTAGCATAGGGCAATGTGACAACGCAACTATTTCGGTAGGGAGTGCTGTTTTTTTTGTGTGGATTGTTGCGTACAAAAACCAAAAGCGCCGTACAACTGCTCTTTTGTGCGCGCAGTTTTTCGGCACAAGTGGCGGTGTAGGTGGCAATGCGTTCTTCCAGCGCCGAGCGCTCACATATGTCACTGCGGAAACTTCGCGTAGTAGCAATCGATTTTTTGGAAGGAGGTGTTTCTTCCAATGGAATACAGGGCAACCCCAGCAGGTCTTTTTTTAGTCGAAGTTCCAGTACGCTCATGTGCTTACGCAACCATTGGTCGGGGAGGTTGGTGAATGCATATGCATCGGTGATCCCTTGTTTTTCCAAGCGTTTGGCGTGTTGTCGTCCAATGCCCCAAATGTCTTTCACAGCGGTCCATTTGAGGGCTTTGATCCGTTGTTCTTCGGTTTTCATGACGTAGACGCCTCCTGTTTGTTGCACATATTTTTTGGCAATTTTATTGGCAATTTTGGCCAAAGCCTTGCTGGGGGCCATGCCCACAGAAACCGGAATACCGGTCCACTGCAACACCTGTTTTTTCATCGCCTTCCCTTGGGCTTCAAGGTCGAAGTAGTCAAAACCATCAAAGCGCAAAAAGGCTTCGTCAATGCTGTAGATTTCGAATTCTGGGGTGTAGCGCTCTAAGATTTTCATCACGCGACTACTCATGTCGCCATACAAGGGATAGTTAGATGAAAATACTTTGATTTGTTTTTGCGCAAAAACATCTTTGTACTGAAAAGCTGGCGCTCCCATGGGGATGCCCAATGCCTTGGCTTCGTTGCTGCGCGCAATAACACAGCCATCATTATTGGACAATATCACCACGGGTTTTCCCTCCCATTGTGGTTGAAAAACGCGCTCACAGGAGGCGTAGAAATTATTGCAGTCGACCAAAGCAAACATGGGATAAAAGTACGGATTTATACCGATTTTGTTGTGGGAAATAAGGGTGGGTTATCTCGGCAAAGTTGTTACAAAAACGACAACCCCAAGAAAGCATGTGAAAAAAAACTAATGGATTGAAAAAGAAAGCGAGTGCTTGATTTTCGTTGAATTAAATGTTGTAATTTTGATATAAGAATTGACTGATCCAATACAAATGGATAAATACTCTTTTTTAAATGCAGCGCACACGGGCTATTTTGCCCAGATGTACGACCAATATTTGCAACACCCGGACAGCGTAGAACCCAGTTGGCGGGCTTTTTTTCAGGGCTTTGACTTTGGAATGGAAAGCGGGGGCGATGCTGCCCAGTCTTCCGTATCGTCGGAAGTCCCCGAACATTTGCAACGCGAATTTAAGGTGGTGCAACTCATCGATGCCTACCGAAAGCGGGGGCATTTATTTACCAAAACCAATCCCGTTCGCGATCGACGCACGTATACGCCCAATCTGGCCATCGAAAATTTTGGTCTTTCGGCCAGTGACCTCAATGAGGTGTTCAATGCCGGAGAAACCATGGGCATTGGTCCGTCGACTTTGGCGGAGATTATTCGTCATCTCGAAGAAGTGTATTGCGATTCCATCGGGGTCGAGTACATGTACATTCGGGATCCTGAAAAAGTCCAATGGATTCAACAACGGCTGAACGAAAATAACAACCACCCCCGTTTTTCGGCCGATCAAAAAAAACACATTCTCAAAAAACTCAATCAAGCGGTCTCTTTCGAACAATTCTTGCACACCAAATATGTGGGCCAAAAACGCTTTTCACTCGAGGGCGGTGAATCGCTCATTCCCGCTTTAGATGCCGTGGTTGAAACCGCTGCATCCAAGGGCGTAGAAGAGTTTGTGATGGGAATGGCCCACCGCGGACGATTGAATACTTTAACCAATATTTTTGGCAAATCGAGTCGAGATATCTTTTCAGAATTTGACGGGAAAGACTATGAAGAACTCGTTTTTGACGGAGACGTAAAATATCACCTCGGTTGGACGGCCAAACGAAGCACGGATTCTGGCAAGAAAATCAACATGAACATTGCCCCCAATCCCTCGCATTTGGAAACTGTTGGGGCAGTGGTGGAAGGGATTACACGAGCGAAACTAGAAAAGAAATACGCCTTTGACACCAACAAAGTATTGCCCATCATTGTTCATGGCGATGCCGCCATTGCCGGGCAGGGGTTGCCCTATGAGATTGTTCAGATGGCACGCCTGAAAGGCTATGGCGTAGGGGGAACAGTACACATTGTTGTCAATAACCAAATTGGTTTTACGACCAATTATTTGGATGCGCGTTCATCCACCTACTGCACCGATGTTGCCAAGGTTACACTTTCACCTGTCTTGCACGTCAATGCAGACGATGCAGAAGCGGTCGTGCACGCCATGCTCTTTGCACTCGATTACCGCATGCATTTTGGTCGGGACGTTTTTATCGACCTCTTGGGCTATCGCAAATACGGGCACAACGAAGGCGATGAACCACGATTCACGCAACCCAAACTCTACAAAGCCATTGCCAAGCACAAGAACCCTCGCGACATCTATGCTCAAGCTTTGATGGATCAAGGGGTGATTACCGCCGAGGAAGTCAAAGCAATGGAAAAAGACTACAAAGCCTCCTTGGAAGTGGATTTGGAAGATTCCCGAAAAATCGAAAAAACGGAAATCACACCCTTCATGCAAGACGAATGGAAAGGCTTTGACCGTGTCGATGAGCAAGTGATGATGGAGGAGGTGACCACAAGGGTAACCAAAGCCCAGCTCGACTTGGTGGGTCAAGCCATTACCGCATTGCCCGAAGACAAAAAGTATCTACGGAAAATAGAAAAGTTGATTGCCGACCGCAAGCGCATGTTTGAAGAAACAGACGCTTTGGATTGGGCCATGGGAGAGTTGCTGGCCTATGGAACTTTGCTGACCGAGGGGCACGACGTGCGTATCTCTGGACAAGATGTCGAACGCGGGACATTCTCTCACCGTCACGCCATTGTGAAAGCCGAGACGTCTGAAGAAGAGACCATTTTGCTCAATCATATTCAAGACGAGCAGGGACGCCTGCGCATCTACAATTCGCTACTGTCCGAATACGGAGTGCTTGGATTTGACTACGGTTATGCCATGGCCAGTCCACAGGCCCTTACCATATGGGAAGCACAGTTTGGCGATTTCTCCAACGGCGCACAGATCATGATCGATCAATACATTTCGGCCGCCGAAGATAAATGGAAATTGCAAAATGGAATTGTCCTCTTGTTGCCCCATGGATATGAAGGACAGGGCGCAGAGCATTCCTCGGCCCGAATGGAACGCTACCTCCAATTGTGTGCAAAAGACAATATGTTTATTGCCAATTGTACCACTCCAGCCAATTTATTTCACCTATTGCGCCGTCAAGTCAAGGCCAATTACCGAAAGCCTTTGGTGGTCTTTACCCCCAAAAGCTTGTTGCGTCATCCGTTGGTTGTCTCCCCGAAAAAAGACTTTATCGAGGGCGGGTTCCAAACCTTGATTCACGACCATGAAGTTGGGCCCCAACAAGCAAAACGATTGGTGTTGTGTACAGGTAAATTTTATTACGATCTGCTCAAAGCGCGGACCGATCGACAAGACAATACCACTGCGTTGGTGCGTTTGGAACAGTTGTTCCCATTGCCGGTAGTGGCATTGCGTGAGCTTTTAAAAGATTACGCGCAAGTAGATGAGGTGGTTTGGGCGCAAGAAGAACCCAGAAACATGGGGGCGTGGATGCATTTGTTGTTGCATTTGCCCGAGGCGCAAAACATGCGGCCCGCTACACGAAGATTTTACGGTGCTCCTGCAGCAGGAAGCGCCACCCGATTTGGGAAAAGACACCAAGAAGTCATCGACTATGTTTTCGATGCTTCGAAAGATAACTTTAAACGAAAAAAATAACCCTTGCTCAAAACACTTTTCCGATGATTTTAGAAATGAAAGTTCCCTCCCCGGGAGAATCGATCACCGAAGTTGAAATCGCACAATGGCTGGTTGCCGATGGTGACTATGTCGAAAAAGACCAAGCCATTGCCGAAGTCGATTCCGACAAAGCCACGCTCGAATTGCCTGCAGAGGTAAGTGGGACCATTACCCTTAAAGCCGAAGAAGGCGACGCCGTAGAGGTAGGGCAAGTGGTTTGTCTGATCGATACCGAAGGTCAACCCACAGCAGGGGCGGCACCACAAGAGCAGGCCGAAGAGAAGGGTGAAACAAAAGAAAGCCCGGTAAAAGCAGCAGAAACTGTTCCCGCCGCAACAACCTATGCCACAGGAACTGCTTCTCCCGCCGCCAAAAAGATTTTGAATGAAAAAGGCATTGATCCGTCCACCATTAAAGGAACGGGCCGCGACGGGCGCGTGACCAAGCAAGATGCTGTTGATGCTGTTCCCGCTATGGGGACACCCCCCGCCCACGGACAGCGCGACACCCAACGCAAAAAAATGTCCCTTCTTCGCCGTAAAGTTGCCGAACGCTTGGTGAGCGCGAAGAACGAAACCGCCATGTTGACGACTTTTAACGAAGCCAACATGTCCCCAATCTTTGCGCTACGCAGCCAATACAAAGAGGAATTTAAAGAAAAACACGGGGTTGGTCTGGGATTCATGAGTTTCTTCACCAAAGCGGTTGTACGCGCCTTGGAAGAATTCCCCGATGTCAATTCCATGATTGATGGCGACCACCAGATAAAATTCGATTACTGCGATATTTCAGTAGCCGTTTCGGGCCCAAAAGGATTAATGGTTCCCGTTGTGCGCAATGCAGAGGCATTGTCCTTTAGAGGTGTTGAGTCCGAAATCAAACGCCTTGCCATTCGCGCACGCGATGGCCAAATCACAGTCGATGAAATGACGGGAGGAACGTTTACCATTTCCAACGGAGGGGTATTTGGATCCATGTTGTCGACGCCCATTATCAATCCCCCACAGTCGGGAATTTTGGGTATGCACAACATTATTGAACGCCCCATTGCTGTCAATGGTAAAGTTGAAATCCATCCAATGATGTATTTGGCACTCTCTTATGATCACCGCATTGTCGATGGTAGAGAATCTGTGGGCTTCCTTGTGGCCGTGAAAGAAGCCTTGGAAAACCCCGTAGAATTGCTCATGGATAATGATCCCAAGAAAGCTTTAGAATTGTAGAAAACCTTCTACTTTTAGCCGATTAAGCAGTGTCGAGAATCATCGATCACTGCTTTTTTTTGGTCTGCGAAGCAGTCCCTTGGTCGGAGACTGCTTCGGTCAGGACTGCGTCCTTCCCTCGCAGTGACACCGCCCAATGGTCACTGCGAGCTGAAATTCCGAGCGTAGCGAAGGAAACAGTGAAGCAGTCCCTACTGCTTTCCCGCTCCATTAAAGCGTAATAAGCAGTTGTTGCTTTCCGTAATCGATCACTGCTTTTTTTTCCTGCAAGACGTCGGCCCCTAGAATCCCATCGATGGGCGGATCGCCTTGTTTTTGTAGGGCATTGTTAATGGGGATCAAATCGATCAGCATCAATGGAAGCCGCATGAGGGTTTGTTGGTTACTGCTCAGGGTGATTTTTTGACTTTCGCGAACATGCAAGGGCGTCTCGCTTGCGGCGGTCATGGGCAGTTGTTCGCCTTTTGGTTGCAGCGAAAAAAGCGTGTCTTTTTCTTGGTCAAAACAGGAGTTTGACGCCCCGGTGTCTACCAAGAACACCGCGGCGAGTCCGTTGACCTCAAGGGTGCAGGTTAGGTGCTGACTTTGGGAGTATTGAAGCGGAATTGCTAGCGTCATTTTTTGTTGTTGTTTGTGGAATGAATATCCATGCCTAAAGGTAAAAAAATCCTTGCCACAGCGGAAGAATCCTTACTTTTGCGCCATGCATTTGATTGACACGCATACCCACCTATATGTAGAAGCTTTTGATGACGACCAAGACGAGGCGATAGCCCGGGCGATGGCCAGTGGCGTGGATCGATTTTTTCTTCCGGCCATCGACCAGACCTATACCCAACGGATGTTGGCGCTACAGCGCAAATACCCCGATCGGATTGATTTGATGATGGGGCTGCACCCCACCCATGTCAACGAAAATGTGGAAGAAGAATTGGCGCATGTGGCCCAGATGCTGGACGCGCATTCTTTTGTGGCAGTGGGTGAAATTGGCATCGACTTGTATTGGGATAAAACCCATGCGCAGGCACAGCAAAAGGCGTTTGATCAGCAAATTTATTGGGCAAAAGAACGCGGATTGCCCATTGTGATTCATTGCCGAGAAGCTTTTGATGAAGTATTTGAAGTGCTCGAAGGCCATCGTGGTGACGATCTCAAAGGAATCTTTCACTGTTTTACCGGCACGCTTTCGCATGCGCATCGGGCCATTGACCTGAACCTGTTCTTGGGGATCGGGGGAGTGGTGACCTTTAAGAACGGCAAAATTGATCAATTCCTGGCTGAAATTCCGCTGACCAATATTGTGCTTGAAACGGATGCACCCTATCTCGCTCCAGTACCCTATCGTGGGAAGCGCAATGAAAGTGCCTATTTGCCGCTTATTGCCGAGAAGGTCGCCCACCTCTATGGACGATCTCTAGCCGAGGTGGCCGAACAGACCACCGCAAATGCGCGTAAGGTTTTTGGCGACTTTTGAGCATAGCTGCGCTACTTTTATGGAAAATATCAACACCTTGTCAGTTTTAGGATAAATAATTTTATCTCCATCTTTTTTTTTCGTTATTTCGAAGCCAATTAGAGAGGTGGCCGAGTGGTCGAAGGCGCACGCCTGGAAAGTGTGTATACGCCAAAAGCGTATCGAGGGTTCGAATCCCTTCCTCTCTGCAAGGATTTATACAATTCAAAGCAGGTGAATGCGTCCGCCTGCTTTTTTTCTTTGGCGACCAAAAACAATGCTACCCACCGAAACGGGGAGTGGTTTTCAAAAAATCCGAACACCATTAGAAATGACTTGACCAAGATGACAGTGAAAGGATTTTGTCATTTTTCCCATTTTCAATGCGTTTATTTAAAAAACCAATTCTATATTTACCGACGCAAGAAAAATCCCTAGGGGGATCTTTCTCATGCATGTGTTTAAAAATTATGATCAACCATATTTTTTTTTATCTTTAAAAACTTAAATTTTCAGAACAAAAATTAATTAAAATGAAAAAATTATTCGTTTCCCTTGTAATGAGCATGTTCATGGCGACTTCTGCTGTAAACGCCAATACAATTACTGCTGCTAACCTTGACGTTTCTACTGTTGTTCAAGAGGAGGAGCAAACTGAAGCTGCTGCTGAGGCATCCTTCACGCAAGAGTTGAAAAAACGATTTATTGAAGGAGGACCAGGATTTATGGGAATCGTTTTGATTTGTTTGATTTTGGGTCTTGCCATTGCGATCGAGCGTATCATTTTCTTGAACTTGGCTTCAACCAATACCAAAAAATTAACGGAAGGTGTAGAGGAAGCGCTTGCCAACGGCGGTGTTGAAGCAGCCAAAGAGCTTTGTCGTAACACCAAAGGGCCTGTTGCTTCTATTTTCTACCAAGGCCTCGACCGTGTAGACGAAGGTGTTGAGAGTGCTGAAAAAGCTGTAGTTGCCTACGGTGGCGTACAAATGGGACAATTGGAAAAGAATGTTTCTTGGATTTCTCTCTTTATCGCCTTGGCCCCCATGCTTGGGTTCATGGGAACAGTTATCGGGATGATTCAAGCCTTTGACAAAATTGAAGCTGCTGGAGATATGCAACCTTCATTGGTTGCTGGGGGGATTAAAGTAGCCCTCTTGACCACAGTATTTGGTCTTGTTGTTGCGATCATTCTTCAAATTTTCTACAACTACATTGTTGCTAAAATTGATGGTATAGTCAACGATATGGAAGACGCTTCCATTACACTAGTTGACATTCTTGTGGCCCATAAAAAGTAAGCCCAATCATTAATTAAACCTTGTAGATTATGAATTTTCAAAATATAGTAAAGATAGCTGCAGCCGTTCTCGGTGTCCTTGGGCTAGTCTTTTTGTTCCGCATCATCGGCGCAGGAGATGAATCCATCAAAATGGCAGCATCGATGGGAGACTACGGTACGGTATCTCCATTGATTACAATCGCACAAATTATTCTTGTAGTCTCTGTTGCTGCAACCCTTATTTTTTCACTACTCACCCTCTTTGGAAATGGGGAGAAACTAAAAAAAGCATTGATATCCGTCGGGTTTTTGGCCGTAGTTGTCGGTCTTGCCTTTGCGCTTTCGACAGGTGTTGAAACACCGATGAAGGATGGAGAAATCCTCTCCGCCTCTGGATCTCGATGGGTAGAAACAGGGATTCGCGTATTTTATTTTCTCTCTGCAATTGCTATTGGAGCAATGGCGCTTTCTGGGGTGAAACGACTAATTAACCGATAGATTATGGCAAAAAGAGCAGCACCAGAAGTAAATGCAGGCTCGATGGCTGATATCGCTTTCTTGCTCCTGATTTTCTTCCTCGTTACCACAACGATTGAGACGGACTCGGGGATCAACCGTAAATTGCCTCCAACCGACGAGGTGGTTGATCCGCCTATCATTAAAGAGAGAAACATCTTTACCGTAGTTGTCAATAAAGACAATCGTCTTTTGGTCGAAGAAGAACTCATGGAAATCAGTGATTTGCGACAAGCGGCCATTGCATTCCTTGACAATGGAGGGGGAAAGGACGAGGAGGCTTGCGATTATTGCCAAGGCAAGCGCGATCCCAGTTCATCGGACAATCCTGAGAAAGCCATTATTTCACTGAAAAACGATCGAGAAACGTCTTATAAGGTCTACATTGCCGTTCAAAACGAGCTTGTAGCCGCTTACAACGACCTCCGCGATCGTGAATATGCAAAAATAGACCAGTTTTCAGGATTAACGTACAGAGAAGCACAGAAGCGATACAACGATCCGCGTACTTCAGCCGATGACAAAGCAAAGCTAAAGCCAAAATTGGATGAAGTAAAAGCAAAGTTCCCGCAAAAGCTATCTGAGGCAGAGCCAAGTAAAACCAATTAAATCAACGACTATGTCAAAGTTTAAAAAGAAAAAAGGCGGAGATCTTCCTGCAATATCCACAGCTTCATTGCCCGATATTGTATTCATGCTCCTGTTCTTCTTCATGGTAGCCACCGTAATGCGCGATAGCACGCTGATGATTCAGAATGCTCTCCCTGCCGCGGATCAGATTCAAAAGCTGGATAAAAAGGACAGAGTGATGTATATCTACGCCGGGAAACCGTCTAGTCGTTACCAAGACAAGTACGGTTCTCAAGCGCGGATTCAGCTCAATGATAAGTTTGCCGATGTGAGCGATGTTGCTGCCTTTGTCTTGGCAGAACGCGCAGCGAAGCGCCAAGAATTGCAAAACGTGCTCACGACCGCATTGAAAGTGGACGGTGAAACCAACATGGGACTTGTTTCAGATATCAAACAAGAACTGCGTAAGGTGAATGCATTGAAGATCAACTACACCACCCGTGTGGGCGATTACACACAAAACATGAATTAGAATTACTTTTAATTCAATCAAAAAAAAGCACCCAAAGGGTGCTTTTTTTGTGCTTAATTCAAAATTGTATTTTTACACCATGAAGTCATTGGGTCGTTTTCTTTTCATTGCGATTTTCCTTTTTTCGTTCTTTTCCCAAGCACAACAGGCCTATCGCGAAGACCAGATCTATATTGACGTTAATTTTATTCTCCAGCATTTAGACAACGATCGTTTTAGTGACAATGGTTTTTCGCGCAGTCTGCATTTAGGGGTTCTTAGGGATATTTTTTTGACGCCTTCAGGGGAGTATGCTCTTGGGCTAGGTGTTGGTTATGGACTCACAAGATTGGTCAATAACCTTGAGGTATCTCCTTCTGCTGGAGTGTTTGAGGTCAGTTACCCTCGACCCGATCGGTCTTATCGTAATTTTTTCACCTTCCATGAGCTTCAATTTCCCGTAGAATTGCGATGGCGTAAAAGCACAGTGGAAGAACACAAATTTTGGCGGATTCATGCCGGATACCGTTTCAGTCGACCTTTTGGATTGCGGTATAAACCTTTTTTTGGACCCGATTTCCCTGTAGACGGGGTCTTGTCTCGTTGGCATCACGAAGCGAGTTTATCGGTGGGCTACAACACGTGGAACTTGCGCTTTGCCTATAAGTTAAATCCTCTGCTCCGTTCAGAAGTTCGTTCTGCTTCGGGTGATCTTTTTCCTGTGCGAACGATCCAGCTTGGACTGATTTTTTACCTCTTATAATTCCTTTCTTAAGCGGGCCACGGGGAAATTCATTTGCTCTCGGTACTTGGCGACGGTTCTTCTCGCTACCTTATATCCCTTTTCATTCAAAGCATCAGCCAGTGCATTGTCGGCCAAGGGTTTTCTCTTGTCCTCGTTTTCGATGAGCGTACGAAGAATTTTTTTGATTTCTAAAGTGGATACTTCTTCTCCGTCTGCATTGGTCATTGCTTCCGAAAAAAATGACTTGAGGAGTTTGGTGCCGTAAGGGGTGTCGATGTATTTCGAGTTGGCTACCCTTGATACGGTAGAAATATCCATGCCAATCTCATCGGCGATGTCTTTCAAAATCATTGGTTTCAATTGCTGTTCGTCGCCTGTTAGGAAATATCCTTCTTGATAGCCTACAATGGCCTTGATGGTCCGTTCAAGTGTTTGATACCGTTGCTGGATAGCGTCGATATACCATTGTGCAGCATCGAGTTTTTGTTTGATGAATTGTACTGCTTCTTTTTGCGCTTTGTTTTTCTTTGGTGCCGATTTGTATCCTTTCAGCATTTCTTGATAGCCGTTTGACACGTGTAGTTCGGGCGCATTTCTCCGATTGATACTGACTTGGATTTCCCCGTTTTCAATCGATAGATGAAAATCGGGGACAATATGTGTATTCTGAAAAATACCGGACATTGCTCCTCCCGGTTTTGGATTTAGTTTTTCGATTTCTGTCAGTCCTTCTTTGAGCAGGTTTTCATCGAGATCGAGCTTTTCGATGAGTTTGCTGAAGTGTTTTTTGGCAAAAAAGGCAAACCCTTGATCAATAATTTTTTGTGCTGTACGGATGGCCACCGTTGGTTTTTTGCGATGTAGTTGAATGGATAAGCACTCTTGTAGATCGCGTGCACCGACCCCTGGAGGATCGAGCATTTGTACTTTTTTCAATAGCATTTCGAGTGCTGTTGTTTCGATAACTACGCCTTGGGTAAAGGCCAAGTCGTCTAGCAAATCGTCCATGGATCTGCGTAAGTAGCCACTTTCATCAAGACTGCCAATGAGGAAAATAACCAGCTCTTCTTCTTCTGTTTCCAGCATGAGCGAACTCACCTGTGCGACCAATGTTTCGTGAAAGCTAATCCCACCGGTGATGGGGGTGCTTTTTTCTTCCTCGTCGGCACTGTAGTTGTTTGTGTTTAGTCGATAGGCCGGTATTTCGTCATCACTGAGATAAGCATCGATATCGATATCTTGGGTATCGATTTGCTCATGCTCGCTATAGTCGTCTTCTTGTTGTTGTTCTGTTTTTTCTTCTTTCCCGGTCATTAAGGCGGGATTTTCTTCGATCTCATTTTGAAGTTGTTGCTCAAACTCAAGCGTTGAAAGCTGGATGAGTTTCATCAACTGAATTTGCTGGGGCGAGAGCCTCTGCGCAAGTTTTAGTTGGAGCTGTTGTTTCAACATGATTCACGGTGTCTTTGCAAGAAGATACGATTTTTATCGGTTTTGATCTAGAAAGAAGCGTTTTGTGGTGTGCGCGGAAACGGAATGACGTCTCTAATGTTGGTCATCCCTGTGGCAAACAACACCAGGCGTTCGAACCCAAGACCAAAGCCCGAATGCGGGGCCGATCCAAACCGTCGGAGGTCGAGATACCACCACAGTTCTTCTTCTTCAACACCCATTTCTTCCATTCTACTTCTCAACACGTCCAAGCGTTCTTCCCGCTGGGAGCCTCCCACAATTTCACCAATGCCAGGGAACAGAATATCCATGGCACGAACGGTTTTTTGGTCGTCGTTCAGGCGCATATAAAATGCTTTGATTTTGGCGGGATAATCGAAGAGGATCACGGGTTTTTTAAAGTGTTTTTCAACTAAAAAACGCTCGTGCTCACTCTGCAAATCAGCGCCCCACTCATCGATGAGGTAGGCGAATTTTTTCTTTTTGTTGGGTTTGCTTTGACGCAGGATATCGATGGCTTCGCTATAGCTTATCCGCACGAAATTGTTGTCGACAACAAACTTAATTTTATCCAGCAATCCCATGTCCGAACGCTGCTGTTGTGGTTTTGCTTGTTCCTCTTTGGCAAAACGTTCGTCGAGGAAAACAAGATCTTCACGACAATTTTCGAGGACATATTCGAGAACTTTTTTAATGAATTTTTCTGCCAAATCCATGTTGTCGTCCAGATCGTAAAAAGCCATTTCGGGTTCAATCATCCAGAATTCTGCCAAGTGGCGGGTCGTATTCGAATTTTCGGCGCGGAAAGTAGGCCCAAAGGTATAGACCTCACCCAACCCCATGGCATAGGTTTCTGCTTCCAACTGTCCAGAGACGGTGAGGTGTGTTTCTTTGCCAAAGAAATCTTTTTGAAAATCAACATTACCCTGCTCATTCAGCGTTGGCGCTTTAGGGTCAAGGGTGCTCACGCGGAACATTTCGCCGGCTCCTTCAGCGTCGCTACCTGTAATGATGGGGGTGTTGACATAGTGAAAACCTTGGTCACGAAAAAATTGATGCACCGCAAATGCCAAGGCCGCACGCACACGCATTACCGCACTAAATGTGGCTGTGCGCACCCGCAGATGTGCTTTTTCCCGCAAAAACTCAAAGCTGTGTTTTTTGGGTTGTATAGGATAGGTCTCAGGATCTGCTGTTCCGTATACGTGAAGTTCGGTGACTTGGATTTCAGCATGCTGTCCTTTTCCTTGGCTTTCAATAAAGTTGCCCGTAATTTTTAATGCTGCTCCCGTAGAAATAGTCTTTAGGGTGTCTTCCTCAAGGGTTTCAAAATCGACCACGCATTGAAGATTGCCCAAGGTCGATCCGTCATTGAGTGCAATAAAACGGTTGGCGCGAAAAGTGCGCACCCACCCCTGAACGGTTACTTCTTGCCCTTGTGGGGCGAGTTCCATTAACTGTTTGATTTTCTGTGGCATGTTGGCAATAATTTGTGCAAAGATAAGCTTTAGTCCCTACTTTTTTTGTGTTCTTCGGTTTCGATGATTTGAATTTTTGGGGCTTTGAGAACGCTTTCGTTGGCCACCGTATCGCGAAGAGAAATCAACAAAGAGGGAAGTAAAATAAGATTCGCAAGCATGGCAAAAAGCAGCGTCATGGAGACGAGCCCTCCAAGGGCGACTGTTCCACCAAATTCTGAGCTCATAAATACGGAAAAGCCAAAAAACAATACAATGGACGTATAGAACATGCTTACGCCTGTTTCGCGAAGCGCTGCATAGACAGAGCGTTCGATTTTCCATTTGGAAGCCATCAATTCTTGACGGTATTTGGCTAAAAAATGAATCGTGTCGTCTACAGAAATTCCAAAGGCAATACTAAAGACCAATATCGTAGAAGGTTTTAGCGGAATGCCCAAATAACCCATCGCACCTGCTGTAATCAACAGTGGGAGCAGGTTGGGGATAAGGGAGATCACAATCATTTTTACCGAGCGGAAAAGGTAGGCCATGAATAGGGCGATGAGGAATATAGCGAGTGTGAGCGAGATCACCAGATTCTTGATCAGATATTTTGTTCCTTTGAGGAATAACAATGCTTTTCCGGTCAACGAAACCGAATATCTTTCTTCGGGAAAAATTGTTCGAATTTCACGCAAGAGTTCTTCCTCTATTTCTTCCATGCGTTCGGTGTCGATGTCTGTCATAAAGGTGGTCATCCGTGCATATTGACCGGTGTCGTCGAGGTAATTTCCCAGTAAGTTTTCCCCCTTGGATGAAGCGTCGAAGTAGGACAGGATAAAGCGACTTTCTTGAGAAGAAGGAAGGGTGTAATAGTTGGGATTACCATTGTAGTAGGCTTGTTTTGCGTATTTCATTGCATTGACCACCGAGGTTGTTGGGGCCAATTCTGGAATTTCATTGATGCGATCACTCAGGCGTTCCATTCGGCGAAGGGTAGCCAGCTTCATAACGCCATCTTTTCGGCGGGTATCGATCAAGATTTCGAGGGGGACAATGCCATCAAATTCTTTGTCAAAGAAGAGAATGTCCTGAAAAAAAGTTCTCTTTTTGGGCATGTCTTCCAGAATACTCCCAGAGATTTTGATTGTGTAGATACCGATGATGCTACCGATCAAGGCCAATAGCGTAATGATATAGGTTTGCAATCGATCATGGCGGACCTTTTTTTCCATCCATTTGACAAAACGGTCGATGAATTTGTTGTTCAAATGGTTGAGGTGTTTTTTGTTGGGGAGCGGCATAAAGCTGTAGGCAATGGGGATAACCAGTAGCGAAAGGACAAAAATTCCGATGACATTGATGGAGGCCACGATTCCAAATTCTTTAAGCACCTTGCTGTTGGTCAGGATAAATGTCGCAAATCCAGAGGCGGTCGTCAGGTTGGTCATCAGGGTTGCGTTGCCGATTTTTACAATCACCTGTTGCAAGGACTTGACTTGATTACCGTGTTTGGCGACTTCTTGTTGATATTTGTTGATCAAGAAAATGCAGTTCGGAATCCCGATCACAATAATCAAGGGAGGGATCAAAGCCGTAAGCACAGTGATTTCATACTTGAGCAGACCGAGCGTACCCAGTGCCCAAGCCACTCCAAAGAGAACGACCAACATGGAGATCACAGTCGCACGAATCGAACGAAAGAAAAGGAAAAAAATTAAGGAGGTGACCCCGGCCGCAGCAAAAACAAATTTCCCAATTTCATCCACAATATTTTGTGCATTTAAGGTGCGGATGTAGGGCATGCCAGACCGATGAATACGGGTCTGGTTTTCCTCTTCAAAGCGGTCGATTAAAGGGATAAAGGTGTCGAAAATGAAAGTTTTGCGTTGTGCACTATTCACGATGTCTTCTTTCATATAGATGGCCATGCGAACGGTTCCCGTGGATGGGTTAAACAGCAAGTTTTCGTAAAACGGGAGTTCAAGGAAAATCTTCTGTCGCAACAACGCCAATGAACTACTGTCTTTAGGAGTAGCAGTAAAAACGGGTTGGAGTTCGAATTTTTTCTTGGCTTTATTTTTGGTGAGCTCCTGAATATTGTCAATGGACAAGACGTAGTCGATTTCGTCAAACGCCTCCAATTTTTTCCTCAGCGATCGCCATACCTCAATTTTTTCATGGGTAAAAAAATCCGGGTCTTGCCATCCAAGCACTAGGACATTTCCTTCTTCACCAAAGCGTTCTAGGAAGTCCTGGTAGTGCACATTTTCGGGATGATTGTCGGGCAGGAGGTTGGCTTCAGAGAAGGTGAAGCGCATGTATTTCCACTGGCTGGCCCAGAAAGCGGTGACGGCCACCAAAAACAATATCCACGCAATACGGTTACGAAGAATGATGCGGGCCAATGCCTCCCAGAAATGCCAATTATTTTTCTTTTTCATCCAAGTGGGTGGCCCCTAGCAAAAAGGCCTAAACGGTCATTATTTCTTTTTCCTTGGCCGCCAAAACAGCATCGATAGACGCAATGAATTGATCGGTAATGGCCTGAACGTCAATCTCAAAATTCTTTTGCTCGTCTTCGGAAGCTTCTGATTTTTTAATTTCTTGATTGGCGTCTTTTCGCGCATTGCGCACGCTTACTTTGGCATTCTCTGCTTCGGCTTTCGCCATTTTGGCCAGCTCCTTTCTTCTTTCCTCTGTTAAGGGCGGGACATTGATGATGATGCTTTCACCGTTGTTCATGGGATTGAATCCCAAGTTGGCCATCATAATTCCCTTCTCAATTTCGGCGAGCATGGATTTTTCCCACGGCTGAATGCTCAGGGTGCGTCCATCGGGGGTATTTACATTGGCGACCTGCGAGAGGGGCGTGGCGGCACCGTAATAGTCCACCATGACACTCTTTAGCATGACAGGGTTGGCTTTACCTGCGCGGATATTTAGGAGTTCGTTTTCCAAATGTTTTACAGCGCCTTCCATGTTTTCTTTGGCGCTATCCAAAATAAATTGAAGTTCTTCGTTCATATTCTTTCGATTTAATCCACCCGGGTTCCAATATTTTCACCTTGGATTACTCTGATGAGGTTGCCTTTGGTGTTCATGTCAAATACAATGATGGGAAGTTGGTTTTCTTGGCTCAAGGTGAAAGCAGTTGTGTCCATGACTTTCAATCCTCTTTTGAGCACTTCCTCAAAGGAAAGGGTGTCAAATTTTATGGCTTCTTTATTTTTTTCGGGGTCCTCGGTATAAATTCCGTCCACACGTGTGCCTTTCAGAATCACATCGGCATTGATTTCAATGGCGCGGAGCACTGCGGCGGAGTCTGTTGTGAAAAAAGGGTTTCCAGTTCCAGCACTAAAAATGACCACCCTGTTTTTTTCTAAATGTCGAACGGCCTTTCGTTTGATATAAGGCTCGGCAACAGCTTCTATTTTAAGCGCAGTTTGGAGACGTGTTGGGACCTCTGCATTTTCCAGCGCACTTTGAAGGGCCAATCCGTTCATGACGGTTGCCAACATGCCCATATAATCGGCCTGCACACGGTCTACCCCGTTGCCCGCACCCGTCATTCCTCGGAAGATGTTTCCCCCACCGATCACAATGGCGATTTCTACGCCTTGTTGATGCAATTCCTTAATCTCATTGGCATAGGCATTTATTCTATCAGCGTCAATACCATAAGCTTGGTTGCCCATTAATGCTTCACCACTTAGTTTTAAAAGAATACGATTGTATTTCATAGCGTTGTCATTCCCGCAAATATAAGCAATATCACAAAGCTATTTTGGTCTGTTTTAATCCTTTTCGGGCGCTGCATCTGTGATTATTTTTTCCAAGTCTTCCATAGAAAAAGCTTCCCGAACATGAAAATCACCAATTTGAATACGGCGTAAGCTAGTAAGATGGGCGCCGCTTTTTAAAGCTCTACCAATGTCGTGGGCCAAACTGCGAATGTAGGTCCCTTTGCTGCATTTGACCTCAAAATCAATTTGGGGGAAGGAATCGCTCGCAATGGTGAGGTGATGAATGATCACTTTTCTTTGTGGCACACTTACTTCTTCTCCAGCACGGGCATAGTCATAGAGGCGTTTTCCGTCTTTTTTCAATGCAGAATAAACCGGAGGGGTCTGTAGGATTTCCCCTTCAAATTGTGCGGCCACTTCTGCCACATTATTGGGGTGAATATGCTGTATAGGATATTCTTGATCGATGGGGGTTTCCAAATCATAGGAAGGCGTTGTCGCACCGAGCAAAAAGGTGCCGGTGTAACTTTTTTCTTGACCTTGATAGGTGCTGATTTCCTTTGTTTTTTTACCACAACAGATGATCAAAAGACCTGTAGCGAGTGGATCGAGGGTGCCCGCATGTCCGACCTTGATTTTTTTTAACCCAAAATTTTTCCGCAACAACCACCGAATTTTATTCACCACTTGGAAAGAGGTCCACTCCAGCGGTTTATCGACCAAAAACACCACACCGTTTCGAATGGATTCTTCTGTAAGTATCATTGTTGTAGCGACCAGGTTAGCGCCAAGATTCCTACCGCAAGACAGTAGTAACTAAAATAGCGAAGTTGTGCTTTTTTGACCAACCTTAACATCCACTGACAGGCGATTATTCCCGTCAAAAATGCAGCGACAAAGCCAATCGCTAGAGGCAATAGTTGGGTGTTTTGCTCTGGGGTGTAGTCCAAAAGACTTTTGGCCATGCTGCCAAAGATGAGGGGGATGACCATTAAAAAAGAAAAGCGTGCTGCTTTTTCTTTGTCTATGCCCAGCAAGACGGCTGTGGCAATGGTGGCACCACTTCGCGATATACCGGGCAAAATGGCAACCGCCTGCATGATGCCAATGACCAAAGCGCTTTTGGGTGTTAGATCAATCGGGGAGGCCTTGGCCTGGTCGGCCAGGTAAAGCAATACGGCGGTAAAAAGTAACATTCCTCCCACCAAGGCAACATTATCGGCAAATAAAGACGCTATGAGATCCTCCATAAACAAGCCAACAACTACAGCTGGAAGCATGGAGATCAAAATATTGACGGCAAAGTAAAAGGCGGCATTTTTTTTCCAAGCCAATAAATCACGTAGCAGCTCTTGAATTGTTTTCCGAAAGACGACAAGGGTGCTCATCGCGGTCGCTCCATGAAGAATGACAGTCATGAGGAGACTTTCTGCGGGAAGTGTGTTTTCAGTAAAAACGGCTTTGGCGAGTTCCAAATGGCCACTTGATGATACCGGCAGGAACTCCGTGAGTCCTTGTATAATACCTAAGAGTAATGCAGTGATGGAAGTCATTGCTTTTTCGATGGCATTAAAATAGAATAAATGGCGATCCCAAATCCTATTAGCACAAGTGTTGGGGCAAGTCGGATACGTCGAAAATTAAAAATTTCGGGGTTAAAAACTAGAGGATCATTACTTCCGCCCCCAGACATGAGTAGAAATCCTATACTAATACAGCTGATGGCGATGACCAACATCCCGTAGTTTTTTTTCTTAAATAATAGTTCTTTCTTCATGCGGTGTTTATTGTACAGCGTCTGTTGTCAGGTTAAGGTAGCGTGAGGTTGCCAAGAAGGTACTCCCGGCGGTAATCAATATTCCGATGGCAAAAATACCGCCAAAAACCATTCCCAGTTCAACAGGATTGCTCAGCACCTGAAGTATGGGATAGCGCAGATCGATTTGATAGAGTAATCCCCCTAACCCAAGGGTCGCCAGCAAGGCACCATAGAACCCCAACAGCAGGTGTTGCCAAATGAACGGCCAACGAATAAAGCGTTTTGTTGCGCCAACCAATTGCATGGTTTTAATGATCAATCTTTTGGAATATACCGATAGGCGGATAGAACTGTTGATCAATAAAATAGCAATGAAAACGAACAATGCGCTGAGGAAGAGAAACACTTTGGTCAACTTATTGATGTTCTCATCCAAGAGGGTCAACAACGGTTGATCAAAATACACTTCATTGACGTATGGGCGTTCTTCAAAATTGGCTTTTAGCTGGGCCAAGAATGCAGGATCAACGTATTCTGCCTTGAAGTAAACATCGACCGAGCTGAGGAGTGGATTATAGCCCAAGAATTCCATAAAGTCTTCGCCAATATCGTTGGCATGCGTTTCGGCGGCTTCTTCTTTTGAAACAAAACGAATGGATTTGGTTTCTTTTCGCAGTTGAAGGCTTTTTTGCAGTTGTTTAATTTCGATTGGTTTTGCCGTATCGTTTATGAAAATGGTAAAAGCGATTTGTTCCTTAAAATGCGCCACCACCTTGGCGGAATTGAAAAGCAGTATGCCCAAAAATCCCACCACAAACAGAACAGCTCCGATACTCATTACGACAGAGAAATAAGAGGAAATTAATCGGCGTTTTTGATATTGATCCGTTGACTGCATTGACGACTTCGATGATGTTGAGGTAAAATTACGAAACCCCTTTAAATTGTGTTCTCTTCTTGTGATAAACTTTTCTCTTTCCCCCATTAACGCTACTTTTGTGGTGCTAAAACGAACAACAATGGCGGGGTACAATTTCCAAGAAATAGAAAAGAAATGGCAAAAATACTGGGCAGAAAACCACAGTTTTCGCGCGTCCAACGATAGTGATTTGCCCAAATACTACGTATTGGATATGTTTCCCTATCCCTCTGGAGCAGGCTTGCATGTAGGCCATCCCTTGGGGTACATCGCCAGCGATATCTATGCGCGCTACAAACGCCACAAAGGATTCAATGTGCTGCATCCGCAGGGGTACGATTCTTTTGGTCTTCCCGCCGAACAGTATGCCATTCAAACAGGGCAGCACCCCGAGCGCACCACGGCCACCAACATTGCCCGCTATCGCGAACAGTTGGATCGTATGGGCTTTTCGTTCGATTGGCACCGAGAAGTACGTACTTCCGACCCCCAGTATTACCGCTGGACACAGTGGATATTTTTACAGCTTTTTAATGCTTACTACGATAAAAAGTTGGATCAAGCGCGTCCCATCGATGCGCTTGTTGCACATTTCGAAGCACACGGAAACCACAATCTTTCCGCAGCGTGTGCCGATGACGTTTTAGCATTCGATGCACAACAATGGGCGTCGTTCTCTTCAGACGAACAACAACGCATTCTCTTGGACTATCGATTGACCTATATTTCGGAAACAGAGGTCAACTGGTGTCCAGAACTGGGAACGGTCTTGGCCAATGATGAAATTATCAATGGTGTGTCTGAACGCGGGGGCTACCTAGTGACCAAGAAAAAAATGAAACAATGGAGCATGCGCATTGGCGCTTATGCGCAGCGCTTGCTCGATGGGTTGGAACATATTGATTGGCCGGAATCATTAAAGGAAATGCAGCGCAATTGGATTGGAAAGTCTGAAGGCGCATTGGTGCATTTTCCCGTAGAGAATCACTCGGCTATTCTGGATGTTTTTACCACCCGTCCCGATACCCTTTTTGGTGTCACATTCATGACACTGGCCCCAGAACTAGAACTGGTTCAGCAGATTACTACCGATGAGCAACGTTCGGCCGTGAATGCCTACATAGAGCAAACCCAGCAGCGATCCGAGCGTGACCGCATGGCTGATGTGAAAAGTATTAGTGGGGTGTTTACAGGGGCCTATGCACTGCATCCATTGACGCAAGAACGCATTCCCATTTGGATTGGGGATTATGTCTTGGCCGGCTACGGCACAGGGGCGGTAATGGCTGTGCCTTGTGGCGACCAACGTGATTATGATTTTGCTAAACATTTTGATATTCCTATCAAAAATATTTTTGCCAATACAGATATATCTACCGCTGCTTACACCGAGAAATCAAGTACTACTGTTTTAAAAGATTCCGATTTTTTAAACGGTTTATCCTATACCGATGCCATGGAGCGTGTTCTAAACCATTTGGAAGAACATGGCTGCGGAAAGAGACGGATCAATTATCGATTGCGCGATGCGGTATTTAGCCGTCAACGCTATTGGGGAGAACCCATTCCTGTTTATTACAAAAACGGCTTGCCCCATCCTTTGGCCGAGCATCAGTTGCCTTTGGTATTGCCCAATGTTGAGCAGTATCTGCCTACCCCAGAGGGAGCGCCACCATTGGGGAACGCAACGCACTGGGCTTGGGACACTGTCAACGAAAAAGTAGTGGCAAACAGCAGTATCGATCATCAGACAGTCTTTCCATTAGAGCTTAACACTATGCCCGGTTGGGCAGGGAGCTCTTGGTATTTTTACCGCTATATGGACGCCCATAACTCCGATGAATTTGTGGGAAAAAAAGCCGCCCAGTATTGGCGTGAAGTAGATTTATATCTCGGTGGTAGTGAGCATGCTACGGGTCACTTACTCTACTCGCGCTTCTGGCAAAAATTCCTATTTGATCGCGGATTTTTACCTGTGGATGAATATGCCAAAAAGTTGATCAACCAAGGCATGATCTTAGGAACTTCAGCATTGATCTATCGAAAACCTGGAACACAAATCTATCTCTCCAAAGGGCTTATCAATGAGCAAGAAGTAGAGCCCATACGCGTAAATATTTCACTGGTGAATGCCGCCGACGAACTCGACTGCGAGGCATTGCGGCAATGGCAGCCACAGTTTACCGAGGCAACATTCGAGAAAGAGCAGGGCGTTTTCAAAGTGGGACGAGAGGTTGAAAAAATGTCAAAGTCCAAATACAATGTGGTCAACCCTGACCAGATTTGTGAGCAATATGGCGCCGATACCCTTCGGATGTATGAGATGTTTTTGGGCCCAATAGAACAGGCCAAGCCCTGGAACACTGCCGGCATTTCTGGCGTGTATTCTTTCCTCAAAAAAACATGGCGACTTTTTCATCCCAATAATGCATTTGAAGTCACCGATGATGCACCCACAGCAGCCATGTTGAAAAGCTTGCACCAAACCATTAAGAAAGTCACACACGATATTGAGCAATTTTCGTTCAATACCTGCGTAAGCGCCTTCATGATATGCGTCAACGAACTCTCGGCAGAGAAGTGCCATCACCGCGCTATTCTTGAGCCATTGACTATTCTTCTCTCACCCTTTTCGCCGCACATGGCAGAGGAATTGTGGTCTTTGTTGGGACATCAAGGGTCGATTACGCAAGTGAATTTTCCCGAGTATGCTGAAAAATATTTGGTGGAAAGCACCAAGAACTACCCGGTTTCATTTAACGGTAAAATGCGATTCACCCGTGAACTTTCGTTAGAACTGTCTCCTAAAGAAATTGAAGCAATCATTTTGGAAGACGAACAAACACAGCAGCAACTTCAGGGGCGGACGCCCAAAAAAGTGATAGTCGTGCCCGGTAAAATCATCAATATTGTTGGGTGATGTGGATTGAAGGAATTGGTTTTCTCGCGGCAACATTGACCACCGCAGCGTTTGTGCCGCAGGCCTATAAGATTTGGCGATTAAAAAGTGCCGAAGGGGTTTCGACAACCATGTATCTGGTCATGCTCACAGGGGTAGGACTTTGGGAAGTTTACGGATGGATGATTCAAAGTCCGCCTGTCATTCTGTCAAATATCATTACGGCATTACTTTTGCTCATGATTTTGTACTTTAAGTTAAAAAAATAAAAGAGGTCTATGGGAATGTATTATTTGATTCTTTTGGTGTTTGGTCTCGTCAGTGCTGCTGTAAGCCAAAAGCTAAAAAGTAAATTTAAGCACTATTCTAAAGTACAATTAAGCAACGGCCTTTCTGGCAAAGAGATCGCCGAAAAAATGCTAGACGATCATGGCATACACGATGTAAAAGTAGTCTCCACTCCCGGAATGCTCACCGATCATTATAACCCTCAAACCAAGACGGTCAATCTCAGTGAAGGCGTCTATGCCCAGCGCAATGCGGCCGCGGCGGCAGTTGCCGCACACGAATGTGGACATGCTGTGCAGCATCATTTGGGGTATGCTTGGCTTCAGATGCGTTCGTCCATGGTACCTGTGGTGCAGGTGGCGTCGAATTTTTCGATGTGGATGATTTTTGGTGGATTGTTTATGGCACAGGGATCAGCATTGGGACAAACCATCGCCCTGTTAGGGGTTGGGCTTTTTGGTATGGGAACTTTGTTCAGCTTTGTTACCTTACCGGTTGAATATGACGCTTCGCATAGAGCTATCGAGTGGTTGCGTCGCAAGAATATGGTCAACCAAAGAGAATTGTCAGGTGCCGAAGACGCCCTCAAGTGGGCTGCGCGTACCTATGTGGTGGCCGCCATTGGTTCGTTGGCTACCCTGCTTTACTTTCTTCTTCGTGTCATGGGAAATAGCCGTGACTAAAGCTGTATTTGACGGCCGATTTGCTGGTTTAAAGAAATAAACGTTTCCGTGCGTGAAATGCCCTCAATTTTTTGAATTTTGGTATTCAGCAAATCCATCAAATGCTCGTTGTCTTTGCAAAGAATTTTGACAAGGACACTCCATTCCCCGGTAGTATAGTGACATTCAATAACTTCATTGATTTTCTCTAACTGGTTGACTGCTGTGGGATTATTCATGGCTTTATCCAGGTAGATGCCCACAAAAGCAAGGGTGGTGTAGCCCAAAAGTTTTGGATTGATGATGATTTGGGCCCCTTGAATCAAGGCTGCTTTTTCAAGCTTTTTGAGTCGTTGGTGAACAGCGGCCCCGGAAATCCCCACTTTGTTGGCCAATTGATTGATGGATAAACGACCATCCGCCATCAAACTGTTGAGAAGAATTTTGTCGATACCGTCAATTTGAATACTGCCGTTAGATGTTTTCATAATTTTTGCAAAGGACACATAAAAGTAATTATTTCTTGCTGCTTTGCACTACATTTACATAAACCATATGACAATGAAAATCATCTATTTTACCGCCTTGGGTGCGTTATTCATGTTTTTAGGGGTCGCCTTGGGCGCTTTGGGGAGTCATGCATTATCCGATCGACTTTCTCCCTCTGCATTAAATAGTTTTGAGGTGGCCGTACGCTATTTGTTGATCCATGGAATGGTGTTGGTTTTTTATGCGCAACTTCCCATCGCCAACGAAAGCTTGCAACAATTTGTCGCTCAAGGTTTTTTATGGGGAATCATCCTTTTTTCAGGCAGTATTCTTGTGCTTTCTACCAAAGCCCTTCACGGTTGGTCGGTTGGCTTTTTGGGGCCTGTTACACCCGTAGGCGGATTGATTCTTTTGGGCGCTTGGGGCGCATTATTTGTGTATTTTTTGAAAACAGCCTTTTACGCTTAGACTAATTCTTTGATGTATTTTTCAATGGCCATGGTCATGGACGGCGTCTCTTTAGTGGGCGCTTTGATATCGATCCGTAAGTTGGCCTTGTCTGCAGCATTTATGGTGGTATTGCCATAGACGGCTATTCGGGTGTCATTTTGCTCAAAGTCGGGGAAATTCTGAAACAATGACTCAATCCCAGAAGGGCTAAAAAACACCAGAATGTCATAGTAAACATCTCTTAAATCTGAGAGATCACTCACGACTGTTTTGTATAATTGTGCTCTTTTCCACTGTATGCCAATCTCGTCGAGATAGTTGGGAATGGCCGGTTTAAGTATATCTGAGGAAGGCAGTAAGTAACGGTCGTCCTTGAATTTTTTGAACATGGCCGTGAGGTCCATCACACTGCGTTCACCAACGTATATTTTGCGTTTGCGGTAGACGACATATTTCTGAAGGTAGTAGGCAACGGCCTCCGACTGACAGAAATAGCGCATGGTGTCGGGAACTTTAAAACGCATTTCTTCGGCCAAACGAAAGAAATGATCTACCGAATTTCTACTGGTAAGGATGATTGCATCAAAGTCGTTAAAATCAATTTTTTGCTGTCTAACGTCTTTGGCTTCCACGCCTTCAACATGAATAAATGGACGAAAGTCAATGACGAGATTGTGTTTGTCCTTTAGTCGTGCATATGGGGAGTTTTCAGTGTTGGGCTCCGGTTGAGAAATCAGGATTGTTTTGACTTTCTTTTTGTTCATTCCAAGTAAATTTTTAAGCCACTGAGAAGAAATAACCAAGGACTTAACTTGAGGGTGCAAATATACAAAATTATATAGAGCCCGTTAAGAATTAGTTGATTGAAAATTTGTCGAAGCAAAAGGAGTTGAACGAGGCAATACAGCACAGCAAAAAACACGCTTATGGCGAGAAGGGAAATGTCGTTGTGATCAAAAGTAAAAACTTGAAACAACAAGAGAATGTACAGCAAAATACAGAGGCGGAAAGTATAGGTCAATGCACGAAAGTTTGATTGATTGATCCAATGCATT
>WTJN01000005.1 GCA_011526265.1 Candidatus Arcticimaribacter sp. | reverse complement strand
ACAATCATGTTGTAGTCGTGGGTGGCCATCAGCACGGTCATGCCCTGTTGGTGCAGTTGTTGAAAAACCCCCATGATTTCCATGCTGGTCTGCGGGTCGAGGTTGCCGGTGGGTTCGTCGGCAATGATCAGGGTAGGGGTGTTCAGCAAAGCCCGGGCAATACCCACGCGTTGTTGCTCTCCCCCCGAAAGTTCAAAGGGAAACTTGGCCTCTACGCCGGTCATGCCCACGGTGTTCAACACCTCGGCAATGCGCGTGTTGATCTTTGTTTTGTCCTTCCACCCGGTGGCTTTGAGCACAAAGCGCAGGTTTTCGAAAATACTGCGGTCGGGCAACAATTTAAAATCCTGAAACACCACCCCCAGTTTGCGGCGCAAAAACGGAATGTCTTTTTGTTTGATCGTGGCGAGGTCCATGCCAACCACACTGCCTTCCCCTTGTTGGAGGGGCAAATCGGCATACAAGGTCTTGATCAAGCTGCTTTTTCCCGTTCCCGTTTTCCCGATAAGGAAAACCCATTCCCCGGCCTTCACATCGACATTTACGTCGGAGAGAATGCATTGTTTGTTTTGGAAAATGGTTGCGTTTTTGAGTTGAAGAATGGAAGTGTCCATGGGCGTTTTGATCGAGAAAGTGTTAAAGGTACTATAAAAGCGTGCCGATGTCCAAACGTCTTCATTTTTTGTTGATAATTTTATACGCAAATCGTTTTTTCGGCGTTTAAAAAATAGCGGTTACGCCTTATCTTTCGTCTATGCATCAAACTGTGTCTTTGCGTTATTTTCTTCGCTCGGCCCTCTGCTTTTTGTTTTCCTGCGGTGCTTTTGCGCAACAAGGGTGGGAACAACAGTTATTGCAGTCAGCCGATTATTATTACGCGGCGAATAGTTTTGGAGCCGCTTCACAGTATTTTCAGCAGCAGCGCGATTTGTCGCTTTCCGCTGACGCCCAAGTAGAGGCCCGTTTTTATACGCTATCATCCGCCTTGCGTCTCAACACTGCAGGGGCCGAAAAAATGCTCACGGCCTTCATGATCGATCACCCTACCAGTTACTTGACAGAAACAGCCTATTTGGACGCAGCCAATTTTTATTTCAATCAAGGCAAGTATTCCTATGCCTTAAAATGGTACGCCAAATTATCGGAAAAAGAAGTGGCCAAGGCACAACTGCCCAAGTATTACTTCAACAAGGGATACACCAACTTTGCCACCAAACGCTTTAAAAAAGCCAAACCCCTTTTTGAAAAAGTCAAAGAAAACCCCGAATATGCCGGGGATGCCAACTACTACTTGGGATATATTGCCTATCAGTTGGAAGATTTTGAAGAGGCCAACCGCAACTTTGATAAGCTCAACCGCAGCGAGGACGACAACACCATTGGCTATTTCCAAGCCGATATGAATTTTAAATTGGGGCGGTTTGACGAGGCCATTCTTTTGGCGCGAAAAAGCCTCAAAGGCGCCGACAAAAAAGAAACCTCCGAGCTGTCCAAGATCATTGGGGAAAGCTATTTTAACTTGCAGGATTACCGCTCGGCATTGCCCTATTTGTTGGCCTACGAAGGCAAGCGGGGCCGTTGGTCGAATACCGATTTCTATCAACTGGGCTATGCGCACTATCGGATGAAAGCATACACCGAGGCCATTGAGCAGTTCAACAAAATTATCAGCACCAACAACGCGGTGGCCCAAAACGCCTACTACCACTTGGCCGATAGCTATTTGAAAACCGATCAAAAAACGGCGGCCCTCAATGCGTTTAAACGCGCTTCCGAAATGAAATTCAGTCCCACCATCCAAGAGGACGCCCTATTGAACTACGCCAAACTCAGCTACGCCATTGGCAATTCTTATGAAAATCCAGCGGTCGTAGTGCAACGGTTTATTTCGGCCTACCCCAAAAATAAAAATGTGGGACGACTGGAGGTATTGCTGTTGGACTCCTATGTGAGCTCTCAAAATTTTGATGCAGCCTTGGAATTGCTGGACAAACTTCCCGGCGCTAAATACGATGAAGCGCGACAAAAAGTGATGTATATGAAGGCCACTGCGCTGTTCAAAGCCGGACAATACGCCGTGGCTGAAAAGTATTATCAGGCGGTCATCAAATTGGACAATGACCCCGCGCTATCGGCCGCTTCGGGCTACTGGCAAGCCCAAAGCCTTTTTGAGCGCAAACTCTACCAAGCGGCCATTGATGCCTATAGAGCAGCACAAACACATCCCCGAATGAAAGATTTGGAAGAAGCCGCCCAGTTGGATTACAACCTGGGGTATGCCCATTTCAAAGCCAAACAATATCCCGAGGCCATTACCGCTTTCGAGGCGTTCTTGGCGACCAACCCATCTTTGTCCTATGAGCGGGATACCCGCTTGCGGTTGGGCGACTGTCATTTTGTGCTCAAAACCTATTGGCCTGCCATGGATCAATACGAAAAAGTTATTGAGCTATTTCCTTATCAAGCCCCCTATGCGACCTATCAGCAAGCCATTAGTTATGGCTTTGTGGACCGCAACGCCCAGAAAATTGCGCTGCTGAAAACCTTGATCGATCGTTACCCCAAATCGCCTCTCTTGGACGATGGTCTTTTTGCCCTTGCCCAAGCCCATGCCAAAGACAATTCGATTGATTTGGCCATCACCACCTACGACCGCCTATTGTTGGGGCATCCGAAAAGCCCCTACCGATCGCGGGCCTATCTTAACAAAGGATTACTCCAGTACAACAGCGCACAGAACGAAGCGGCACAAAACACACTCAAAGCCTTGGTGGAAGCCTATCCCAATGCCGCCATTACCCAGCAAGCGTTGCAAACAGTGAAAGAAATTGCCATTGAGGAAAACACCGTTGACGCATTCTCCCAGTGGTTGACCACACAAAACCTGAAAGAACTCCCGGACTTGAAGTTGGAAAAAGCCAGTTTCGACGCCATCGAACGCCTGTTGAACGACGGCAAGAAAAATGCACTAAAAAAGGCCTTGACCAACTATATTGCCACCTATCCCAATGGGGCCAATCTTCTTCGGGCGCACTTTTTACTGGGGGAGTTGCTCTACGAAAAAAACGATCCAGAAGGCGCTATGGTGCATTTTGGAACCATTGCTGATAACCCTGCCAATGCCTACACAGAACAAGCCTTGGTGCGGTTGACGCAAATCTTGTTGCAATTGGATCAAGCCGAAAAAGCATTGCCGGTCTTTCAGCGGTTGGAGCAGGAAGCACAATTTGCCGAAAACAAACGCTATGCGTTGGCCAACCAAATGCAATACTATTTCAATAAAAAAGACAATGCGAATGCCCTGGATTACGCCAACAAAGTTTTGGCGCAAAAAGAAGTCAAGGAGAGTGTGCAGTGGGATGCGCAATACATCCGTGCAAAATCTGCACAGGCCGTTAATGACTTGAAGCAAGCGCAGCAAGCATTTAAAGCATTGGAAAATGCACCGCAAGGAGAACGCGCAGTAGAGGCACTGTATTTTGATGCGCAACAAAAGCACAACAACAAAGCCTTTGCGGATTCGAATGTAGTGATCGAAAAAATTGCACAAGACTACAGCGGCTATCCCGAATGGGCAGCCAAAAGTTTGCTCTTGATGTCCAAAAACTTCTATCAACTGGACGATGCCTTTCAAGCCAGCTTTATACTCGAATCGCTACTGGAGAATTTCACACAGTTCCCTGTGCTGATTGAAGCCGCAAAAGCTGATTTGGCCAACATCAAAAAAGTCGAAGCAGAAAACAATTCATCCATCAATATCAATGAAGTTGAGAATCAATAAAATTTTTATCGGAGGACTTCTGTTGGGGATGATGCACGCCGTCTTTGCACAGCAAGAGACCGACAGTATTGACGTGCAGCAAGTAACTGTAATTAAGTCCTTTACACCCAGTCTGCAGGATGTGTTTAAGATTCGTCAGAGTCCCGAGGATTTGGCCACTCTGACCGTGAAGAAACAAACCGTAACCAACACCATTTTTTCTGTGCCTGTGGCGTCTACTTTTGTGCCGACCAAAGGTTCAGCGCGGAAATTGGTCACCAAAAAAATGGCACCCCAGTTCAATTCTCGGGCCAGTATTGGGTTTGGTAATTACAATCAATTGCTGGCAGAATACGGCACTTATTACGCCCTCGATCGCCGTCAGAAAATAGACTGGTTATTGCGCTACAACGGAATGCTGAAGGACCTTACTGAGGTTGACCTGCCCACCCAACAAGGGAATTTGATGCTGAGCGTGGCCCACCAATACGCCACCAACAAGCGCAATAACTTCTCGCAACTCACATATCGTCAAGATTATCACAATTTTTATGGTTTGCGCTCGCCGCTAACCGATGAGTTTGTGCGCGAAAATATTGACCCTGCGCAACAGCTCAACTACATCAGCATGACCACCCAATGGCAGTGGTATGAACCATGGGTAAAACAATTGGATTTGAATGCTTTTTTGACCACCGATGCCTTTTCTACCACCGAGGCGGAAGTTGGTTTTACGTCCAAAATTCAAACCCTTTTTGGTGGCGTGGCCATCACGGCCATTCCTGCCTTTGACTATTTGTCGACGTCATTTTCCGAAGATTTTTACACCCGTCTGCCTGTCGATTACAGTGTGGGCAAAGGAGATTTAGCCCTGTTTGCGAGCAAGATTCGCGGGAAGTTTAAATTCAAAACCGGGGCACGTGCCGTCTATGGCATAGGCGATGAATTTTCCGAAAAAGCATTGTATGTCTTTCCAATTGCTTCTTTTTCGTATCTCCCTGAGAAAGGAAATTTTGCTCCCTTTCTTCACGTGGATGGCGATTTAAATTTGAATAGCTTTCGACGCTACACCATGGAAAACCCCTATGTAGCACCTGGACTTGAAATGAATACCAGTTCGGTGCCCTATCGCGGGCGGCTGGGGACACGCTCAAAGTTTGCCTCAGGCTGGGAATTTGCGTGGAATATTATTTATGCTAAAATCGATCGTCATCCCCTATACCGTAGCCTTGGGATCGATATCGATCGCGCCAATATTATACCCTACCGTTATAACAATGCCTTTGAGGTTACTTATACCAACCTTACCCAGACAGGCGTTGAAGCTCGCTTGCAAGCAGCGTTTAAAAATGGCGGAAAACTCTCGCTGATGGCCAGCTATGCCGATTATCAGCAAGTCGCCGAAGAAGAAGAGGTTGTGGCAACGGATTTTTCTCCAAACAACCTGCCGCAGTTGCGATTGACTTTTGATGGAACGATCAACCTTGGAAAGAAAATCAATGTCCAATGGGAAATCAATCACTGGGGAGAAAGGGACAACGAATACCGCTTGAGTTTCTTAGGTCAAGACCTAGCCAACGCCCCCGTGGAAAAAGAAAGTCTTGAAGCCTTTACGCAGGTCGATACCCACTTGACGTATCGATTGAATGAACGCTGGGACGTCTTTCTCAATGGCAACAATTTGTTGGGTGAGCCCACCTATCGCTGGAGTAAATATCCCGTCTATGGGACTCAACTTTTGTTGGGCATGCGTTATAATTTTGATATCGGCTTTTAATCCGTCCAAATCCTTATTTTTGCCCCAAACTTTTGCGCATGAAAGCTCTTGGGAAATTTATTGTTTTTATTCTTATACTCTCCTCTTGCAACCGGTTTGATGCAGATTTATTGGTGCACAACGCTGCCGTCTACACGGTTGATCCTGCCTTTACCGTTGCTTCTGCATTTGCTGTAAAAGACGGCAAGTTTGTTGCTGTTGGCAACGAAGATCTTCTAGATCAATATACTGCAGCGGCGACGTTGGACATGAACGGATTGCCCATCTATCCTGGCTTTATCGATGCGCATTGTCATTTCTACCAATTGGGATTGGGGCAAACACAGGCCGATTTGCGTGGGGCAAAAAGCGTTCGTGAAATCATTCTTCGTCTTGAAAAACACAGCCGTGGTCAGCAAAGCAATGTCCTATTGGGGCGGGGTTGGGATCAAAATTTATGGGAAGACAAACAGTTTCCCACCAAAGCGGCCCTAGATGCGGCTTTCCCCGATCAATTCGTTGTTTTAGAGCGCGTCGACGGACATGCGGCTTGGGTCAACTCCAAGGTGCTATCGGCCGCTGCTATCGATAATCAAACGAAAGTTGAAGGGGGAGAAGTACTGCTGGCCAATGGAACGCCAACAGGCGTTCTGATTGACAAAGCCTCTGATCTGGCGTATGCGATTTTACCCCAACCCAACAGAGCACAACAAATCGCGGCGCTGCAAGCCGCAGAATCCATCGCTTTCTCCAAAGGACTCACTACAGTAGACGATGCTGGACTTGATCGAGATGTTTTGACGCTGATCGATAGCCTTCATCAAACCGAAGACCTTAAAATTCGTCTCTACGGAATGATATCGAACACCCCTGAAAACCTTGCGTATTATTTGGATCGAGGAATCACTCAAACCGAGCGACTGACCATTCGATCGGTAAAAGTTTATGCCGATGGTGCATTGGGCAGTCGAGGTGCAGCTTTGCAGTCCGATTATAGCGATGACCCGCACAACAAAGGCTTGTTCATCACACCGGCCGCAAAAATTGATTCACTGGCGCAAATTTTGGCCGAAAAAGGATTTCAAATGAACACCCATGCCATTGGTGATGCGGCCAATGCTGCGGTGTTACAGGCCTATGAAAATGTCCTTGGACCCATAGAGGACCCTCGTTGGCGTGTCGAGCATGCACAGGTTGTACTCCCTCAAGACATTGAAAAATTTGGCCCCAAGGTACTGCCATCGGTGCAGCCCACACATGCCACCAGCGATATGTATTGGGCCGAAGAGCGATTGGGGGGAGATAGAGTCAAATCGGCTTACACCTACAAATCCCTCTTGGACTGGTCGGGGAAAATTGCATTGGGTACCGACTTTCCGGTCGAACATGTCAATCCAGTCTATACCTTCTATGCGGCAACCTTGAGAAAAGACCACCAAGGATATCCTCAAGGAGGATTTCAAATGGAAAATGCGCTCACACGCTCAGAAGCACTTAAAGGCATGACCATTTGGGCGGCCTATGCCAATTTCGAAGAAGCACAGAAAGGAAGCATTGAAGTAGGAAAAGCTGCTGACTTTGTGATGATGACCAAGGATATCATGACGGCTACGGCAGAAGATATGTTGGACACAGAGGTGCTGGCTACCTTTGTCGATGGCGAAATGGTTTATCAGCGCAAAAAGTAAATATTCTTTTGTTTTTTTGTTCCATACACTATAACATGTTAGTTTTATCGATTAAAAATTGTTTTTTGATTGATATTTTA
>WTJN01000053.1 GCA_011526265.1 Candidatus Arcticimaribacter sp. | reverse complement strand
TAGGAAATGACTTTAGCCGCTGACCCACATCTCCAGCGTTTATCGCATACACGCTTTCTTTGCTTACGAATTCAAACACTTTTTCTGACACGTAAAGCGTCTCAAAGAGTTCGTTTTGGATGAGGAAGCTTCCTGTCCCAGCCTTAAGATAGTCCTCAGCCTGCTGGCGCGCCTGCTCCACTTCAGTGATATCATCAAAAGCGATCAAAATTAAATTATGTTCGTCTGGCCCTTGAAATAATCTTGAAAAGCGACGCACCGTCTTTTCAGATCCATCTTTACATCTGATCTGGCAAATCCCTAAATCGATCCTTTCTCCCATTACACTCTCATCAGTGGGCGGTCGCTGCAGGACACGATCTCTATTTTCGAAATTTAAGTAAAAATTTTCAGCCGTTGAGAAGCTCTGTTCATCGTAGCCAGTAAGTGACGTGAACTCTTCTGAAACAAACACATTACGAAACTCGGTGTCTTTAATTACATAGGCATTAACTCCATTTTGAAGATATGAATTTGCCTGATTTAATAATTTGATCGCATTTTGCCTATTTTCCTCAGTAGCCGTAACATCCTCATAACTTGTCATTAACAATTGACGTTGTGTGACAGGATCTTCGAACCATTTAAACGTTTCAATGAAGGATAGTTTGTCTCCTTGCTTTGATCTAATTTCCACTATATCTGGCAATCTAAACGTTTTATTCAGAGGTTTTGACTTGTAGAATTCACGGGCCATACTGACTTTCGTGGGGTCATACCGCCAATGCTTTGAAGGTGGAACTTCCGCAAAATTTTCATAACCCAAACGACTGATCAAAGGCTCAGATACAAACTCTATTTCAAAATCTTCATCTCTGATGAAAAATAAGCTCGTTCCTGCGTTCAAATAGTTCTCCGCACGCTGCCGCGCCTGCTCAACTTTTGTGATGTCATCAAAGATTATGCCCCGCATCACTGCACCACTTTGTAGATGCAGCAGCTTCACTTGGATGCGGACCTTGACGATGGCTTCTCCGCGCTTGAACGTCAGTGGTGTGTCAGAGACAACTGTTTCACCCCGCTCAAGACGCTCATCACGTTGTGAGCGCGCAGCCATAATCCTTTTCTGATCATCTATACAGAAGTATTCAAGAGGGTCCTTGCCGATCAATTCAGCACTCGACTTCCCCGCAATCAGCTCCGCAGCGCCCTCCGAGATCAACCTGATCTTGAACTCTTCATCTTCAACAAAACAGTACTGGGGCCCGTCATACACAAAGGCATTCAAAACCTCCTCTTGATCCGCCCGTTCTACTTCCAAGCGTACCTTGTCAGTGACATCCGCATAACTCACCGACAAACGTCGCTTCTCTTCACCAGGGATTTCAAACCAGCGGATTGATCTTTCTACTTTGATCTCACGTCCTGATTTCGTTTTTAATGTGTTGCTACGTGTCGGCAGTCTCAAAACGCCAGTCTCAACCGCTCTAACCCTCGCGTGTAATTTCGCATGCTCCTCTGAAGATAAATCCACAATCATCTGCCGAATATCTGGGAGCGCTTCAAGGCTCTCATATTCTGTCATCTTAAGAAACTGTTCAGACACGTAGAGAAACTCATGCTCCTCAGACATGATCGCAAAAGCGCCCGTGCCTGCACGTAAATACAACTCAGTCCGCGCGTTCACTCTATTCATATTTATCTGCGCAATCAGACGCAGCGTCATGACCATGAGAACAAGAAATGACATACCAATGGTCACCGCGAAGAGCTCTGTAACCGAAATACCATTATGCAGGGAAACTGTGATGAACCCAGCGAGGTTAATAAGAAGCAATCGCCCAGACCATTGCACCGTAGGGGCTAGCGTCGAAAGGATCGCGAGCACACCATAGGCAACAGAGATTGATACAACCGAGAACAGTGACCCCAACGAAAGACCAAGCCACGTCGCTAAACCCACAAACGCAATATAACATATAATAATTACCCAGAATGGCTTTAAGTCTGGTTCTAAGCGGGGCGCACCCGCTAAAGATAGAACGGCCCCAATTATCGCTGGCAGTAAAATGAAGACAGCCAATATGTCAGACTGCATCAGCGTCCAGGCTTTTATAGTCGTGTCCAATAATGACGCGCTGACAGCGACCTCCAGTGAGCGCATGAGATAAGCGTAGATCGAGAGCGCAGCAAAGAACGTGGAGGAGCGCCAGCCAAAAATACTCTCAAGTTCAATGGAACAAAGGACACCCGCTTCATCATAAGAAACGCTTGCCGCATACTTGCCCAACAAAGCAATACCTGCCACCAAAACAAGCCCCGAAGTGACTTGAAAACCGATTAATGATAGGTCCGTGCTCAAGCTTCTTGTCGTTTCTAAGAGCGTATGTTGAGAGCCCACAGCTAGTAGATACATCATTGCTTGCGCAGCAAGCAAACCCACAGCGGACCAGAGAGCCGTAAAAATCCAATGATCAACCCGACGAACAAAAAATGCTGCAATCAAAACAGGTAACGTTAGATAGGGTGTGACGCCTAGTGAGGCTAACTGATCGCTAGTTATCAATGAGGCTACTTCAAAGACCAAGACAGCTATTGAAAGCCGCCATGTAGCAAACACGCGCCACGTTATGTTTTGATCAGTCCGCATCGGCCTTCATCCAAGTTAACATTGCGGTTTACCTTTCAAGAATGGACATACAAAAGACGCCCGCAACACCCGCTGCTTAACGGACAGTTACCCACAGTTAAATCGTTATGTCTACTTCATTCTCAATGGAACATTTTTCACATTTATAACAAAATTTCAGTCTTTTGTGATTAAAAATATTCTTTTTTCATTTGGGGGCATTTCAAAAGAACTTCCCAATTACACAAGAAGAATATATCTTACGAAGTGATCCAAAAGGATAATGCGCCTGTGTTAGATTTTAAGTCATCTTTTTCTCTTGCTTTATAACGCAAACCAAACCCAAAAGTGCGCCTTTGTTCGGAAATCCGAGGCTTACACCTTAAACTCTTTTGCCCAGTTAATTGAGATATCGTGCGCGAAATTGTGGCGGGCTTTTCTTTCTCCGAAGACCAAAAGTTTGAGAAAAAGGCTTGGATTTGTCATAGCACTTAGGTGATGAATTTTCTCTCGTTTCAAGAATACTTGTGCCAAGCATTAAACAGTTTTGCATTTATCGCAAATTCATTTGAAATAGTGGCATAGGTCAGGTTATTTGAAAACTGTGCAGAACCCGGCGCGTTGAGGAAGACTTAATCCAAAAATCTAACATAATTTGTGTTTTTTTGAGAATAAATTTCGTATCCCATATCATTTCTCAAATCTTGAAATCTAGGGCCGCCGACTGAGCGCAAAACAACCTCAATCATGAATTTTTAGCGCTCAATAGATTTACACACAACTACACAGCTTGCGCCTACTAACTTGTAGGCAGCAATATGTGCAGAATCCCATGAAGCCGTTCCAATATAAAATTATTGACTCTATGAGTTGGATCTGGGAGGTATAACCCGCTGTGTAATATTCTAATTCGCATGTGTTAATATGAAATTTAGAAATATTAATATTATTAGCATCGTAGCTGCATGCATCATATTGATTATTGGTTTAGCGGCAGCCCTCATGGCTTTTAACAATCCTGCCAAAGCCTTTAACGAGAATAATAGTCGGAACAATACAATTCTGGCATCTTTGAGTGAATTCCATACACTAGGAAACTTCGTGGACGGTCATGACGGGCTAGCCTGTCGCGAATGCCATAAATATAGTGATGGCTCCATTCGCCAACAAATTCAGGCCTTGGCAAAGAATGCACTGTTTGACGCGGGATACCAGGTAGATTTTGCGTTTAGGAAAGTTTCTTCCAGTGAGTGCCTTAAATGTCATGAAAGAAATAACGACCGCCATCCGATCTATAGATTTAATGAACCTCGCTTTATCGAAGTCGTTAAAATTTTACCTGCAAACAAATGCTTAGGTTGCCATAGCGAACATAATGCAAAGACTGTTAACCTTGACTCATTAGGTTTTTGCGCATCATGCCATTCAGAATTGTTCTTAAAAAATGATCCGCTTGATATTAGTCACGCTGAAATAATTAAAACAAACGACTGGAACAGCTGCCTAGGCTGTCATGATTTTCATGGCAACCATAAATTCAAATCTCCAAGCTTATATGATGAATCTGTGAGTGTGCAGGCAATAAAAGATTATTTTGATGGCGGAAAATCACCCTATGGAACATCAAAAATAAGTGAAGGGTTAAAGAAATGAGAAGGTTCATATTATGGGCACTGACCCTCGCGTGTATTTGTATCTACCTCTTTGTAACTGCTCCAGCTGAGCTGCCAAAACAACACGCACAAACTTCTGACGCTCACGAGATTGACGTGGCAGTGATGTTTCATGCAGTCAACGCACTGAATGCTCATGCCCGACAAATATACACTCGTGAAATTGTTGGTGCAGGTAAAAAAGTTGGTTTAAAATTTGGGGAAGACTGGAAAGAAATTGGAGTAGAAAAAGGTCCTTTGCCAGCGCTTTTTCTTAGAGAATTATCTTTCGAATTGGAAAAACGCCCAGAACCGCTTGGATTATATCTCGGGTCCGATAAACCGATTAATCCGTCCAACCTCTTCAAAGGCGACACAGCGGTTGACTACAAAACCGTGGTAATGAGCAGGGAACCGATATTTTCTACATTAGAGGGCTATGGAAGCATCGCAATGTTCCCTGATTTTGCATCGGCGCCAGGATGTGTAAGCTGTCACAATGAACATAAGGACAGTCCAAAAAATGATTGGGAGCTTAATGATGTGATGGGGGCGACAACTTGGACGTGGCCAGACTCCACGACTTCAAGTGATGAAATACGACAAATATTGAAGACGGAAATCGAAGCATTGGGCGATGCGTATCAAAATTATCTGGTTAAAGTATCAAACTTTGATGCACCTCCCAAAATAGGACCTGAATGGCCCAATAGTGGCCAGTTTGCGCTGCCCGACAAAGACGCCTTCTTGGAGGCGGTATTGAATGCTGCTAGTCCCGAAATTTTGACAACACTTATAGGAGAAAAATGATAAAACATCTTCAGCCAAAGCATCCTCTACAATGGACCATAGTACTTGGACTAGTTGGAAGTTTAATCATTTTGCTTTTAGGAAAAAATCTTAATTTTTTAACTTCTGAGAACGTCAAAATTTTAACAGGATTCTCGCTTTTTACCATCATGCTTTACCAAGCAAAATTATTCTTGAAGAAACTGCTAGGCCAACAAATTAATAGAAATAATCAAAATTTGCACCGCTGGGCGTCATACGCTGCAATCATTATATTTCTAGCGCATTTAACAGGCACAGCTGCACATTGGTATCTAGCTTTATTAGTATTCTTCTTCATTACAGTGGGAAGCGCTTACTTTGCCCGAGCTGTGCAAAAACAAAAACGCCAGAATGCAATAGTCAGACAAATCTTTGTCCACACATTATTTGGAGCAGCAACCTTAGCTGCTGCAATTCCTCATGCTATCATCGCCATTTCATTTGAATGAACAATGTCACATAACGGCTATGCTGCAGCACCTTTGAAATACAGTTCTAGATTTGATTGTGGCAAATTTGTGGTTAATCAGAACTCTTAGCAGAGGTCGAGAACGATCGTAGATATGTAAGTTTTGAAAATAACGCGGATTATGTTAGCTTGGTATCGCCAACTTGAGGAGAATCTCATGCGTCGCCGTTTTGACGAAAAGCGCATCGCGGAAATCGTGATTTACACGTGCATCTTCGCTGTCGCCTTCTTGATGCTTTATGGATTTGTAACCGTATACACACAATAAGCAGGTTTATGTGTAACTAGAGAGCCTGCGACACATCGCACATTGAAAGCGTAAGCTACATCGCTCACGTTTCAAGCATGAAGCGTAATGAGAAAGACAGTGCAGTCCCCGTAATTCTCGCGGCGATCACCGCGTTGTTTGTGTGTTTTGGATTGGTCTTATCAAATGAAGCGACACACTCAGTCTCAAATTCCGATAACGCCTCCAGCAAGTGATGCACTTTGGATTTGAAAAAGCTTGACACAAGCACCTTTGTTCCCGAACGTATGCCGCTCAACTCAACTACGGAGGATTATATTATGAATATGGACCTTCAAACCGTGTATGAACGGATCCAAAACAGCAAGTCGCCAATCGAAGAGGTTGGTACAATTATTCTTGAGACTGGTGGACAGTGGGACCCAGCTGAGGCCGCAGATCCAGCAAAGCTTTTTACGATACACCTACACCAAATCCAAGGTGTTGGTATAGGAGCTGCAGCGGCTCTTGACGATTGGATGCATAAAACCAGAGAATTTCTTGGATCCGAAATAGTTCTGAATCGTATTTAAGCAAAAGATACCATTGCATCTCATTACAATTCTTGAATAAACATGCTTGGGCGGGCCTGTAGCTCAATTGGTTAGAGCAGAGCGCTCATAACGCTTTGGTTGGGGGTTCAAGTCCCTCCGGGCCTACCAGCGGCCTCGTGGCTCAACTGGATAGAGCAGCCCCCTCCTAAGGGGCAGGTTGCAGGTTCGAACCCTGCCGAGGTCGCCACTTCTGACAAAATTTACAAACCAGGATTTCATGAAAGTCTCACTTTGATAAAGTAATACTGCGTGCTTGCCATTGTTTTCAAGGAAGGCGCAAGGCTTTGTCGTCAGACAAAACGGAAAATTATCCAACATGGGTTACCAGCGGTCAGAGCACATGTAAATTTCAATACTCTATTTTTTTGAATCTTTTTTGGCAGAAAAGCGCGCACGGTTCATGCCCCCATACTTTCGACGCCAGCCATAATAGGTCTTGTCCCAAACGCCAGCTGAGCGGCACGCACTCACAACATCCATACCGCAATTAAATTGGGGACTTTGGTAAGGCGTTGGACACTCATACACACCACTAAACACTTGGTGCTAAGCGTTCATATCTCAGCACAATATATTGCGGGCACCTGTGCGGGTGTTACCCATCAAGTAAAATTACCAGGTGTGTTTCACCAACTAGCCACGAACCTATTTTGTATGAAGCCCTGTGACCAATCACGTAGGGACTAAGTGACTTTTGCCTTCAGTCATAAGCCGGAAATAACGCTCGCCGGCTTCAGTTAATTGCGCATCAGCGTCAAGATAACCAGCTTCACGCGCAAACAATATGACCTCATCGAGTTCGTCAGTTGTAAGATGTTGTCGCAAGTCTTCCAATATCCAAGCACGTGCGACGTATTCTTTCGCAGTATGCATGATGAACCTCCATGCATTATTAAGCG
>WTJN01000008.1 GCA_011526265.1 Candidatus Arcticimaribacter sp. | reverse complement strand
TTTCGTCGTAATACGACAAATGCACCGTATAGCCTGACTTATCTGTGATGGTTTGCGCTGTTACACCTAGCGGGAAGAAAATCAAGAAAGAAAAAAATATTTTTCTCATGGATTGATTTTTTTGCCAATGCGTAAAAGCGATCGACGGATGAACAAAAAGTAGGTACTAAGAAAGAGAACATTAAAGGCCGCCCAAAACCACCGCGCAGCAGGCGGGACAAAAGAAGTGAAATGCAATACCGTGGCCAGTGCTCCAAAGCCTATTAAAAGCGCCAGGAACAAGGGAATGCAAACTAGACACAAGCGAACAAACACCACCCAACTCAAGGGCCAAAACACTGCGAAAAAAGGTGAGATTCCGTTTTTTTGCCAGCGCATAGAGCTGTTTGCATCCCAGAAAGCTGATGCCCATAAGCAGGATATACACGGCACTATGCGGCCAATGAAAATCGCTCACATGCAACAGAACGCTACCCAGCAGCGCATGTGCGATGAAATAGGGGTAAATCTGGTGATCAGAAATTTTTTGGGTAACAATTTGCTCTTCAAGAGCGTGGAGGTTGGTCCAGTACATGGTGGTTAAGTTAAAGTTTGGTGTTATCAAGTTATAAATTAAATCAATGCAACAAAGGATTTGCGCAGAAATCTTTAGCGGACGAGGCGGTAGCGATTCACCATTTGTTCTGGGTTGATGGGCCCGGGGGTGGTGCGGTATTTTCTTTCGAAGTCAAAGCCCAGTTGAGGGAGCAGGCGGTTGGGCCCGGGATTGGCGGCCAGCGGTTCGCAGATCAATTCTTGCAGTTCAAAGCGTTCAAAATAAAGGGGAAGGCATTGGCGTACAAACTGCTTGCCCCATCCTTTTTGGCGTTGCGATGGAGCCCAGAGGTGCAAATGCATTTTGGCGGTTTTTCCCCACTGGATATGGCTTAGGTTGCTATGCCCCACCGGGCCATTGCCTGTGCACCAGAGGAGGTAGAATAGCCTTTGTTGCGTTGGGGGAAGGGCGTGTTCTTTTTTCAAGTTTTTTTGCCATTGTTCGGCCGATGGAAGCAGGGTGCTATCGGCCCCCATGGCCGTGAGTTCACTGGGCGTTAGGCCATGGAAATAGCGAACGATGTGGTGCAATTCACTTTTTTCGGCGGGCCGCACCAAAAGTTGTTCATCTTTCATCTTGCTGCAGGGCATCGAAAACAACGACCTTTTTCCAAAGGTGTTGGGCCCGCTCGATGAAGGCCAAATGGTTGGAATCGGTCTGATAGGCTGCCTCATCGGCCACAGAGCGAAAGGTCATTAGATACAGATAGGTGTAGTCGGATTGCACCACCCCACGGGCTTCGGTAGTGGCAGGAGTGCCCAAAAACGACTGCACCCCCTGGGGGTTGTTGGCGATCAATGCATGAATGGCCGCTTCAAATTCTTCTCGATGCGCGGGATTGTCCGGTTCGTGGAGATAAAACAAAACGGTGTGTACCAAAGGTTCTTGCAGGGAGGTGGTTTGTGCCATGGCAGTGGTGATTGAAATGAATGTTAGGATGAAAAAAACGGTGTTTTTCATGGTCGATTGATGGATGTAAACAATTGTGCAAAAAGAACTGTCAGCACTGCTCCGATAACGTTGAGCCACAAATAGCCCACCACATCCAGCCCAAAAATGAGCAAGACAATGATTTCCGAGACAATGGCTGCCCAAAACACGGCTTTTCCTTGAATTTTTCGCAGGAAAAAGGCGACCAAAAACACGCCCAAAATAGTGCCATAGAAAACCGAGCCAATGATGTTGACCAGTTGAATGAGGTTTTCGACCAAGGTGCCAAAAGACGCAAAAAGAATGGCAATACCTCCCCAAAGTAAGGTAAAGGCTTTGGAGGCTTTCACGTAGTGCTGCTCGCTGTGTGCTTGTCGGTTGCGTTGGTAGAGGTCTACGGTGGTAGTGGCGGCCAACGCATTCAGCTCCGATGCCGTAGAGCTCATGGCGGCCGAAAGGATGACCGCCAACAAGAGGCCGATCAATCCGTGGGGAAGATAACCGAGGATGAAGGTGATGAATACGTAATCTTTGTCGTTGGTGTTTTGTTGCGGATCGACCTGCTGGATGAGCGTTTTGGCCGCCGCGCGTTTTTCTTTTTCAGCGCGGTCCAAGATTTCGACTTCACGCAAGCTGTTTTCATTTAGCGCCGTTTGTCCCAGCAACTGTTGGCGTTGGTGGTGTATTTCCTCCAATTCTTGTTCAAGTTTCCGGTAGTCTTCGGCCTTGGAGGATTGGGCGACCTTTTCCACCGCTTGAGGATTGAAGTGTAGTGGCGCAGCTTCGAATTGATAGAAGACAAAAACCATCACCCCAACCAAGAGAATAAAAAACTGCATGGGGACTTTCAAGAAGCCGTTCATGATGAGCCCCATTTGACTTTCTTTGAGAGATTTCCCCGAGAGGTAGCGTTGCACTTGGCTTTGATCGGTGCCAAAGTAGGAGAGGGCCAAAAATAGGCCACCGGTGATGCCGCTCCAAAAGGTGTACCGACTGTTGGGGTCGAAACTTAAATCGAGCACCTTCAACTTTCCTGTTTGCCCGGCAATTGCAAGGGCTTCCGAGAAAGATATGTGGGCTGGAAAGCGCTGGATGATGCTGAAAAATGCAATGAACATCCCGAGGAAAATGATAAACATTTGTTGCTTTTGTGTCACATTCACGGCGGCCGTTCCCCCGACGAGGGTATAGGCAATTACGGTGAGTCCGATCAAAACGATCAAGGGTTTTAGGGCCCAGCCCAGAACGACACTCAAAATAATGGCCGGGGCGTATATGGTGATTCCCGCAGCCAAACCGCGTTGCACCAAAAACAAGATGGCCGTGAGGGTTCGGGTGCGTTGATCGAATCGACTTTCGAGATATTCGTAGGCGGTATAGACCTTTAAACGATGATAAATGGGAATGAAAAACAGACAGATGATCAACACAGCAAAGGGAAGACCAAAATAAAACTGCACGAATCCCATCCCATCGTGAAAGGCTTGACCAGGGGTCGAAAGAAAGGTGATCGCACTCGCTTGTGTGGCCATTACGGATAAGCCCACGGTCCACCAGCGGGCGTTGTTCCCTCCTTTGAGGTAGTCGGTCATGTTGGTTTGCCGACTGTTTTTCCACAGGCCGTAACCTACAATGCTCCCTAAGGTACCCAATAAAATCAACCAATCGAATGCGTTCATGCGGCAAATGAATTCATGAAAATGTAAAACAACACCCAGTAGAGGACATTGGCGATGATGAGGAATTGATAGATTTTTTTTCCAATCATAATTATTGGTCTATCAAGTTGATCAATAGGCGGTAGGCGCCAGGGACGCCAGCAGGTAATTCGCGAAAAAAGCTGATGCCGGTGTAGACGACTTTTCCTTTTCCATAATCACCAATCAACAGCGCGCCTTTTTTCTCCGATTCACCTTCATCATTCATTCCCAGTAAGGGGGTAAGCGCTGGCGACCAAGCATTGGCAAAATAGAGTCCTCGCTCTTGCACCCATTCGTCAAAATCTTGCTGATTGAGGCGGTGAGGAGTGGTCAATGCAGGATGCGTCGGTTGTAATAAACGTACTTCACTGGCTTCGTCGGTGACTCGGTCGCGAGAAAGTGTCATTTCATAGGGGAGGATTTCTTTGGTTTTTAGCCCTCGGCTGGTGTTGTATTGCACAATGAGCGTGCCGCCTTGTTGGGCAAAGTCAAAGAGCATTTTGTTTTTAAACGCCAATTCGGGCAAGACATTGAAGGCGCGGATGCCTACTAAAATCACGTCGAATTTATTGAGTTCGCTTTGGGCAATGGTGGTGATGTCGATGTCGGTGATGGGCAGACCGATGGTACGCAGTTGGTCGGCCACCAAATCGCCAGCGCCCATGAGATAGCCAATTTTCTTTTGTGGCAGTGACAATTGTAGCGGAACCACTTTGGCTTCGCTGGGTTGTGCTACATATTGTTTTGGAATGTGGTCATAGGCAATGGTGGAGACCGCAAAAACTTTGTCCAAGGTTTGTTGCCCTTGATGCACCAATGGCCCGATAAGCCCAGCGGTTGCGTTTTCCAAAGGGCGGAGGGTGTATTCTATGAATTGCGCCGCGCCGCGTCGGTCGAGAGTAATTTGTTTCTTGGGTTGATCCACCGCCCAACCGTTGGGGAAACACAGCTCGATGGTACCGTCAAATGCGGCGCCAAAATTGGTGACTTCGACGCGCACTTTCTGCGGGTCTTTATCGGCAAAAAGATGCACCTGTTGTTCCATTTTCACACTGACGGGTGGGAGGACATAAAAGGGGGTGACGACCTCTCCGCGTACCGGGTCTGTGGTGCGGTATTGAACGGGTAGTGTGTAGGTGATTTCTTCTCCATTGATCGCTAAGCGTACGTCCAGCGAAAGGGGAGGAGTAGCGGGAAGACCGGCCAAGGATTCGTCCATCACCTTAAAGCGACCCAAGCTCCCTTTTTGGGTCAACCAATACGGGGTGGATAATGTGGATGGAAGCGGTAGTGTTATTTGGGTTTCAGTGCGGGTATTTTTGGTCAACGGAAGGGCCATTGAGCTTTGGTTGATCTCAATGATTTCCACCGATCCGTTGGATTGTTGTAGGCTGTTGAGCGTGATTTGCACGTCCTCCCCCGGCACTCCATAGGGTCTTTCAGCGTTGAGTTGCAAGGTAATTCCCGCCGCTCTGAGCAGCAGTTCCTTGGCCGCTTGCAGCTTGCGATCTCTCCATACCGATGGCGATAGGGCCTCGATGGCCGAGTAAATTTTTTGGAGGGCGGGGACACTTTTTGCCGGCCGGGTGAAATCGAATTCGGCCAATGCCTGTGTAATCATTGTCCCTACTTTTTCACCACCATCCAAGCGGGACCATTGGGTGTTGATTCCTTCAAAAGGATCGTTGCCTTTGGGCCGGTCCCCATTGATGAGTTCAATGTATTCTGTTCGTTTTCCCAATCGCGGTGCACTGCCAAACCCCTGCGATTTGTGTTGGCTGCGACTTTGGGCAGCTACTTCACCATTCGATTGCCCGGTCAATGCATCGAACTGACCAATTTCTAGGGCCAGTAAGTTGGTTTTATCGGCTTTTTCAAAATTGGCTTGGCTGCCGTAAAACCACCAAGAGGTGTTGAAAAACTGTCGTCGTGGCGACCAAGTGCTCAGTGTTTTGAGTTGTTCAGCATAGGCGTTAGGGTCGTTGGCCAGTGTGAATGCTTCATGGCCAAGCACGGCTGAGGTGGTGTGGTGGCCGTGGGTGCGGCCGGGTGTACGGTGATCGAATCGGTGGATGATGATATCCGGCTGAAAGGTGCGAATGCGTTTTACCACCTCGCCCAAAAGCTGCTCCTTTTCCCAAATTCCTAGGGTCTCTTTGGGGTTTTTGGAATAGCCAAAGTCTATTGCAGTGGTGAAGAACTGTTCTCCGCCGTCAATTTTTCGGGCTTGAAGCAATTCGTTGGTGCGGATCACCCCAAGCTGTTCGCGCAGCTCTGTACCAATCAAGTTTTGCCCTCCGTCGCCGCGGGTCAACGAGAGGTAGCCGGTGTGGGCATGTTCGGTTTTAGAAAAATGGGCAATTAGTGCCGTGTTTTCATCATCGGGATGGGCAGCAATGTAGAGCACCGAACCCAGAAAGTTGAGCCGCTCTAGATCGCGGTAGATGCTCCCTGCATCTTGTGCAACAAGGGGTAGGGAAAAAAGGAGGCAAACAACAAAACGAATATAAAGAGCCATTGGATCTAGAAGGGATTTGATGATTAAGGTATTTTTATGCATTCCGAGATTTTTGGTCGCAAATTTGTTCCAATGTAGCCAAAACTTGTGCCACAGGCAAGCCCACGATGTTGGTATAACTCCCTTCAATTTTTTCGATTCCTATGGTGCCCATCCATTCTTGTATTCCATAGGCACCGGCCTTGTCAAAAGGAGCGAAGTGATCGATATAATACTCAATTTCTTCTGCGGTCAATGGTTTGAAGTAAACCGTGCTTGTCTGATGGATGACGGTTTGTTGATGAGATTGGGTAAAAGCTACCGAGGTGATCACCTCGTGTTTGTTTCTGCTGAGTTGCTGCAACATTTGTTTGGCTTGCATGGCATCTTTGGGTTTTCCCAGACATTTTCCGTCACTCCAAACAATGGTATCGGCGGTGATGATGATTTCATTGGGTGCAATATTTTCAAAAGGTGCTGCTTTGAGTTTCACCAAGTAGTCCGGAATCTCACTGCCTTGAAGGGTGGGAGGGAAAAGCTCTTCTACTTCGTGTGTTTTTATTGTAAAAGAAAGGCCAATGTCTTTTAAAAACTGTTGTCTCCGTGGGGAATTGGAGGCTAGTATAATTTTGTAGTCGTTAAACCGCTGCATCAATCATTTTTTTTGTAGAAGCCAGCTGTGGCCCATTTACCTTGTACACGAAGGGTCTGTTCAATCACGTCACGCACACAACCCTCACCGCCTTTTTTGTGCGAAATGTAGTGGGCAATGGCTTTAATGTCGGGTACCGCATCGACGGGACAAGCGGCGACCCCCACTTGTTCCATGATGACGCGATCTGGGACATCATCTCCCATGTAGAGAATTTCTTCCATTGGGATGTTGTAGTTGTCCTGAAAGTCCTGGAAGGCTTCTTGCTTTTGATGGGCTCCGAGGTAGATGTCATAAATGCCCAAGGCCCGAAGGCGATTGCGAATTCCTTCATTGGTTCCCCCCGAAATGATGGCCACTTTATAGCCTTGCTCTAGGGCACACTTGAGGGCAAAGCCGTCTTTGGTGTCCATTTCTCTATACATTTCTCCTGCGGTGGTGATGAGTACTTTTCCGTTGGTCATCACGCCATCGACATCAAAAATAAAGGTGGTGATCTGCGGGAGGTTTTCTTTGTAATTTTTTTCAGTCATGCTTGTGTTGGATCGCGTGTGTCAAAAGTTGATAGATTTTTTTTTGAATGGGGTCGTTGAGTAATTGCAAATGCTTTTCAATCGTGGATTGGTCGTTGCGGATGGCTGGTCCGGTTTGCGCTTGCTGGGGCAAAAGTCGCTGAACTTTCTGCGCTGTTTCGAGGATCAGGGGTTGGAGTATACCAAAGTCCACCTGATGTTCTGCACAGAGGCGTTCTCCTTGGGCAAAGAGGCTGTTGGTGAAATTATTGACAAAAACAGCGGCGACGTGTAGGGCCTGCCGTTGCCGACTGTCAATCGTTTGTGCTGGAGCGCCGAGGGCCGTAGCAATCTGCCGGAGTATTTTATCCGCTTTGTTGTGATTGGCTTCAATACAAAGCGGGATTTGATCAAAAGGGAGATCTCTTTTTTTGGATAACGTCTGTAGGGGGTAGAGTACGCCGTGATTGGGGTGTTTCTCAAGGAGTTCGATGGACAAGCTTCCCGCCGTGTGGGCGACAACGGCCGAGCCAACGGGGATTTTTTCTACCAGTTCCGGTAAGGCATCATCGGCCACGGCCAGCAAATAAAGATCGGCCGGTTCAAGGTCGTCCAAATCGTTGGTGCAAATCGTGTTGGGACCCGCAAGTGTCATGGCCGACAAAGAACGATTGAACCACTGCGTCACCACAATGCCATCGTTGTTGTTCATGGCTTGGTAGAAACGTGTTCCAACATTCCCTGCACCGAAAAGCACCACTTTTATCATGCGAATAAAGGTACTGTTTTCCATTTTTTTTATCTTAGTGAGACCTTTAAAATCTTTATCATGACTTTAGAACAACAATTCCGACGAATTTATCTTCAACATTTTTTGCTTGCTGCAACGGCCTCCATCATCCTTTTGGGCTTTATTGGGTCGGTCAATGTGCTTGTGGTTACCGCTCGCCCATTTACGTTGGGGGGCTTTTTCGCATTACTGCTAACCGTTGTTGCGACTATGCGTTTTCTTGCATTTTTTTTGGCACAATATCCTCCCCAAAGGGTGTATTTATCTTTCCTCACTGGGATGATCGTACAAGCTATTGTCTTTGTTCTTCTTTGGATGAATTAATCTTTTGAATAACACCCAATTCTTTGGTCGAAGCCTTATCTTTGTCCCTCTGAAGATTGATGCTTGATGAAAGATTTTTTCTTGAAATACGTTGCCTCTAACCGTTTAATGGCTGTTTTGTTTTTTGTTTTCCCTGCGGCCATGGGGCTAGGGACTTTTATTGAAAGTTGGTATTCGACCGATACGGCCAAAATTTGGATTTATAATGCCTGGTGGTTTGAGTTGATCATGGGCCTTTTTGTGCTCAACTTTATCGGGAACATTTTTCGCTATCGTTTGTTGCGGAAAGAGAAATGGGCGGTATTGACCATTCACCTTTCCTTTATTCTCATTTTTTTGGGAGCATTTGTCACCCGTTACTTGGGCTATGAAGGCGTAATGCCTATCCGTGAGGGGGAATCGACTGCACGATTTTTGTCCGAAAAAACGTATCTAACCGTCCTTGTCGATGGAGAATTTGAAGGCCGGGCTTTGCGCAAAAAGATGGAAAAGTCCGTGTTGTTTTCCGAACATGTCGACAACTCATTTGTATGGGATGACGACTTCAAGGGACGTTCTTTTTCTATAGCGCAGGTGAATTTTTTTGAGGATGCCACCGAGGGACTGGTATTGGACCCCAATGGCGAACGCTATCTCAAAATTGTGGAAGCCAATGACGGGAACCGCCACGAGCATTACCTCAAGGAAGGGGATATTGCCAATATCCACAACCTTCTCTTTACGTTGAATAATCCTGTCAAAGGAGCGATCAATATTTCTTCAGCCGGGGGAGAGTATTTTATAGAAAGCCCATTTGCGGGAACGTTCATGCGCATGGCCGATCAATTTCAAGGGGAGTTGACCGAGGATGAAAAACAACCGCTCCAATTGCGATCGTTGTACGCCTTGCCCAATTTTCAATTTGTGATTCCCGAGCCGATGCTCCGCGGTCGATTCGATATTGTCCAAGCAGAGACCGAAGGCCCGGTGCAACAAGATGCTCTGCAGCTAAATGTTACCGTGGGCGATCAATCCCAAACAGTGACTTTGTTGGGAGGGAAGGGCATCACCAACGATCCTAAAAAAATAACCGTGGGCGACTTGGATTTTTATCTCAGTTATGGCTCTCTGGCGATGAATCTGCCTTTTGAAATTCAACTCAACGACTTTATTGCAGAGAAATATCCCGGCACCGAAAAAAGTTATGCCTCCTTTGAAAGCAAAGTTACCGTGAAGGGAGAAGAAACCTTTGATTATGACATCTATATGAATCATGTGTTGGATCACCAGGGGTACCGCTTTTTTCAATCTTCATTTGATCCTGACGAAAAAGGAACGGTGCTTTCGGTCAATCACGACTGGTGGGGCACCTACATTACCTATACGGGCTATATCCTGTTGTATTTGAGTATGATGGGGATCTTCTTTTTAGGGCGAACTCGCTTTAAAGATTTGGCCAAAAGCATTGATAAAATAAAAGCCCAAAAAGCAAAACTTTCCGTCGTCGTTTTTCTTTTGTCTGCGGGAGTTTATGCACAATCCCTTCCGCATATCGAACGCACTCCAATCGATTTTGACTCCATCGTTCTGGCGGACGCTTTCCCGCCCGCACAGGCCGAAAAATTTGGTCAGTTGATCATTCAAGACTTGGGTGGGCGCATGAAACCGGCCAATACCTTTTCTTCGGAGCTATTGCGAAAAGTGAGCAAGTCGGACACTTATAAAAGCCTTAACGCGGATCAAGTACTGCTATCTATCCTCAATGGTCCCGCGGTGTGGTACAATATTCCAATCATCTATCTGAAACGAGGAAATGACTCTGTTCGAAAAATAACTGGGGTGGACGCCAAAGCCAAATACGCCCCGTTGATCTCTTTTTTCGATCAGGAAGGAAACTACAAGATTGCTCCCCAGCTGGAAAGTGCTTACCGCGCAAGTGTACCCAATCAGTTTCAAAAAGATTTTATTGAGCTCGATCGTCGAGTAAATTTGTTGTATTCGGCCCTAGAGGGAAAAGTGTTGCGCGTGTTTCCGGTGCCCAATGACGAAAACAATCGTTGGGTTTCCTATCCCGAGTTGGAAGAAGTAGCTTTTTCAGGCACCGATTCTTTGTACGTGCACAACGTGCTACCGCTGTATTTTCGATCCATGCGTCTCGCCAAAACAAACAATAACTACCAAGAGGCGGATGAGCTATTGGAGAGTTTGAAGGGTTTCCAACAACGGTACGGTGCGAGCGTGATACCCAGTGCTGAGAAAATCAACGCCGAAATCTTTTACAACAAATACGACATTTTCAAAAAATTATTTAGTTGGTACCTCTATGTAGGACTGCTCTTTTTTATTGCACTCATTGTACAGATTTTTCGGGATGGAAAAATCATTCGCGGGTTGATTGTCTTTTTCAAATCGGGCACCTTTGTTCTGTTTGCCTTGCACACGGCAGGCTTAGTAGCGCGTTGGTTTATCTCTGGGCATGCCCCGTGGAGTGATGCCTACGAATCAATGATCTACGTTGCTTGGGCCACCGTTCTTTTTGGTATTCTCTTTGGGCGAAAATCACATTTGACTTTGGCCTCGACCACCTTTGTGGCGGCAATGATATTAATGATCGCACATTGGAATTGGATGGATCCTGCCATTGCCAACCTTCAGCCCGTGCTCGACAGTTATTGGTTGATGATCCATGTGGCAGTGATTGTAGGTAGTTATGGCCCCTTTGCCTTGAGCATGATCATTGGTGTTTTGGCGTTGGGACTCATGCTGATCACCACAGCGAAGAACAAGAAAAGATTGGATCTTACGATCAAGGAATTGACAGTCATCAATGAGTTATCCCTCACTGTAGGCTTGATTATGCTCACCATTGGCAACTTTTTGGGAGGCATGTGGGCCAATGAAAGTTGGGGACGATATTGGGGATGGGACCCCAAGGAAACATGGGCATTGATCAGTATCATGATTTATGCGTTCGTCATCCACATGCGTCTTATTCCCGGTTTGCGGGGCCGATGGCTATTTAACCTGGCCAGTGTTGTAGCTTTTGCGAGTATCTTGATGACCTATTTTGGAGTGAATTTCTATCTGGTTGGTCTTCATTCTTATGCCAGTGGAGATAAAATTATCACGCCAGATTTTGTTTACTATTCAGTAGCTTTTGTGGCGCTTTTGGGTGCAGCCTCCTATTTTCCCTACAAAAAGCACTATCGTTAATTTTTAAATACCATCTTGGTATAGCAGGAAACCCTTACCTTGTTTTGAAAAAAAAATGGGAAATAAAACAAAATGGCTCCTTTATGCGGTAGGCGGACTTATGTTCTTTGGCTTTGGACTCAGCCTTTTGGGAGAAGCGATCATAGCAAAATATACCAATAACGACTATTGGGTCGCGTGGGGTACAAGTGCATTGGTCGTCACCAATTCGGGTTTGTGTTTATTTGGTCAGGCTGTTGTGGAGCGGGTCAAGCTAAAACGGGAAACTATTTAAACGCGGCGATGAAGTCATCTTCGTCCTGCCCGTCAACAATGAGTGCAATGGCTTTTTCGGTGACAGCAGTAGCTTCTTCAGCGGGGAAACCGAGACCGATGACCAAACGGTGCAACAAAGTTTTTTCGCTTTCATCGGCAATAAGGTCGGCCAAAACCATGCGGGTCAAATCATAGAGGCGTTCCAAACGGCGCTGTTCTGTCGCCGGTGGGTTGATTGGGTATTTTTCTGGAGCAGCCATGATTTGTTCGACAACTTCATCATCGATTTCAAGGTTGATTGCTGTTCTATTGATAAACGCTTTTTCTTCGTCAGTAATGATTCCATCAGCAAGAGCAACTCTCACAATGGCCGCAAAATGGTCGCGATTACGTTGTTTAAATCCGGGGGTAAAAAGGTCAGAAAAAGCCATAAATTTTAGTTTTGCTCAAAGATAAAAAATAGGGCGTACTAATCCTTTCATTTTCTTGAAATATGTACCTTGCTTTAAACAAACTTTTGCAATGAAACGCCTTAAGATCATCAAAAATCGCTCGGACATTGGTGCTGGCACACGCGGGTCGGACTTAGGAATAGACGCGCTTGAAATTGCAGCCATCAATGCGGGAAATGACTTTTTTCATCGATATCCCTACATGGATATTCCTACGCATAACGAGACCATTTACGATAAAGTCAATAACAGTTTTGCCAAGCGAATAAATTTTGTGGCCGAACAGTGTGAGCGTTTGGCTGAGGCTGTAAATATGGTGGTCCATCAAGGATACTTCCCACTCATCTTATCGGGGGATCATTCTTCTGCTGCGGGATCAATTGCAGGACTAAAAAAAGCCTATCCCGATCAACGTCTTGGGGTGATCTGGATTGATGCTCACGCCGATTTGCATTCTCCATACACCACCCCGTCGGGCAATGTGCACGGCATGCCTTTGGCGGCAGCCCTGGGTTTTGATTATGCCGATAAAGCCGTGCGTACGCTGGATGCCTCTACCCATGAGGGGTGGCAGTCTGTTGTTCAAATGGCGGGAAAAGTTCCTGCCGTAGCACCAGAAGACCTGATCTACTTTGGCCTTCGCTCTACCGAAGTCCATGAAAATAGTGTGATTGACGACCACGGAATTCGGTTTTACCGTGTGGCCGAAACCCGTCACAGGGGATTACTCACCTGTCTGGATGAAGCTCTTGATCAACTTCAGGACGTTGATCATGTGTACATTACTTTTGACGTGGACAGCCTCGACTGTGACCTCGTATCACGTGGCACAGGAACACCAGTCGAGAAAGGTTTTGACCCCCAAGAAGTGCAAACCATTATTGCGCACTTCATGCAACACAAAAAAGTCGCAGCACTGGAAGTGTGTGAAATCAATCCTTTGCTCGACGAAAAAGGAAACCGCATGGCCGAAACCGCTTTCGGAATTCTTCAGTCCCTATTTTCAAGCACGGATTAAACAAGTGTTAGTCCATCAACGTTTGTCTGTAGACATAACTATAATGCGCTTTTTGTGATGAAGAGGCCGTTTTTTTCATGCGTTTGCTCCATCGATGGATCAGCGCGAGTGCTTCTTCAATCTCTGTCTTTAACGTTGGATTAAGGTCCTCGCTCGTTGTCAATGTTTTCAATTGCTCTACCAAAAACAATTGCAAATTGCGCTCAAGCAAGTCGGGACTTGCTGTCTGGTTAGTACAAAGGTCATTGACAAGTTGGTCAATCAATGCTTCCGCGGAGAGACCGCTCCCGGGAAGGGTTGCCCAGCTCGATTGGATGGCATTGAGTTGTTTGGCGCCCAAAAAGCGACGCAAAGCGGCTTTCTGCAGATTTTGTATCCGATCAAGGATGCCATCATTGGAAAACTCTCCTACCACAGTTTTGTCCATCAACCAATTCTGGGTGTTCCACAAGTTTGTTTTGAGGAAAACCAGGGCGGCAAGTTGTTTCTCCTTGGGAACATTCTCATAGGTTATCGCTTCCTCTTGATGCGATTGATGTCGGGTTTCATAGACGCCTCCTACCAAGCGATGAACATGATAGATGTAGCGTCGGTAACCCCCCAAAAGTTCTCCGTAGAGTTCCTCGAGATCGTCAAAGTCACTGTGGGGTTTGAGGGTCCAATCGGACAAGTTGCTGGCGACGATTTTTAAATTGCGCAATCCGTATGAACTCGCTTTTATGGGGTCGTCACCTATGTTTTCTGTTTGTGCCTGCGGATCATTACCATAGCCCCCAAACATGTAGATTGGGTTTAAGGATTTTTGATCGACCATCTGTTGTAGGATTTCTTTTTCTTCTTTTGGGGACTTTCCAAAATAGCGATAACCCCACTCGATAGCGTAGTCGTCATAGGGCCCCATTTGTCGGATAAACCGGATGTTTTGATCTCCCGGTTGGGCGACATAGTTGTAGCGCGCGTAGTCCATGATGGTGGTGGCGATTCCATATTTTTGGGTAAATGTGCCCGAGCGTAATGAGTCTACTGGGTAGGCGTTGCTGGCTTTCATATTGTGCGGCAGGCCCAAGGCGTGTCCAATTTCATGGGCAATCACCCGGCGCATCATTTCACCGATTTCTTCTTCTGGGGTGTCGAGGGTACGGGCCTTGGGGTTGGCTGCGGCGGTTTCTAGGAGATAGCGGTTTCGGTAGGAGCGAAGGTGGTTGTGGTACCAAATGATATCGCTTTCTAAAATTTCACCCGTGCGAGGATCGGACACACTTGGCCCCACAGCATTGCGCGTGGTTGAAGCAACATAACGCACGGTTGAATAACGGATGTCTTCCGGACTAAAATCGGGGTCTTCCGCTGCGGTTGGAGGGTCCTTGGCAACGATAGCGTTTTTGAAGCCTGCATGTTCAAAAGCTTCGTTCCAGTCTTCGATCCCTTGTTTAAAATATTTCCTCCACTTCATGGGAGTAGCAGGATCGAGATAGTAGACGATTTGTTTGACTGGTTCCACAAGTTCACCATTGGCATAGGCCACCGAATCTTTTGGTTCGAGACGCCAACGGCGTACAATTCGGTAGCTGTCTGCTTTGAGTGCTGGAGAGCTGAAGTCTGTTTTCTTGAGGGTGAACCATCCTACGCGTTGGTCGGCATAGCGGATGGGCATCGGATCTTCTGGGAGGGCAATAAAGGAGTGATTGATCTGAAAGGAGAATGTTTCTGAACGGTTGCTGCGTGGGGGTTTGCCCACAGGAAAAGTGAGCGTATGCACAATTTCAGTATTGTTGGGAAAACTTTTGACCGCATCAATTGAACTTCGTTTTTTGTCGACCCCGCCCATTTTATAGAGGTCTTTGTCGCTTTTTCGAATGATATTGAAGCCCGGAGAATCGGCCATAAAATGAGCACTTACATCGATCAAAAACCGATCTTCCTCTTTGTTTTTTATGGGAAACGCGGCTATTCGCGGCGCGAAATTATTCTCTGCCACACTCTGTGCAATGGGATCATCTTCTTCCGCTTGATTGGTGAAACTGATTTGTTTGAGATAGATTGTCTTTCCTTTTTTTTCAAATCGGATGACTTGTTCGGCTGTTTTGGACCCTGCGTTGAGGTAAGCAGAGTAGCCCGAAGGCAGTTGCGCCAAACGGGTGACAACCAAAATATCTTTGTTCAATAATTGCTCTTCCAGTGCAAAGTAGAGGGTGTTTTCCTCGTTGGAATACAAGGTGATGAAGCCTTGCGACACCTTCATTTTTTTGACCAATGAGTCCAATGGTTTTTGTGGTTTGCTTTTTTGTTGCCCCATTGTGGTGGCTGAAAAAGTAAAGAATAGGCAAAAAAATAAATATCTCATCCAAATGAATTTTTGCGCGACCTTAAATGAAAAGGAGAAAGTGCGCAGTGTAACGTGTTGCTAATTTATTAAATAGGATTCATCTAAATTCATAAAAATGCTTCCATACCCAAATCCTATTCATTATCTTTTCCCATAAATAGACGTTTATGAACTTCGATTATACCCCCCGTTCGTTGGAATGGCAAAAAAGAATCCAGTCTTTTATGGATGAATATATCTATCCGAATGAAGAAGATATTCATCGCTATCATTTGGACCCCAATCATTTGTGGAAAGATTATCCTGCCTTGGAAACATGGAAACAAAAAGCCCAGCAACAGGGTTTGTGGAATATTTTTCTTCCCCAAGGATATGGGGCATTGAGTCCAGGGCTAACCAATTTGGAATATGCGCCTTTGGCCGAACTGATGGGGCGTGTCCGGATTGCTTCTGAAGTATTCAATTGTTCGGCCCCCGACACCGGAAACATGGAAGTTTTGGCCAAATACGGAACCCCGAGCCAGCAAGAAAAATGGTTGACTCCTTTGATGAACGGCAGCATCCGTTCGGCATTTTTAATGACCGAACCGGCAGTGGCCTCTTCGGACGCGACCAATATAGCGACCTCAATTGTCCGCGATGGCGATCATTATATCATCAACGGACGAAAATGGTGGTCATCTGGGGCGATGCGCCCACGATGCGAACTATTTATTCTGATGGGGAAAACCGATCCCGAGGCGCATCGCCACGAGCAGCAAAGCATGATTTTGATTCCGCGCGATACCCCCGGGGTAGAAATTGTTCGGCCCATGCGAGTGTTTGGAAGTTTAGACGCTCCTGAAGGTCATGCCGAAATTCAATTGACCAACGTACGTGTGCCCGTTGAAAACATCCTCTTGGGCGAAGGCCGAGGATTTGAAATAGCCCAAGGCCGTCTTGGTCCCGGGCGTGTGCATCATTGTATGCGGTTGATTGGTGCCGCACAACGATCACTTGAGTTGATGGCGCAACGGGTGGCAGAACGCGAAGCCTTTGGCAGAAAAATCAAGGATTTTTCAAGTATCCGTCAGGACATCGCAAAATCGGCCAGTGAGATCGAACAAGCCCGTTTATTGACTTTGGCTTGTGCCGATAAAATTGACAAATTTGGCGCCCGAGGAGCGAAGAATTTAATTGCCATGATCAAGATTGTCGTTCCCCAGATGACGCAAAATGTTGTGGATCGAGCAATCCAAGCGCATGGCGGCATGGGTGTAAGTCAGGATACTCCGCTGGCAGATTTTTGGGTCTATGCGCGTACCATTCGTTTGGCCGATGGTCCCGATGAAGTACACATGTACCAACTTGGCAGGAACTTGGTCAGAGAACTTTCCGTGGGCTAGTTTCCCGTTCTTCATTTACCGGCTGTTTATGGCTGTTCGCACAAGCCTCTATTAGTTATTTCTATCCTCATGCGAAACTGCCCGAGGGTGTTTATTTTTATCAATTGAATCTGGAGGGAGAAATCCTCCAGGGATCCATATATTTAAAGAGAAATTAAAGACAAAATGATGCAAAGAAAAATAATCTTCAACGCAAAAAAATGTTTGGCGATGCCGTGGCTAGGTTCTTTATTTATCCTTTTACTTTTTCCGCTCATTGTCACAGCGCAAAATGAACAGGTGATTACCTTCGAAAGTGCCAATCCTTTTGGGTTTAGCGACATCATTAATGCGCTTGCAGAGCAACCCTCTCAAAGCGTACACGGACTGTTGAAATTCCCCCACGATACATTGCAAGACAAAAAGTATCCTTTAATCGTGGGTGTTGCCGGCAGCCTGGGATGGCGCGCTCATCATTTGGATTATATGGCCATGTATCGAGACAACGGCTTTGCTACGTTTGAGTTAAAAAGTTTTGCCAGCAGAGGAGTGACCTCTACGGTGGGGGAACAAAACCAAGTAACCATTGCTGCTGTCATATTGGACGCCTACAGGGCTTTGGAGAAATTGGCTGCGCACCCCCACATCGATGCGGAAAATTTGGCCATTACGGGCTGGAGTCTTGGCGGGGGAGTGAGTCTCTTTTCGGGTTGGATGCCTTTGAAAGAAGCCATAACGAACAAAGTATCGTTTAAAGCGCATTTGGCTTTTTATCCTCCTTGTTTTGTCCGGCCCGAGGATACACGGTTTACGGATGCTCCGATTCAATTAATGATCGGGGAAGAGGACAATTGGACCCCCGCTGCGCCCTGTGAACAATTGGTCGATTTATTGGCGCCCGCAACTACCATTTCGCTCACAACTTTTCCGGGGGCCCATCACGGTTTTGACAGCCAGTCACCCGTGGTTCAGAACGAGCGCGGATACAGTTTTAAAGATTGCATGTTTGATCTCACTGCCGATGGAGAGGTGTTGATGAACTACCTGCATCTTCCCATGTCGGGACCCCTCATGCAGAAGTTGGGTTTTTTATTCTGTGTTGAGCGGGGAGTGACCATTGGCGGACATCCCCCATCGAGAGCGAAAGCCTTGCCCATGGCTTTGGCATTCATGCAACAACATTTAGATCAATAATATGGAGAAAAGAGTTTGTGTGATTGGTGCCGGACCTTCCGGCATTACCGCGCTTAAGAACATTGCCGAAACGGGGGTGACTGTTGTTGCCTACGATCGCAATGCGGATGTAGGAGGGAACTGGATCTATAACGAAGATGAATCGCATTCCAGTGTTTTTGAAACCACACACATCATCAGTTCAAAGCAGTTGTCGCAATACGCCGATTTTCCTTTCCAACCTGAAGTGGCCGATTATCCGTCGCACACGGAATTGAAAAATTATTTTCAGGCCTATGCACGTCATTTCGATTTGTATCCGATGATTGAGTTCAATACTATGGTCGAAGATTGCCAACGCCTGGCCACTGGAGAATGGGAGGTTTTGACCCAATGCAATGGGCAAAGTAAAAAGGAACGCTTCACGGATTTGGTGGTATGCAATGGCCATCATTGGGACCCAAAACTGCCGGACTATCCCGGTACATTCACGGGCGAATTTTTGCATTCTCATCAGTTTAAAAAAGCAGCCCCTTTCCGCGATAAAAAGGTTTTGGTCATTGGTGGCGGCAATTCGGCCTGCGACGTGGCGGTAGAAACCTCCCGAGTAAGTGCGTCAACCCATTTGAGTTGGCGAAGAGGGTACCGCATTCTTCCCAAGTTCATCATGGGAAAACCCTCGGATGTGTTTGGTTCTTCCATGACTTTTTTACCGGTAAAGTGGCGAAATTTCATGGCAGGCATCATCGTCCGTTTGGTCAATGGGCCCAACCGGTGGTACGGCTTACCCAAAGTCAATCATCGGTTTGGCGAAACCCACCCTACCGTCAACAGTGAGTTGTTGTATAAAATACGCCATGGCAAAATAACGCCACAACCCGACATTGATCGGTTGGAGGGAAAAAAAGTGTTTTTTAAAAACAATACAAGTCACACCTACGATGCGATCATTGCGTGCACTGGCTATCGACTGTCCCACCCCTTTTTTGATGCGTCTTTCATCAATTATAGCGATGGCCCTGTTCCCTTATACCTCAAAATGTTTCATCCCACCATAGAGAATCTCTACTTCATTGGGATGTTTCAACCCTTGGGGTGTATTTGGCCGGGGGCAGAACAGCAAAGTAAATTGGCCGCCAAAGCCATTGCAGGGCAGTGGAAACGCCCCTCCAATATTGCAGCGCTTTGCCAGCAAGAAGTGAACACCCCGCACATGAAGCAAATCGCGACTTCCCGCCATACCATTACGGTCGATTTTCACCAGTTTATCCGTGAAATAAAAAGAGAGATCAACAAAGTAGCTTAGTGTAGGGTAGTGGATTGATGCATCATTTCGGGCTGCTGTTTTTGCGCAGTATGCGCCCTTCTTTCTTATTTAAAAATTGTCCTTGGTCGATGGCTTTTTTTCCATTCACTAATACATAGTCTATTCCCACCGGATACTGATGCGGGTCAATAAAGGTGGCTTTGTCTTCGATGGTGTTGGCATCAAAAATGACAATATCGGCCATCATGCCCTCTTTTATTTGGCCGCGTTTGTTCAGGCCATAGGTTTGGGCGGGAAAGCTTGTCATTTTATAAATTGCTTCTTCGAGAGAGAGTAATTTTTTTTCTCGGACATATTGGCCCAACACCCTTGGAAAAGTTCCATAGGCCCGCGGGTGGGGATGCCCTTTCCCTGGGCGAGAGAGTCTTCCGTCTGATGCGATCATGGTGAGGGGGTGTTGCATGATGTTTTCTACGTCCTTTTCGTCCATGGCGTGATAAATACAACTGGCTCCACCGTTGCGTTGCCCTTTAATGACATATTCGGCACCGATTTCTATGGTGGGTTCTCGGCCTTCTTGGACAATCCAATCGTGAAGTGTTTTTCCTTCCAATTCGGGTTGCCAAGGCACACGGGCAAATTGGATGCGTTTGAGGTCTCTTCCGCCGCGGTCGTTGAGGATATTGAAAATGATCTCTGCTTGGATTTTTTTGTACAGCGTTTGGTCGGCGAGTCGCTCGATGAATTTTTGTTGCCCTCCAGCGCGCGCCCAGGCAGGAATCAACACGCTTAGCCCGGTATGACTGGCGTTGTAGGGGTATTGGTCTAAAATAATATTGACGTTGTTCTTTCGCGCTTCATCTACCCGCGCTAGGGTGCTGTTGCTTTTCCCCCACATGGGTTTGCCAATGACTTTGTGATGGGTCAAAATAATGGGGATATTGGCTTCTTTGGCAATTTTAATGGTTTCTTCAATGGCGGGCATAATTTCGATCCCTTCATCACGAAGATGGGTAGAGTAGACCCCTCCTTTATTAGCTGCGGCTTTGGATAAAGCAATGACTTCGTCTACGTGGGCAAACGCACCCGGTAGGTATTTAAGTCCCGTAGAGAGACCAAAAGCACCTTCGTTCATGGCTTGAGCCACCTGCTCGATCATTTGGGCCAATTCCTTTTCAGTGGGTGCTCTGTCTTCCATGCCCATGACACGCTTCCGGATGCTGTTGTGTCCTGCCATAAAGCCCATATTGATGCCAATGCCCGTGCGTTCCAAACTGTCGAGAAATTCTTTCATGGTAAACTGCAAAGGAACACCCCGTCCATCGGGCCCTCCAATGCTTGTGGTTACGCCTTGGCGCAATTGACTTTCAGCAGTAGACAATTCAATGAGGTTATCTAATGGGTCGAGGTGGGTATGGGTGTCAATAAATCCCGGGGCTACGGTCAATCCCTTGGCGTCGATGGTTTCAAGCGCAAGGTTGGGATCGAGATGCCCCAATTTCACAATCTTGTCCCCTGCAATGGCAATATCCATGGTTTGTGGAGGGAACAGTGTTCCGTCGTAGACGGTTCCGTTTTTGATCAACAGGTCGTAGGGTTGAGGGGACTTTTTGCACGATAAAAAAAACAGCGTTATCGTTAAAAAGAGTGTGCAGCGAAAGGGGGAGTTAAGTGTCATTTTGTATTGATTTTAAATTGATGGGGAAATTGAAAAGCATCAAATTCCCAGAGAAAAGGTAAGCAAAAGACCACCATGCCTAAAATGAAGAGAATGGAAAAAAGGTTGAGCAAGATTCCCGTGCGTGCCATGTCGGAAATTTTGAGGTAGCCGCTTCCAAACACCACGGCATTGGGAGGAGTGGCCACCGGCAGCATAAACGCACACGATGCAGCGACGGCAGCTCCCACCAAAAGCGGATAGGGATGGAGGTTGAGTTGCATGGCCAAAGGCGCTAGGATGGGCAATAGCATGGCCGTTGTGGCCAAGTTGGAGGTGATTTCTGTGAGGAAATTGACAAAGGTAATGATGGCAAGAATCATCAACAGGTAGCTCAAGCTTTTGAACAAAAGCATTTTACCTCCAATCCAGGTGGCCAAACCGGAAATGTCAAACCCTTTGGCCAATGCCATTCCTCCACCAAAAAGAAGAATGATTCCCCAAGGCATTTTTACTGCTTCCTCCCAGTGCAATATTTTTTTTCCTGCAGCCGACGAGGGCAGCAAAAAAAGAACAATCCCAAAAAGCATGGCAATGATGGTGTCATCGATGGCGGGAAAGAGCGGTTGAAGAAGATAGGAACGCGTGATCCAACAAAAAGCGGTAAGGCCAAAGACGAGGGCCACCCATTTTTCTTCATACCCAATGGGACCCAAGGCCTCTTTTAGCCGTTTAATTTCTTTGATCCCGCCCGGGAATGCTTTCATTTTTAGTTGAAAAGCATATCGCGTGAGGTAGTACCAAGTTGAAAAAAGAAGAACAAGGCTGAGGGGCAGACCAAATTGTAACCATTGCAAGAATGAAATTTCAATGCCATAGGTTGCGCTAATGACTCCTGCTAGCACCAAGTTGGGCGGGGTGCCAATCAAGGTGGCTAATCCGCCAATGGAGGCACTGTACGCAATGCCAAGCATGAGGATTTTACCAAATGCGTTGGCATGTTCTGCCGATACTTCTGGGTTGTCTTCCAACTGCCGAATCAGCGCAGCGCCAATGGGCAACATCATTACCGAAGTGGCGGTATTGGAAATCCACATGGAGAGAAAGGCAGTGGCCAACATGAACCCCAGAATGATTTTTTGAATATCTGTTCCTACAGCATGAATGATGTGCAGGGCGATTCTGCGGTGGAGGTTCCATTTTTCAATGGCAATGGCCAGCATGAACCCGCCCATGTAGAGAAAAATGTATTTGTGCCCATAGGCCGCTGTTGTGGCAGACAGGGGTACACCTTCGGTGAGCGGAAAAAGCACAATGGGGAGCAAGGCGGTCACACTAATGGGTACCGCTTCGACCACCCACCAAACCGCCATCCAAAGCGTAACCCCAAGCACGGCACGTGCCGCTGCCGGTAAATCGCTGGAGGGAAAAACAAACAAAAGAAGTACAAATAGAAGCGGGCCCAGTAGGGTGAAAAATTGTCTTAAATGGGAGGAATTGTTCATGTCATAAATATATGACGCAATAATTATTTATTTGTCAAAAAATACACGCTAAAATTATTAATATGATAAATAAATATTTTTTTGTTAACTTTAAACGACTAAAACAAATCATATGAAAAATCAAATCAGATGGACAATTCTCTTGATCATGGGAATTGTGCAGGTGACTTTGGCACAAAATCTTATTCGCGGAACAGTCAGTGATGCGAATGGTCCTTTACCGGGCGCCAATGTTATCGAACAAGGAACCACCAACGGTGTCAGTACAGATTTTGATGGGAATTTTACCATCACTGTCGCCGAAGGTGCAACACTCGAGATTAGCTTTACTGGTTTCATTACGCAAAACATCACAGTGGGCGACCAGTCTACCATTGATGTTGTGTTGGAAGAAGACACGGAGCTGTTGGAAGAAGTTGTTGTTACCGCACTTGGGTTCACAGAAAAACGTGACAAACAAGGGGCAACGTCTTCCATTGTGAGTACAAAAGCCGTGGTACGGTCTGGGGAAACTACTCTTGCTAATACACTTAGTGGTAAGGCCTCGGGCTTAAGAATTTCACGTTCTAACGGAGACCCTGGTGCAGGAAGTGCTATTCGGATCCGTGGGGCGAATACAATTTTAGGAGACAGTGATCCGCTCATTATTGTCGATGGAGTTCCCATGAACAATCAAACTTCGTATGCAGGAGGAAATAGTTTGACAGGTGGTCGATCCGGAGGAATTACACAAGGTTCAAGGATCAACGACATTAATCCTTCAGATATTGCTTCTGTGCAGGTGTTGAAGGGGGCTTCAGCCGCTGCCCTATGGGGAAGTAGAGCGGCCAATGGAGTAATCGTTATTACAACAAAAGATGGACAAAAAGGAAAAGCTAAGATTACTTTTTCTTCAACATTTTCATTCGATGAAGTTTCAGAACGCGTTCCTCTACAAACAACTTTTGGACAAGGAAGAAGTGGTAGTTATGGAGCTACTCGTGCTGAGTCATGGGGAGATTATATACCAGACCGTTCTGGAGCTGCCGATGAGTTTAATACTTCAGGAGGATTCTTTACCGCAGAAAATGGCACGGTCTATTATCCTATAACTGCAAAAAACTCTCGCGAAACTTTTTTAGAAAGTAACTGGGATTCTGTATTTAGAACAGGAACTTTTTGGCAAAATGATTTATCCATTAGCGGTGGTACAGAAGGGAATACCTATTTCTTTAGTTTATCCAATCTGCAACAAGACGGTATAATGCGAGAGGCTTCCTACGATCGTACAAATTTGCGTTTTAACTATAAAGCCAAATTGAATGATTATTTGACCTTTTCAAATAAGGCAGCTTATACATATACCTTTTCTAATCGAATTCAGCAAAGTTCAAATACAGCTGGGATCATGTTAGGTCTCTTACGTACACCACCAGATTTCGATCAACGTGATTATATAGGGACTTATACTGATAGTTCAGGACAAGAATTTGTTCGACGACATCGTTCTTATCGTCGTTATCAGGCAAATAGTGCTAATCCTATTTATAACAATCCCTTGTGGACTTTATTTGAACAAACGGCAAATACAACAGTTAACCGCTTCACTGTGACTCCTCAGTTAACTATTGATCCAACTGACTGGTTGCAATTAATTGCTCGAGCAAACGTGGATGTCGCAGATGATCTTAGGGTGTATTTCTTCCCTATAGGAAGTGCAGGAAATGGTCGTCTTACGGGTGGTTATCAAGAAGATGAAATCGCCAACCGAGATGTAAATTTTGATTTTATAGGTCGTGGTCAATTCGAACTTTCAGATAATATTGATTTGACAGCAACAGTTGGTTGGAGTTTAAATGATAGAACTTACAGAAGAAACTCAGGCAATGTTACAGGTTTTTTGGTTAACTCGATTAAACAAACAACCTCGTTAAATACATCCTCAGAGGCTTCAACTTTCGATAACTTTAACACCTATCGAAAATCGAATAGAGCATATGCCATTTTAAACTTTGGAATAGCTGACGAATTATTCATCAACTTAACAGGTGCAAGTGAAGCAGCCTCAACAATCAATGGTACATTTTTCTATCCTTCAGCGGATGTCGCATGGAACTTTACAAATTCTGTCGTTAATTCAGACCTGCTTTCCTTTGGGAAACTAAGATTGTCCTATGGCCAAGTAGGTGTTCAACCTTCACCTCATCAGTTTGAAACTTTGGCTGAGGGAGGGTTTAGTTATTCTTCTTATAGTGATCCACTTGAAATTAATTCATTCGGAGGAGGTTTTCGTCTAGATAACAACTTAGGAAATCCTAACCTAGAACCAGAAATTAAAACAGAGTGGGAAATAGGTACTGACCTAAGATTTTTTGATAACGATTTAACATTATCGATGACTTATTATCAGAATAAGATTGACGATATTTTACTGAATGTAAGTTTATCTCCCTCCTCTGGTTTTGCTACACAATATGGTAACTACGGAGCTATGGAGAATACTGGTTTTGAGATTGATTTAGGCTGGAACGCCATTCAAAAACAAGATTTGTCACTCAATGCCAGCCTAAATTGGGCGACCAACAGGAATGAAGTAACAGATCTATTCGGAACTGACTCTGTCAACCTAACATCAGGTGCCTCAGTTAGTTCACGCGCGATTGTAGGTCAACCACTTGGGGTTTTATTTGGGACAGGTTCAAGAACGAATTCCGATGGAAGTTTTGATTTAGATGAAAACGGCTTTCCCCAAATTACTTCAAGTCCTATCGTATTGGGTGACCCTAATGCAGACTGGAGAGCTGGTTTGGGATTGAATTTAACATACAAAAAATTCAATTTAAATGTTGTTGTTGAACATTCTCAAGGAGGTGATTTTTCTCCTCGAACCCTACACGTATTGAACCGATTTGGGACGACACAAGTTACCGCTAATCGCGTAACGCTTACTGAGGACTTGGTCAATTTCGCAGGAAATACCATTTCTGCAGGTACCACAGTTCGAGGGAATATAAAAGATTTTGGTGGCGGAAATGTTCTTCTTGATGAGTCATGGTATCGCACAGGAATCGGTGGTGGATTTGGTGACAACCAAGCCTACAACTTTTCTATATATGATGCAACATTCACAAAGGTTCGAGAATTATCTCTTAGCTATACACTTGATTCAGCTAACTTAAAAGCCAAAACAGGTTTAAGCAGTATTCGTTTTACATTAACGGGTAGAAACTGGATTAACATCAATAATATTCCTGGTATTGATCCTGAAACAAATCAGTATGGTGTAGGAAATGGATTTGGTTTGGATTATTTTACTAATCCTCAAACTAAATCGACATTGTTAGCTATATCATTTAATTACTAATCAACAGAACTATGAAAAACATATTTAAAATTTTAGCATTGTCATTGGTTATTATAGCTCCTTACAGTTGTGAGGATCTTAATGAGGGAATCAATGATAACCCTAATGACATTATTGTAAGCGATGTTGAAGAACGATTATTTTTAACTGGAGGATTGATCGCTAATGTGAATATTCAATGTTCGCATTTGAATCGCATCTCAGGGATGTATACAGGACAGTTAATAGGATTTTCTTCTTTATATTCAAACATTTATGGGTATAACTTATCTACCGTAGAGTCCAACGGTGAGTGGAACTCCCTCTACGTAGGTGTGTTGACTAATATGCGGCATATCATTGCTAATACAAACAGTGATTTGTTAAAAGGGATTGCAATGATTGTTGAGGCACATGCCTTTGGAACGGCGGCCTCCCTTTTTGGAGACATTCCATATTCAGAAGCTGGAAACCCTGAGATTCAGGATCCTGCTTTTGATGGTCAAGCCAATGTATATGCTGCTGTCATCTCTAGATTAGACGAGGGAATAAGCATTTTAAATGGTGCTAGTGCGGGATCAATTCCAGAAGATATTTACTTTAGTGGTGATAAAGCCAAGTGGATTGCTGCTGCCAACACTTTAAAAGCACGTTTCTATTTGCATCAGAAAGATTACGGGAATGCAATGACTGCTGCTCAGAGTGGAATATCCTCTGCAGATGGAGACATGAAATTCATCCCAGGTAATGTTCCTGTTTTAGGAGATAGAAATCTTTTTTGGACCATTCTAGAAGGCTCTCGTGCTGGTGATATTGGAAACAGTGTGGGTGGTGTGGAAAGCTATCTTCTAACAATGCTCGATAACCGAAACAATGCTAAAACAGACGAAACCGCACGTCGTGCTTTCTACACAATAGATTCGGGGAGTGGTAGTGGAAACACAGGAATCATACAAGAATTCCAACCACAAAACATGGTGACTTATTTCGAAAATAAGTTGATCATGGCCGAAGCAGCTGGTCGATCTGGAGGTGTTGCAGCCGGACTTCCACACCTCAATGCCGTGCGTTCGTGGTTGA
>WTJN01000085.1:6144-7584 GCA_011526265.1 Candidatus Arcticimaribacter sp. | reverse complement strand
ACTCGAACCCGCGACCCCCGGCGTGACAGGCCGGTATTCTAACCAACTGAACTACTTATAGTTTTTCATAGACCATAAAGTCTGCACCTTTGGTTAGCATAGCAAATATTCCTCAATTACACAGACTTCATACACAGAATTGTGGAGTGAAAACTCGGTGTCGCTTGAGCACAAAAGCCTACTTCCTTGACATAAGTTCTGACTGTGCAATGTTGGATTACACGTTGAACTAAGCGGTAACTAATATGACAAGACTACTCGCTCTGATATTTGTTATTTGGGCCTCACCATTACTGGCGAACCCCTACAAAATCACCGTTCTATCAACGAATATCGCCGACTATGGAGGCTTGGGGGAATGGAGTTTTTCTGCGGTCTTTGAAGGAAAAACCGATTCAGTGCTGTTTGACACGGGCTTTCGCAGCGACACCGTTTTACACAACGTTTTGCACCTTGGCGTAGACCTTTCTTCTGTAGAAAAAGTCGTTCTAAGTCACTTTCATAGTGATCACACCGGTGGACTATTAGTATTACGCGAGCACTTCGGTAAAGAAAATCCAGCAGCACTCAGCAAGGTTTTCGTAGCTGATGGTTTTTTCGATCAACGCCAAACAGTCGAAGGAGATCTGGTAGGACCTGGCGGCTTCAAGAGTGCTGCAGAGTTTAAGTTGGCTGCGGAAGCACTAGGCATCACGTTTGTGGTCGTTGACTCACCTACACAAATTGCTCCCGCCCTGTGGATTACTGGGCCGGTACCTAGAAAGATCGAGACCTACAATGGACCCAAAGGTTTATTTATTGACACGGAGGCGGGTCTGCGGGCCGATATCATCGAGGACGACCAGTCTCTCGGTTATCTAACACCTAAAGGCTGGCTCATGACATCGGGATGTGGCCATTCGGGCCTTATGAATAGTGGAGAGGTGCTTAAACGCATTGAAGACGCTCCCCTCTACTCAATATTGGGGGGATTTCACTTGTGGAGGGCAAGTACGACCACATTGGATGAAACTGCCTCATGGCTCAAAAATGCGGGAATGAACCTCATGGTAGGTGGCCACTGCACCGGTATAGCTGCGGCTGAATCCATCGCCTCAAAATTATCACTTCCAAGATCGCACGTTTCACATGCCGCAATTGGGTCAGTAATAACTCACGACCTCAGGTTATTGAGAAGCTCCGTAGAGTAGACAACGTAAGAATCTGCTGAAATAAAAGGAATCGCCGAACGAAAAGCTTAAGGCGGGACTGTTTTGGCCAATTATTGATGAAAATCACGCCGAATGAGTCAATACCGACGCCGCTTCTCTTTTATTTCCACATGCCAATCCTGGACAAACACTAGACGTGCTACGTTGGTTTGGGGCAAGCGGTACTCCCAAAAACAATATTTATAACATCTAGGAGTAAGGCATGAAAAAGATCATATGGATCACCACG
>WTJN01000085.1:2073-6044 GCA_011526265.1 Candidatus Arcticimaribacter sp. | reverse complement strand
ACCGCACAAGAAATCCGTGACGTAGTACTAGCGAATATGGCACACACAAATAAAAACTTATCTCAGGACCCTATGCGCATATCTTCAGCTGGCTCCAAAGAGTTTTTCTCTAGTGGTGGCCTTCTTAATACAATTACTAGAAATGCAGGTGTCTCGGATTTTGAGTACTTCTCTGGCACAGTGAAACACATCGAAGTAGTTGTACTTGTTGAAGGACAAGCAGCAGTGGCTCATTACTACCAAGAGGCTTCTATGAAGCCTAAGGGTCTGCCAGCAGTTCCTAATTACAGGACACGTGTTACACAAGCTTTTGCTAAAGAGGATGGTATGTGGCGCATCAAGGCCGCTCATTGGTCTCCATTACAAGGCGGCGCTGGGACATCTCAAACGGTTGTGAAATAACCAATCTGATAAATAGGGCACTCACGCTGAGTGCCTTTTTTTTGTGAGCACGAAATGAAAAACACTTTAACGAAGTTTTTAATTGTTATTTTGGCGAGCCTGACAAGTTCGTTGCCATCAATTGCTAATGCAGATGCATCAGATACGGCTGCCCTTGACGCGCTAAACAAATTCTTTCATGCGCTCTCTGTAGATAACTATGAAAGTGGCGCACTAGAGAACCAAGTGACCGATGACTTCATCATTTTTGAGATGGGCCAGCGATTTACGCTCGCTCAATTCAAGACGTTCCTAGCCTCGGCTAATTACGAAAATTGGAAGTCAACTCAATGGACAATCTCTGATGCAACAGTGACTTCAGTTAACGGGATGACTCATATTTCTTATAAAAATACAGGCGTTTTTGTATTCCCCTCTCAGGATTCATCTACAAAGTTGACTGAGCAGCGCAACATTTGGCTAGAGAGTGCATTGCTGGTCGTTGACGGAGAACAACTAAAGCTTAAGTTTCTCCAATCAGAAAATATCTTCAGAAGGGAAACTGTGCTGGGCTCCCAGTAAGTGAAGCAATGAATGGGGCGTCTCAGGATTCTTAAACCCCACAATAAGCCGTACATACAATGAGGCAGGCGGTAAAAAGGGGCAGCGGTTATCCCGTTGCCCCCTGAATAGACGGAAGAAGATTTCTCCGCAGTCAGTTACTTGTAAGTAACTCGAGATAAAACCTTTCGATCAATGATCTCTCGATAATCTTCATACCCTTGAGAGATCTCCTGATTTTCCTCCTGGTTACTGTTATAACGTTTGGTAACCTCAGCAATCATCTTTTGATATTGCGCGGCGTTTTGCTGCATCGCCCCCATATTTTCGTAGGAGACAGTCAGAAAGACGTTAGGAGTATCAGCAACATTAGCAGCCCACACAGCGAAGTCTTTTATCACCCCCTGATCTTTAAGTACCTGCATTGAGTTCACCCAGGTTCCTTCCAATCGGGTTAGATAACCGTCAACGTAGTTTGGCTTAACGGCGATAACCGTTAATTCTGTCACCTCTTGGCTCAGGTCATAATCCTTCCAGATCTCAGCATTAGCAACGACTGATGAAACACTCAAAACAACACCAGCCAACAGACTTACAAACTTTTTCATAAATTTCCCCTCAATTTTTCTCTACCTTGATGGAGCAAATAAATTCCGTCACCGGAGACAGGATTACTCACTCATCAATTCTTTTATTTATCTCGAATAATAAACAGGCACACCCTGTATCGACGCGACAGGAGTCACTTGACCAGCAGCCGACATCTGAAGCGCCATGAACTCTTCACTTGCCGCTATTGCGTCCCCTGATTTAGCCATGGAACCCCAGTCATCCCAGGACATGACGTAGTGAATGTTACCCGTACCACCAACACCCTCATTGTAGATGTTGATCTTTGCGCCAAGCTTCTCATGGATGTCCTTGGCGGCCATGAACGTCTGGTAAATGTCGGGCATCATCCCGGGCGTGGGGCGCCAAATAAAGACTCGAAACGGCCCATCATCCGCGAAGCTCGAAGCGGTTACCTCGGCATCCCAATTAAGTCCCTCTAAAGACATCATCAGCTGGCCCGAGGGGTTCTTTGTAGCTTCGCTAAAAAAGTTCAGCCATTCGTCACTGTAGTTGTACGCCTTGGTTTTTGCCCAGTCTGCACTGGTATCCCACCTCAGTACGTAGTCAAAAGTTGGATTCCCTGGCACACCAACATCCATCTGAAATATACCTACCGATGCTCCAGTTTTTTCATGAAGCTTTGCTGCCTCAGTGAGTGCAGAGACTAGTTGCTCTGTTTTGCCGTCAAGAGCCTGCCATCGGAATACTTCCAATCTTTCTGCAAAGGCGCTCAGCGGAGCAATGATTACAGCCAATCCTAAAAGCGCTCGCAATATACGTTTCATAAAACTCTCCTCAAGATTTCAGTCTTTTCTCAAAGCGACTACCACCTAAATTTTGATCGCTAGTTTCTCCCCAACGCCCCTTGGAACACAGACAGCTAAGTAAGGAGGGCGTCCGCCCCTACTCAAACATTTTCAAAAACGTATCCATATCGAATTGATTGCCATAAAGCATCGAACTGTTTAGCGAGACATCTGCTGCAATAGCGACGGCTGTCTTGATTTCTTCATCGGTTGCGCCCGCCGCTTTCGCGAAGGCAGTGTGAGCAGGAATGCAATACTCACATCTCATCGCCACAGACGCTGAGAGTGCGGCTAGCTGGGCATATTTAAGTGGGATAGCACCGTTGAATACATTGTTTTCTACGGCTTCATAGTATTCTGCGGTCGCTTCTTGCTGAGCTGCTGGATGCAATGCAACAAACGGGTTACTTGTTTTGACTTCTCTCATGGCGTCATCCGCAAATACGTTTGTGCACATCGCCAACAAGATGACTGTTACTAAATACTTCATTGTTTTCTCCGAACTCCAAATTGATCATCAGGGCAGGAACGCCGAGGTTTTTGGCGCCCCTTTATGTAGTTTTTCCTACAACGTCTCGTACACATTACAAATGTGGAGATTTAGATGCTCAAAAACAGCCCCGTAGTGACGGGGCTCTCATTGAGGCATAGATCGCCTCACTACATTTCTGCCGCGTAATATGTTTCACACATGAGCGCAAAGCCGTGGACCATCTCACGCTTCCCCTGAACCTTAGAGATAATTTTGGCCACCCAAGGCTCTGTTCGAGCGTCCATCATCCTACCGACTTCAGCTGGATCAGCTGCGCCAAACGAGGTCATGATCAGCCCTGCTGTCTCTCCCGTATCCCCCATGAAAACTTGCATGGATACGTCAAAGCCCCGCTTTTTCATTTCCGCATGCAGCTTGTCAACGGTGGTGATATACCCTGCTGGATCATCGGTTCTGACATACAAGTTGTAGTAATAGCCTTTTTCCGTAATCTGCGCTGCTCTGACGATCCGCCAGTTATCCCACATGCGCACCTCACGCTCGACATTCATGTTGGCAACTGCATCTCGCTGAACTGGATTCATTGGATCAGCGCTCCACGCAGCCTCTTGTGAACCAAAGAAGGACCAAAGGTAATGGTCACCCATCTTTTGTGCGCCCGCTGTTGGTGAGCACAACCCCATTGCCATGGCGCCGTTCGCTTTTGATATCTTTTCAGCATTACTTTTTGCCCAACCGGCGTAGCCTGCTGGGTCGGCAGTGTTCACGGTGATGAGCGTCATTACGGGCTCTGCTTGAACAAAGGCGGTAGTACAAAGTGCGATAGCACCCAAAATCTTGCTAAACGTTTTCATATTCGTTTTCTCCAGGAATTATTTGACGGGCGCGACGTTGAACCTAAGGGTCTTATTGACCATATCTAGCTCCCCAGTCGCTACATTAATGAGCCCATTTGAAACCGCATCGAAGGTATATAAGTCGAAGACCTTCCCGTTTTTCTTCCACACACCTTGGAGAGTGGCGGTAACTACATCCTCGCCGTTCTGAGTCCAACCGTAACCAGTGAACTCACCCATATCCTCGAGCCCAAGTTTGTTGGTAAACAGCCAATTACCGTA
>WTJN01000085.1:0-1973 GCA_011526265.1 Candidatus Arcticimaribacter sp. | reverse complement strand
CCGATCCCAACCACCTTTCCTTCTTCGTTAAATTCGAAGCGGGTAACCACATGGGTCTCGACGGCATCACCAGTTACATCATCAGTATTAGCTATTGTGGTCCAGGCGTAAGCTACATCTCCGCTTGCGACCACTTCATGCAGTTTGAAGTAGTCATCACCCCAATCATCTCCATCACCCGATGACATCCATTCGACCATATCTGCCTTTGAGATAGTGGATTCAACTTTTCCACGCGTTACAGTGATATCCATCATTTCATCGCCACGCTTGATCACAGCGGACACCTCTTCGCCAGGTGCTCCACGGAAGCGCAACTTGCCTGAATCTCGATTATCGGCATTGACCTCTACACCCCGCACAGACATGAACTCATCACCCACCTGCAGGACTGCCGACGCTGGGCCACCGGGTACAATGGTCTCGACGACCATCCGACCTGACTCGTCTGTATTGTCGTAAGTAAAGCCAAAGCCCACGTAACGAGGCCGGTAGAAAAGACCGTCATCCGCCATGTGTTCTTTGACTGCGTTTATCGTTGCTTCTTGACCAACCTGACCCGCAGATAACCATGCTTTCACTGTCTCTGCGTTACTGGATCCCGCTTCTACATCACTACATGCAGACATCCCCAAAAAGCTTGCGCTCATGGCGAGTGCCGCTAGAACTCTATATCTCATTACTGCCCCCTTATAATTTTCTCTCTTTGGTCAGTCTCTGCTGACAACCCCCACACTACGCCTTTCAGGGTTGCTGGCTACAAAACCGCAAAAAGATTCAAGCCAATGAGACAAACACGACAAAATCTTGACAATTAATTCCATTTATGCACTAAGCTGGTGCGATTTCTTGGGGGCAAAATCATGAAAATTAATCTTTGGGTTGGCGTAGTTTTCTTTCTAGGACTGATCGTTCTCGCTACCGCAGAGTATTTTTGGGCATTCGTAGATAGCGCATCCCTGTTGGTTGTCTCCGGAGGGGCACTTTGTTTCGGTATCAGTGCAAGCGGTTCCGTATTTTCCAAGGCACGACTTGAGGCCGTCTCAGAGGGAGCAGTGATAAGCGGTTGGATAGGCGCTTTACTGGGCGCTGTGATCATTGCTGGCAACGTAACAGACCTGGAAGCGCTGGGACCAGCCATGGCAGTCATGATGCTCACTGTTCTCTACGGTTATGTAATCAAGGCAGTCCTGAGGATGGTGTTAATCGCACGGATCGAGGGGTAATTACGATGTATTTTTTAATAGATCAGAGCGCCCTGATCTTTATAGCCGCATCGCTTATGGCCATAACCCTAGGGACCGGTCTCAATCACAATGGCAAAGCTACACTGTTAACTGCACTGCCTGATTTAGCTTTTATAGGGATGTATGCGGGCTTAGTGATTATGCTAGGTAATATGAGCGATCCGGCTGACGTGCCGGTTTCTCTCGCCGTGGCTTGTCTGCCCGCACTCTACTCGTTCGTAGTTTATCTGTTACTGGAGTTTGTGGACCTAAATACAGCCAATGAACATCCCGAGCCACGCACAAAACAACGACGCGTAGGTGCAGTAATTTTTGTAGCAGTCCTACTCTACCTAACCTCGGCAAACCAACCTGCTTTTCTAGATACGTTCACTATGGCTTTAGTGTTGGCATTTTTATCCTTTATCGCACTAACTCGAAAAATATCGGGCGGCGATGATTTGCTCAGTGCGAGGGATTTGTTGCCCTCCATAGGTATGGTCATTGGCGCTATTGGAAGTGTAGTAGCCCTAGCAAATATCGATGACCCCAAAGCGATCGGACCAGCGTTGGCGGTATCCTACCTTGGGGTCATATACACCAGTGTCATTCGGATTTTTTGGCTAATACTTCAACCGGAGACAAAGGGAGGGAGCACGAACGTTAATGCACTTCACTTTACTTATGGCCGGCTTCTCTTGCCAATTATCACAGTCGCAATACTGTTGATCTCATTGCAACTTCAAA
>WTJN01000075.1 GCA_011526265.1 Candidatus Arcticimaribacter sp. | reverse complement strand
AAGAATGATAAATTAAGGGGAAGTTAAAAAGAAAAAGCTCCTTGATCAAGAGGCACAAAAAAACCCCTTAATTTCCAAGAGGGATATAATGACATTCCGCCTGTAGGTCGTCGGTTGTTTCTTCATAATTTAAACACACTGTTGGCAATCATTAACCTAAGAATGGTTACATTTAGGTCGTTGTGTCAATTTTAAATCAATGCTTCTATTGAACACCTTTTTAACGTCTTTGATGTCACAAGAAAACATTGATGTTTATTTGGTGCTTATCATTTTATTCTGTTTTGGCCTTATGGAAACCTTGTCGGGGTTTTTGTCGCACTCCAACCGTTCTGCTGGTGACTGGACACAGGAGATCGTGAGTTTTTTAATCCTTTCCACAGGCATCAAGCCGGCCATTGTTGCCGCCGTTTATTTTTTGGGGAATGTACTTTTCCCCAATGGAGAGCTTTTTTTATCGGAGATTTCATTTCTTCCCTTGTTTTTTGGCTACATTTTAGTGGATGACTTTCTTCAGTATTGGTATCATCGCACTGCCCATACACACCCCTTTTTGTGGAAACTTCATCGGAGCCACCATCAGGCCGAGGAGATGGGTTATTTTGTGGCCTACCGCAATGCCATGCTTTATTATGTGATGATGCCCAACATTTGGTGGGTCGGCATGGTTGTTTTTGCAGGAGGAGCAAAAGCTGTGGCCTTGGGGTTGGTCATCAAACAATTGATCATAATCAGCTCCCATAGCCGTTTGCAATGGGACCGGCCTTTTTACCGTTATGCCCTTCTACGCCCTGTCATTGCTTTGTTGGAACGCATCATTATTACTCCGGCGTTCCATCACGCGCATCACGGCACCTCGGTAGTGGATGCTGCCGCTAATCCGAACAAAAATTTTGGAAACATGTTCAGCCTCTGGGATCAGCTCTTTGGCACAGCAACCTTTGTCAAGGGCTATCCGCTGACCTATGGCTTACCAACAAAAACAAACGACCATTGGACGGCCGCATACTTTTACCCCTTTGTGACGTCAAAAGATGAAAATAGCGTATGGCACAAAGACCATCAATTCGTTGAAACAGCCACAAATACCCCGCTTACAGTAGCCCTCACTAAAGGGGAAACCTATTTATGGTGTGCTTGTGGGAAAAGTCAAAACCAACCCTTTTGTGACGGATCCCATCAGGGGACGCACCAAACTCCGCTAAAATTTACCGCCAAGCGAACAGGAACTGTTCGGCTTTGTAATTGTAAATTGACCCAAAAGGCTCCCTTTTGTGATGATACCCATCTCAACCAATAACCACATCTTTATAAGTAAATCCATATCGACAACGCATAAACCCAGAGAACAAATGAAGACACTTTTAAAATACTTACATTTCTTACCGGCCCTCATTTTGGCCGCCACACTTCCTTACAAGTTTACGGGCAACGGGTTGCCTTATTTGTATGCATTTTTTGATCAGCTCACTGGGGGCTACGGGCATGAAGTCATGATGGGCATCGGCGTTCAGGAATTGTTTGTAGCGGTTGGTTTACTTTTGTCTTCCGTGAGAAAATACGCGGCTTTGGCCGCCATTGCTACCATGGTGGGTGCAATAGCGACCCACATTTATTTGGGACAGTTTGACGCTGTTTTTCTACAAGCCTTTATTGTGTTGGGGTCTTCGGTGGCACTGCTCTTCAAACGCTCATAGTTTTTTCGAACGAAGGGGTCAACAACACTGAACGACCGCAATAAGCCGTTTCAATTTTTATCGGAAGTTATGTTGACTCGGGTTCGTACTTTTGACCCCTTGGCTGCGAGGTGAATTTCGTCGATCAAACGCTCGATTTGTTCTTCTTGCATCTCTTCGGGTAATTCGAGATGGACGGTGATTTCATTTGGAAATTTTACCGCAACACAACTGGAGAGAAATGCTGAGGCGAGGAAAATGAGGAAATAATTTTTCATCGGAATTTACTTTATTGATAAGAGTCACGGGCTTAAATTTTGTTACACAAAAAAGAAATAACTTATCGTGAATTTTTAGTGACTCATCCCTTATTGTGTTGAATAGTTGTAATTTACATCACCTATTATCAATGAAAATATAAACAATCAATACATGCAATTAATAGACGCATTACAGTGGCGCTACGCTGCCAAGCAATATGTTGCCGACAAGCCAGTGAGTTCTTCGGACATTGACGACATTAAAAAAGCCATACAGTTGGCCCCTTCGTCTTTTGGTCTACAACTTTTTGAAGTAATGGACGTTCGGGACAAGCCCCTTAGAGAAAAACTGCGCGCACAGGCCTATGGGCAGTCACAAGTGACCGATGCTGCGCATTTTTTTGTTTTCTGTCACCGTAGTACTTTCACCAGAGAAGACGTGGCGGCTTATGCAAAACGAAAAGCCGATGCACAAGGGGTCGCTGTTGAGACGCTTCAATCCATGGAAGAGGATATTTTTAATGCTCTCCAAAAAAAATCGCCCGAAGCACAATTGCAGTGGATGGCGCGGCAAGTCTATATTGCTTTGGGTCATGCCATCGTTGCTTGTGCATTGAAGCAGATTGATGCTTCACCGATGGAAGGGTTTGACAATCAATCTTTTGATCGCCTCTTGGGGCTGGACAAAAAAGGACTTCGTTCGGTGGTTGTCTTGGCCATTGGTTACCGCAGTGATGATGATGAGACACAACACACAGCCAAAGTGCGCAAAACCCTTACGGATCTTTTTACTACTGTGTAGGGCAATTCTTTATGATGGATAAATTTTGTTATCTTCTTGGTCGAATTTAGACCTATGGAAGCACAGATCAGCAGCCTCGATTTGGGGGTTATTGCCGTTTATTTTATTGTGGTCATGGCCCTTGGATTTTGGGTGAGCCGCACCACCAAAACCGAAGAAGATTTGTTCTTGGGAGGACGAAGTTTTACTTGGGGGGTGATCGGTCTTTCTCTTTTTGCCTCCAATATTTCTAGTTCAACCATCATTGGGCTTACAGGGGCTGCCTATTCCAGTGGAATTGTTACCTCTGTCTACGAATGGATTTCGGGTTTACCGTTGATTTTGGCTGCGCTAGTTTTTGTTCCGTTGTATTTGAATGCTAAAATCACAACCATTCCTGAGTTTCTAGCATTGCGCTTCGATCGACGATCGCAGGTCTTTTTTTCGGTGGTGACCATTCTGACCAGTATTTTGGTTGAAACCGCTGGGGGGCTATATGCAGGCGCCATTGTACTAAAGACCTTTTTCCCGGGATTGGTGATATGGCAAACGACACTTGCGCTGGCTTTTTTTGCTGGTATTTACACGGCCTTTGGTGGGTTAAAAGCCGTCGTCTATACCGATGCACTGCAAGCCATTGTCTTGATTTTCGGGAGTTTGTTGTTGACCTATATCCTCTTTGAGCAAATTGATTTCTCTTGGGAGCGGGTGTTGGCGGCTGTTCCTGAAGGTCATTTTTCTATCTATCGCCCGTTGGATGATTCAACTTTGCCTTGGCCCGGTCTCTTTTTAGGGGTTCCGTTATTGGGCTTTTGGTACTGGTCGACCAATCAATATATTGTACAACGCGTATTGGGAGCCAAAGACTTGCGCCATGCGCGATGGGGCGTTCTTCTTGGGGGTTTTCTCAAACTTGTTCCTCTTTTTATCATTGTGCTGCCGGGGGCCATGGCACTCAGTATCTATTCGGGGATTGACAACCCCGATATGGTCTATCCAATCATGGTGGTCAAGTCGCTTCCGGTAGGGGTGATTGGGTTGGTTCTTGCTGGACTCATTTCGGCAATCATGTCCAGTGTTGATTCTACACTCAATGCCTCATCGACCCTGGTGGTCATGGATTTTATTCAACCCAATTCTCCAAAAATGGCTCCAAAAAAATTGATGCGCTATGGGCAAATTACCACCTTTATATTCATGTGTATCGCAGCGCTTTGGGCGCCAATGATCCAATATTTTGATGGGATATGGATGTATTTGCAACAGATGTATACCATTTTTGTTCCGCCCATTGTTGTCTTGTTTTTGGTGGGGGTTTTTGACAAAAAAGGGAACGGTTTTGGCGCTTTCATGACCCTAATCATTGGGACCTTGCTGGGCATCGTGTTGTTTGTTTTACAGCAGTTGGGATGGTGGCCCTTACATTTCACCATCACCGCGGGTGTTGTGGTTGCTTTTTCGGCAGTGATATTTATTGTCTTAAGTCGAATGAAATCACCCCCTGCGGAAGAAGTCATCGCACGATTTACCTATCAAAAACACCTCATTCACCAGGACAATCAAGCCCTACCATGGTATCAGAATTACCTCTTATGGGCGGCCCTATTGATGGGTGCAATTCTCGCACTATTTGTTGTTTTGATGTAACGGTTTGATGCTGCAGAAATCGGATGTCTATTACCGTCTCTTTTTTATGTGGATGATGTGTTGAAACCTTAGCTTTTAACATGGCGTTAGTTCTTCAAAATAAAGCTATATTGAGTGTTCAAAAAACGATTACTATAATTATGAAAAAGTATTTCTTTGCAGCGCTACTCACGATCTTTGTGGGTACTCAAGGTCAAGCACAAGACGCCTCCAAAAAAAATAAAAAAGAGAAGAAAGAGAAATCCTTTGAGGAAATCATTACTGACAAGGCCATCAGTGATCAGGGTCTCTTTACCGTGCATCAAGTAGACGAAAAGTTTTACTACGAAATTCCGGATGCGTTGTTGGGCAAGGAAATGTTGATGGTTACCCGCATCGCCAAAACCGCCAACGGATTAGGGTTTGGTGGAGGAAAGCAAAACACACAAGTTGTACGATGGGTCAAAAAGCGGAAGCAGTTGCTGTTGCGCATCGTTTCCTATGAAAATGTTGCAGCAGACAGCCTCCCCATTCATGAGGCCGTCGAAAACTCCAATTTCGAACCCATCATTGCCAGTTTCCCCATAGCGGCTAAGGGCGGGGACAGCCTTTCTCCTACAGCGCTTATCGATGTGACAAAATTGTTCAAGGACGATGTGAAAACCTTGGGGATTTCCTCCAGATATAAAAAGCGTTACAAGATCAGTAGCGTAGACACCAAGCGCTCGTATATCGAGTCCATCAAGGCCTACCCATTGAATATTGAAGCACGCCATGTAAAGACATACAAGTCAACGGAACCGCCATCGAATCAAAGCCTTCAGGCGTTTTCGGTAGAGATCAACAACTCCATGATTTTGTTGCCCGAGAACCCAATGAAACGGCGCTATTATGATCGTCGTGTCGGGTGGTTTGCTCGCAGTCAAGTGGATTATGGACTGCCCAATCAAGAAAGTAAAACGGTAACCTACCTCGATCGTTGGCGATTGGAAGTTAAGGAAGAAGACCGTGCAAAATTTGCAGCCGGGGAATTGGTCGTACCAAAAAAACAGATTGTTTATTATATCGACCGAGCCACTCCAGAGAAATGGCGCAAATACATCAAGCAAGGCATCGAAGACTGGCAAGTTGCTTTTGAAGCGGCAGGATTCAAGCAAGCCATTATCGCCAAAGACCCTCCATCGGTGGAGGAAGATCCTGAATGGTCGCCCGAGGATGTTCGATATTCGGTGGTGCGCTATCTTGCCTCTCCCATTCCCAATGCCAATGGCCCTCACGTGAGCGACCCTCGCTCTGGAGAAATTCTGGAATCAGACATCAATTGGTACCACAATGTAATGACCTTATTGCGCAACTGGTATTTTGTACAGACAGCGGCCATCAACGATGAAGCCCAAGGCGTGGCGTTCAAAGACGAAATCATGGGGCGACTTATTCGTTTTGTTTCGGCACACGAGGTGGGGCACACCCTTGGCCTTCCACACAATATGGGAAGTAGTGTTGCCTATCCTGTAGATTCTCTACGCTCGGTGAGTTTTACCCAAAAATACGGGACTGCACCCTCCATTATGGATTATGCTCGTTTCAATTATGTCGCCCAACCTGGCGACGGAGCGGTGTCTTTAATGCCCAACGTTGGGCCCTATGACAAACACGCCATTCGCTGGGGATATCGTCCCATTTTGGATCGCTCACCAGAAGAGGAAAAAGCGCTCTTAAATCAATGGATCATCGAGCGAGCCGATGACCCAATGTATCGATTTGGCCGTCAACAACGCCCGGTCATCGATCCCTCTTCGCAAACCGAAGATTTGGGAGATGATGCCGTAAAAGCCAGCAATTATGGCATTGCCAATTTGAAACGCATCGTTCCACAATTGATTCAATGGACCTATGAAGAAGGCAAAAATTACGATGATTTGGGGACTTTATACAACCAAGTGTTCAGTCAGTTCAATCGCTACATGGGCCACGTCACGGCCAACATAGGCGGGGTTTATCAGTTCAATAAAACCTACGAACAAGCGGGTGAAGTCTTTACCCATGTTCCCAAAGACCGACAGAAAAGCAGTTTATCGTTTTTACACCAACAACTGTTTACCACGCCAACCTGGATGCTGGACAAAACCATTATTGCGAAAACAAAAGCGGCTGGGGCGGTCGAAAAAATTCGCGGTTTGCAAGTACGCACCCTCAACAATCTGTTGAGTTTTGATCGGTTGGCTCGGGTGATTGAAAATCAAGCGCTCAACGGCGCGCAAGCCTATGACTTGTTTGCCTTGATGAAAGATCTTTCCGATGGACTGTGGCGCGAGCTTCGACAAGGACAAACACCAGACACCTACCGAAGAAATTTGCAACGTGCGCACATTGAACGCCTGACTTATTTGCTCAATGAAGAACAAAAACTGAGCGAGAATCAACGGCGGTATGGAGGATACACTACCATCGATGCGAGTCAGTCTGATCTCCGTGCTTCGGCGCGTGCAGAGCTCATGCGCATATACAAATGGACCAAAAACAAGCGAAAAACAGCCAAGGGAGTGGCTAAAGCCCACTGGGATGATGTCCATCAACAGCTGGCTTCACTTCTTCAACTTGACTAGCATGCTTTGCCCATGAAAATGGAAATCGCATGGGTGACGATTACTTCAGCCAATGCCTTACGCGATTGGTTGAATGAACACCACGCACAGCAAGAAAGCGTTTGGTTGGTCACCTATAAAAAAACAGATCAAGAGCGCTATGTTTCTCGGGATGAGGTATTGGATGCCTTACTCAGTTACGGCTGGATCGACGGTGTGCGCAAAAAACTAGATGCTGATAAAACCATGCAATTGATTTCTCCCCGCAAGGCACAGCATTGGGCGCTTTCATATAAAAAACGCGTTGTGCTTCTTAGAGAAAAGGGGCTGATGCACGATGCAGGTGAAGCGGCTATCCGCCATTCCAAAGCCTTGGGGCTTTGGGATTTTATGGACGATGTGGACCGTTTAATCATTCCAGAAGATTTGAAAAAAGCATTGGACGTTTTTCCCGTAGCAGCGCATTTTTTCACCCACATAAATCCTTCTTCCAAGCGGTTTGTTTTGCGGTGGCTAAAGCTGGCAAAGACTGCAAAAACCCGACAAGCACGCATTGATAAATTGGTGGCCCTGTCCCGTGAAGAAAAAAAACTTCCCGGAAGTTAAATTTCGTGGTGTCGGCAAGAACGATGCTGCTTCGTGGCTATTTCGAATTACTCCACTAAATTTATTTAACTAATTTTTAAGG
>WTJN01000076.1:5942-7666 GCA_011526265.1 Candidatus Arcticimaribacter sp. | reverse complement strand
ATTCTTTTTTGTTTCACTTTCACTGTGTGGAGGTTTATCTTCATTTTCTTGGGCAAACCAACCCTGTCCTCAAAAAAGATTGTATATTGTTCGAACTAAATTAGCAACCAAAAGAACGAATATGACGAAGAAGGCATTGCAAAAAGGAGATAAGAAATTGATCAATGCCTGGGCATTTTACGACTGGGCAAACTCTGTTTATTCACTGGTCATTTCTTCAGCAGTTTTTCCCATTTATTACGCTGCCCTTTTTGTGGAATCCAACCTCATTCCTTTCTTGGGATATCAAGTAAAAAACACCGCGATGATCAGCTTTGTTACGGGCTGTGCATTTTTGGTGGTGGCATTTATTTCTCCCTTGCTTTCGGGCATCGCTGATTTTATTGGCAACAAAAAAAAGTTCATGCAGTTTTTTGTCTACATGGGATCGCTTTCCTGCATTGGTTTGTATTGGTTTGATTTAGACAATATTTATTGGGGATTGTTTTTTTATTTTGCTGCAATGATTGGCTTGTGGTCCAGTCTGGTGTTTTATAATTCGTATTTACCCGACGTGGCTTTTCCCGACCAGCAAGATCGGGCTAGTGCCAAGGGCTACACCTTGGGTTATGTGGGCAGTGTTTTGTTGTTGCTTTTCAATTTGTCCATGGTGATGAAACCCGATCTATACGGCATTGAAGGAACTCCCGAAGCGGCGGCCATGTTGGCCATGAAATATTCCTTTGTCTCGGTCGGTATTTGGTGGGCACTGTTCAGTCAGTATTCGTTTTATCACTTGCCAAAAGGAAATAAAAATAACGAGAAGATCACGCGCTCTATTTTTTGGAATGGATTTCGTGAATTGCGCACCGTCTACCGTCAAATGGCTGGTAATTTTCCTTTGAAACGTTACTTAACGGCTTTTTTTGTTTATTCCTTGGCTGTGCAAACGGTGATGTTGGTGGCTGCCTATTTTGGGGAAGAGGAAATTGCCTGGGGGTCGAGCAGTGAAAAGACCATGGGGTTGATCGTTAGTATTCTTCTCATTCAGTTGGTGGCCATTGTAGGTGCCGAACTATCGGCCAGGGCTTCAGTTCGTTTTGGCAATATCCCTACACTGGTGGTCATCAATGTGATTTGGGTCATCATTTGTATTGTGGCATACTTTATCTACCTGCCCATTCAATTCTATCTGGTGGCGGGTTTTGTTGGTTTGGTCATGGGCGCCCTCCAAACGGCTTCCCGTGCGGCCTATTCAAAGTTTTTACCGGAAACAGAGGACACTACTTCCTATTTTAGTTTCTATGATGTGGCAGAAAAAATAGGCATTATCATCGGGATGTTTCTTTTTGGCGCCATTGATCAAATTACGGGTAGCATGCGCAATTCGATTGTCTTTTTCACCCTGTTTTTTCTTCTTGGGGGGCTGTTGCTCTTGCGGGTCAACCGCAAACCGGCACTGGGTTAAAACGGTCGAATATTCCCTGATCCGACAATTTTGGTCTTTATTTTTGCCGTTGGCGTGTCTTTGTAGCGAATCCGTCCAGAACCGGAAACAGCGGCATCGAGCACATTTGTGGCCCACAGGCGAATCTCTCCAGAGCCCGCCAAGTGCGCATGGGCATTTTCCGCAGCCAATTGGTCCAAAATCACCGCACCCGATCCGCTTTGGGCGACTTCAAGTTTTTGTGTTGACCCCGATAGTCGGACGGATCCGCTGCCGGCATTGTTGACTTCGGTGGAAG
>WTJN01000076.1:0-5842 GCA_011526265.1 Candidatus Arcticimaribacter sp. | reverse complement strand
TGCACCTTAAACGCTCCACTGACCTTGAGTTGGGTAAAATTTTCAATGGGGCGTGTGTCTATCACAATAGTGCCATTCCCTCGCCGGCGTTGTCCATGCAATGTTACGGTGGTAAGAAGTAAAAGTATTGCGAGTAAAGTGTATTTCATTTTCATTGTTTTGTGCTATTGAAGAGTTTAACATTTCCAAATTCAGCATTGATCGTAAAGACATTTTCTGCGGTCTTTTGAATGCCCTCATGGTGGTGAAGGTTATTGTCGATGACGGTTTTGCTGTGGTTTAATTCAATATCGCTATTGATGGTGGTAAACAAATACGTAAAGTCATAGACAAAGGCCCATGCAGGATGGAGGCCTAAACGCACCCCTGTAAATTCTGTCCGAAGGATGAATTCTTTTGTTTTGGGGCCGATTTCGTTGATGCGCAATTTTCCAAATTCTGTTCTTAGATTGCTGTGATGGGTTACTTTTTCAATGCGTGCATTTAAAAACTCTGCCTTTCCCTGAAGAGAATCAACGGCCTGTTCAACGGCTAAATTTCCGTATTCGAGGTCCATGATCAAGGAGTTGATTTGACCAAGCGTTGTTTTTGTGTGTTCTGCAGTCAATTCAATGGCCTGTGCTTTTTCAACGACGAGGTCAGAAAAGGCGGCTTTAATTTTTCCTCCATTCCATTGGTTGATGAAGGATTTGGATGAAAACTCAAGCTCAACCACATTGTTTTTGTGCAGGAGGGCTTCCGCTTCAAGATTGCCAAATTCGCAATCAATCGTGGCCTGCCCTTGCAGGGTATCGATGAGAATGTCTCCAAACTCATTGTAAACGTTTACACCTGCTGTTTTGGGCAACTGGATGGTATAGTTAATGGCGTAGTTGAGATTTTTTTTACCAAAACTAAAAATGTTTCTAAACCATTGTTTGCTTCCGCTGGGCAGTTTTGTAATGGCACTGACGCTTTCTGGATTGTGTTCGAACACGATTTCAATGTCATTTAAAAAAGCCGCTGCACGTTCATCGCTCCCATTTTTCACGGTCATTTCTACCACGATATTGATTTCGTTTTTTTCCCAAGTGTTGAATTCGACGCTTCCAAACTTGTTTTCTATTTTCACCTGTCCATCGCTGGACAAAGGAAAGTTTTTGCGGATTTGTTTTTCTCGATTTTGGGCCAGGAGCACACTGCTAACCAAAAGGAGGAATAGGGTAGAGTAGCGTTTAAATTGTTGCATTGCTATTGTTTTTATGTTGTTGTTCTGAAAGTTTGTTTTCCAATTCTGTAAGGAGTTGCAAGCGTTGTGCAAGATTTTGTGTCATCGCTTTCATGAGTCGTGGGTGTTGGTGGTTATTTTCAAAGCGCTCAACCAGGGTTTGATACTCACGATCCAAGACAGCAATCTTTTTCTTGATTTCTTCGATGGTAGCGGTGTGATGCTGACCAAAGCGGGTTTCGATGGTCTTTATTTTTTGATTTACTTCCCCAGCGTAATAGTGCTCGAGTTCTTGGGCTTTTTGATTGGGTAGGGTGGAAGTAAATTGCTGAATGCCCAACAGTAATGCAAAACTTGCGGCAATGCCCCACCAACGCAGTGGCGATTTTTGCTTGTTGCTGTTCAACCGTTGTTCAAATCGTTGTGTGTGTCCCTCGGGAGGGAGTGCTTTTTTTTCGTTTCGATGGTAGTCGTCAAAGATGTTATCCCATTCCATGATCGTTCATTTTTTTTCTTAATTGTTCTTTGGCTCTCGACATGAGCGTTCTGTAGGTTCCCGGAAGTAAATCCATCAATCCACAGATTTCTTCCTGATCCATTCCCTCCAAGTAGTGCAAACAAATGACTTGCCGATAGCGTGGGTTAAGTTGGTAAAGCGCAGCATGCAGCTGTTGGATTTTTGACGTGGCTTCTTCTGCGATGGCTATCGCGGTTTCTCCTGCTTCTATTTCTAATGTCCCATCCGGGGAATGGCTCATTTTGGCTTGCTTGGCGGCGTGATGGATGGCTTTGCGAATGGTGATTTGCTTGAGCCAACCGCCAAAGCGGTTCTGCCCTTGGTACTGCTCCAGTTTCTCAAAGGCTGCCAAGAAACTTTCCTGCATCACGTCTTCCGCATCTTCGGGATGACCGACAATGCGCAATGCACTGTGATACATCATGCCATGAAATCGACGATAGACTTCCAGTTGAGCCTTCTGGTCTTGCTTTTTGCAACGTTTCAATAAATGATCAATCGACAGTTGTGTCAGCATATTGTTTAGACAATCTATGCATAAGAAATGCTTCTTTGTCAATTGTTACACTTTTCATTACATTTTTTTGGCACAACTCTTGACCTTTTAGGGTAGAACATTTTAAACACAGGGAGAGATGTCATACGAATGACATTTTGTCCGACATATACCTATGACAAAACCAATATTTAGCGCGATAGACAATTTGTCACTTAGTGATATCGAAGGGGAAGCCGATTTGATTCCCTTGTTAACTTCGGAAGATGAAGAAGCGCTAGAGTCCGAAGAACTGCCGGCAGCAGTGCCGATTTTACCGCTGAAGAATACCGTTCTTTTTCCTGGGGTGGTCATCCCGATTACCGTTGGGCGAGACAAATCCATCCAACTCATAAAGGATGCGAACAAGGGCGACAAGGTCATTGGCGTTGTTGCCCAAAAAGACGAACGGATTGAGGACCCGGGTGTGCAAGATATTTATCGCCTGGGTACCGTTGCTCAGATTTTACGCGTATTGACCATGCCCGATGGAAATACCACCATTATCATTCAGGGGAAGAAACGTTTTGAATTGGAGGAGGTTATTACAGAGGAACCCTACCTACAAGCGAGTATTCGTCCGGTAGACGAGGACCGATCGATGTTATTGCAACCCGAGTTTCAAGCCGTGGTAGAATCGATCAAAGAACTGGCCTTGAAGATCATTCAAGATAATCAGAACATCCCTAGCGAGGCTTCATTTGCCATAAAAAACATCCAGAGCCAACCCTTTTTAATTCACTTTGTGTCGTCCAACATGAATCTCTCGGTCAAAGAAAAGCAGGGGATTCTTGGAACAACCAACATCAATGAGAGGGCCCTTTTGTGTCTCGAGTACATGAATGTTGAACATCAAAAGCTGGAATTGAAGAACGACATCCAGAGTCGGGTACGTAATGATTTGGATCAACAACAGCGGGAATATTACCTCCACCAACAAATGAAAACCATTCAAGAAGAACTGGGGGGTGTTTCCTATGAGGAGGAGGTCGAGGAAATGCGTCAGCGCGCAAAAATAAAGCAATGGACGCAAGAGGTTGCCCAGCACTTCGACAAGGAACTGATGAAATTGCAACGCATGAACCCGCAAGTGGCGGAATATTCCGTTCAGCGCAATTACCTCGATTTGTTTTTGGAACTCCCTTGGGGCAACTACTCCGAGGATTTGTTTGATCTCAAACGTGCACAATCGATTTTAGATCGCGATCACTATGGATTGGCCGAGGTAAAAAAGCGAATCATCGAGTATTTGGCGGTTTTAAAATTACGCAACGACATGAAATCCCCCATTTTGTGCCTTTACGGCCCTCCAGGAGTAGGGAAAACCTCCTTGGGCAAGTCCATCGCAGAAGCATTGGGTCGGGAATATGTGCGTATCTCTTTAGGAGGCATGCGCGACGAGGCCGAGATTCGCGGGCATCGAAAGACCTATATCGGGGCTTTGCCAGGACGAATCATCCAAAGTCTTAAAAAGGCCGGTACCTCCAATCCTGTTTTTGTTCTCGACGAGATCGATAAGCTGTCCATCAGTGCACAAGGCGATCCTTCGTCTGCCTTGTTGGAAGTGCTGGACCCCGAACAAAACACTGCCTTCTATGACAATTTTTTGGAGTATGGTTATGATCTGTCAAAGGTGATGTTTATTGCCACGGCCAATAGTTTAGGCCCAATCCAACCAGCCTTGCGCGACCGTATGGAAATCATTGAAGTCAATGGGTATACCATTGAGGAAAAAGCGATGATTGCCAAAGAACATCTTTTGCCCAAGCAACTCAAAGAGCACGGCTTGGAAAACGGTCGTTTGACGTTGAATAAAGCGGTGCTTGAAGGCATTGTTGAGGGGTATACCCGAGAATCGGGCGTTCGTGGTTTAGAAAAACAAATTGCAAAAGCAGTCCGCTATGTCGCCAAATCCATCGCCATGGAGGAAGACTATGTTTCCAAACCCAAATTGGGGGATGTAAAAACCATTCTTGGTCCGCAACGGGTAACCCGCGATCGCTATGAAAACAATGCCACTGCCGGGGTGGTGGTCGGCTTGGCTTGGACGGCAGTGGGTGGAGACATATTGTTCATCGAATCGGCACTGTCCAAAGGAAAAGGACAGCTCTCGATCACTGGGAATTTGGGAAAAATCATGAAAGAATCGGCCACAATCGCCTTGGAATACATCAAGGCCAATGCAGAACAACTTGGTTTGGACACTTTTCCTTTTAATCAGTACAACATCCATATCCATATCCCCGAGGGTGCCACTCCCAAAGATGGTCCTAGTGCGGGAATCACCATGCTTACGTCCTTGGTCTCGTTGCTTACCCAAAAACGGGTGAAGAAAAATCTTTCCATGACGGGAGAGATCACTCTTCGTGGGAAGGTATTGCCCGTAGGCGGAATTAAAGAAAAAATTCTCGCCGCAAAGCGCGCCAAAATCACAGAGATCATCCTTTCAGAAAGCAACCGAAAAGACATTGAAGAAATTGACGCCCATTATCTCAAAGGCCTGAATTTTCATTTTGTCAAAGAAATGGGGGAAGTTCTCACCTTGGCAATGACGGACAAAAAAGTGAAACACGCCAAAAACTTGGGAGTGTAAATGTGTACCGTTACCTATGTCCCCACGGCCAACGGTTTCGTGTTTAGTTCGAATCGTGATGAGGCACCCGACCGTGCAGCGCATACCCTCGTAGAGGAGGCGAATGGAGCGCAAGCTCTTTATTATCCGCAGGACGAAGGAGCCAAAGGCACCTGGTTTGCCTTGTCTACCCATCAACGTTTCGCTTGTATTTTGAATGGTGCTTTTGTTCCGCATCAGCGCAAAGAAAGGTATCGCCTGAGTCGGGGAAAGATGTGCTTGGCTTTTTTTGCCTCCAAGAACATTGATGCTTTTTTAAGCAACTTTGCCTTTGAAGGCATGGAGCCTTTTACCTTTTTGGTCTATCAGGAGGGAGATTTTCGTGAAATTCGTTGGGACGAACAGCAGTTGCATGTCACTGCGTTGGATCCTGCGGCGACTCACCTGTGGTCATCGAGTACCCTTTATCCTTTGTCGTGGTGGAAAAAGCGGCAGGAAGATTTTCGCATTTTTACTAAAAAGTCCCCAAGCCAGCGACAAATTGTGAAGTACCACAAAGAAGAATTGCCTTTTACGCCCTTGGCTTTGCAACAGCTCTATGGGACTGACACGTCTTTCGATGACCTGCCTTTGGCCACGATCAGCGTGAGTTCAATTGCTGTCGACGGCCCCGATTGGTCGCTCGATTTTGAAAGTATTGTCCATGAGGTTAAACACAGAAAATCTTTTCAAGTGCCTTATCTTCGCCCAATGAACGCAAAAGTAATCGCTATCGACGGGTATGCGTCAACCGGGAAAAGCACCTTGTCTCAGTTGTTGGCCGCTCGGTTGGGCTACCACTATGTGGACACGGGCTATATGTTTCGCGTTGTTGCCCACGGCATGCTTGAAAATGGAATAGCGATCGATCATCCTGATGAAAAGGAATTGGCGGCATTTTTATCCAACTGTGTCTTTGAATGGGTGCCAATGGAGGATGGAACAACGGCCATGGCCGCGATGGGAAAAGTG
>WTJN01000086.1 GCA_011526265.1 Candidatus Arcticimaribacter sp. | reverse complement strand
CACGACCCAGTGCGCAATAAAAATGTGTCGGGGTTTTTGCCGCAAGAAAGAGCCTGGTTGGACGGGTTTCTTCACAATGGATTTATCGATTCTTTTCGCCACCTCAATACTGCTCCACATCACTACAGTTGGTGGAGTTACCGTGCCAATGCCCGCGCCAATAACAAAGGATGGCGCATTGACTATGCCCTTGTAAGCAACCCACTCGCACAAAATATTTCTCGGGCTTACATGCTTCCCGAGGCCAAGCACTCCGATCATTGCCCCGTTGTTGTTGAACTCGCATTTAAACCATAACATAAGACCATGAAAAAAATCTTCCTCCTCTTTGTCCCATTTCTGTTCTCGGCTTGTGTGTCGACCAAAATTTTTAAAGAAATAGAAACCCGCTATGCCGACCTAAAAACCGAACACAGTGCTTTGGTCACCCAACACGATACCCTGATTAAAAACTATGACTCCTTGCGCTATCACTATGGAGAAATGGTGCAGCAATATGAGAAACAGAGTCAACTTTTGGCCACAACTTCCGGGACATTGTCCAAGCTTCGTGAGGAGTATACGGCCTTGGAAGAAAACAGTAGTGATGCCCTTAATGCCAGCATAGAGAAGAACCGAAGTTTGCTGGACCAAATTCAGATCAAGGAAGGAGAATTGTCTGCAGAGCGCTTTCAACTTGATTCTCTGCAAAAAGAATTGTCGACCCGCATTGCCAGAGTCGAAGAACTCGAACGCTTGGTCGGTGAAAACAACGCACTAATGACCGCTTTAAAAACGACCCTCACCACCGCACTGGATAGTTTTGAAGGCAATGGACTGTCGGTCGAACAACGCGATGGGAAGGTCTATGTTTCCATGGAAAATAAACTTTTGTTCAAATCAGGAAGTTGGACGGTGGGGCGCACAGGCAAACAAGCTTTGGATCAGTTGGGGCAGGTGCTGGCCAACAATCCCAACATTGCTATTTTGATCGAAGGACACACCGATACCGACCCCTATATTGGGAACGAGAACCTTAGTGGTAACTGGGATCTTTCCACCAAAAGGGCCACCTCGATTGTGAAGCTATTGTTGGATCAACACACAATAAAACCAGAAAACCTGACCGCTGCAGGGAGGGGAGAATACCTTCCCGTTGCCAGCAATAAATCTGCCGAAGGTAAAGCGAAAAACCGTCGTATTGAGGTTATTCTTGCACCCAAATTGGATAAAATTGCGGCACTATTACAAGATGTAAACTAGTTTATGAAATACACTACATTACCGAGTACTGATATTAAAGTCAGTAAAATTTGCTTGGGGACAATGACCTTTGGCAATCAAAACACAGAAGAAGAAGGGCATGCCCAAATGGATATGGCTGTTGAACACGGCATCAATTTCTTTGACACTGCAGAACTGTATCCCGTTCCTGCTACAGCGGCAACCTATGCCGATACGGAACGTATTCTGGGGACTTGGTTTCAGAAAACTGGTAAAAGAGATGAAATTATTCTTGCGTCAAAAATTGCCGGATCGGGCGACTATACGGCGCACATTCGCGACCATGAGCACTTCAGTCCCAAGCACCTTCGTGCCGCCCTTGAGGGTTCTTTGAAACGCTTGAAGACTGATTATATTGATCTCTATCAATTGCATTGGCCGGAAAGAAAAACCAATTTTTTTAGTGTGCGGGGGTACAAAGGTGCGCCGAGTAATGATCCTTGGGAAGACAACTTTGAAGCAATTTTATCCACGCTAAAAGAACTCATCGACGAGGGGAAAATCAAACACATTGGCCTCTCCAACGAAACCCCCTGGGGATTGCATCGCTGTTTGTCTTTGGCCCAAAAAGGATACCCCAAAATGATTACGGTTCAAAATCCTTACAATCTCCTCAATCGTTTGTTCGAAGTAGGCAACAGTGAAATTTGTCTGCGCGAAGGAATGGGATTATTGGCTTATTCGCCTCTTGGTTTTGGTCGTTTGACAGGGAAATATCGCCACGGAATGCCCGAGCGTTCGCGTTTTAAATTATTTCCCAACTTAGCCCGATTCAATGGCGAAAACAGTATTCGAGCGACCGAAGAGTATTACCAAATTGCACAACAATTCGATCTTTCGCTTACGCAAATGGCCTTGGCTTTTGTGACGGATCAACCGTTTGTTACCTCCAATATTATTGGTGCGACCAACCTGAAACAGCTGGAGGAAAATATTCGATCGGTAGAAACGACGCTTCCAAAAGAAGTGCTCAAAGCCATTGACGCTGTTCAGGAAAAAATACCCAACCCAGCGCCGTAGTCAGGAAACACTTGATGGTTCAACGTTTTGTGGCATAAAGTTCAGCGGTATTACGGATCTATAAAATCGCTTCTATGAGCGTTTTGGCGACTTTTGTTTGGGGCTGGGCATAGAGTTGGTCGGCTTCGTTTTCTTCAACGATTTTTCCTTGATTCATGACCAATATCCGGTCGGCCATGTGTTTTACCACCGACAAGTCGTGAGAGATAAAAAGCAAGGACAACCCTAGGGTAGTCTTTAGTGTGTTGAGCAAATTGAGCACTTGTGCCTGAACAGATATGTCCAAAGCAGCTACAGATTCGTCGCAAATCAGCACCTCTGGTTCAAGCGCCAAAGCCCGGGCAATAACTACCCGTTGACGTTGCCCCCCGGAGAGTTGATGCGCATAGCGAACGGCAAAACCTTCGGCGAGGTCGACTTGTGCAAGCAAAGCTTGAATGGTTGAAGTGCGTTGCTTCTTGTCTTTGGAAGTGTGGACGCGTAACACCTCGTCTAGCATTTGGGCGACCGTTTTTTGCGGGTGAAGCGCAGCCAATGGATCTTGAAAAATGAGCTGAATTTTTTTCCGTAAAAGGGCTTTTTGGCTACTGTTGTTGGTCTCAATCGGCTTCCCTTTCCATAAAATTTTTCCTTCGTTGGGTTGAAGCAGTTGAACCAACATTTTTGCCAAGGTAGATTTTCCGCAACCCGATGCTCCAACAACCCCGAGAGTTTCACCGGGGTAAAGGTTAAAATGGATGTCTGTTAATGCTTTTTTTTCTGTTTTTTTGCTCCATAGACCCGCTGAATTGGTGTAGTTTTTTGCAACACCCTTAATCTCTAAAACCGGTGGAGAATCATACATGCTAGCTTGTCGCTGTTTTCGTGCGGCAGTTGTTTCAACTTTTGGCTGAAAACTTCCTTCCAAGAAGTGTTGGAGGGTAGGAAGCTGAACGAGCCTTTTGTCTAGAGGAGGTCGGGCATTGAGCAACCCTTTGGTATAGGGGTGTTGGGGATGGCGAAACAGTTGTTCTTTTGTCGCAAACTCGACGATTTTTCCCGCTTTCATTACGGCAATTTTATCGGCCAATTGACGAACAACGTTCAAATCGTGGGAAATAAACAACACACTCATACCTTTCTTTTGTTGTTGTTTTTTTAATAGGCCGATGATTTCCTTTTGAACGACAACATCCAAGGCTGTCGTTGGTTCATCGGCGATGAGCAATTGCGGGGCGCAAAACAAGGCCATGGCCATCATCACCCGCTGTTTTTGCCCACCACTCAACTGGTGGGGATAAGCATTATAAACATGAATGGGATCGGCCAATTGCACTTCTTGAAACGCGTTGAGGATACGTTGTTTCATCGTTGCGTTATCCAGTCGAGGATGGAGGTGCTGGTTCCCAATTTCGGCCACTTGTGTCCCACATTTCATGCTTGGATTAAGAGACGATTGGGGTTCTTGAAAAACCATTCCACATCGGTTGCCCCGCAGCGATTGCCATGCTTTTGCCGTAAAATCATTCAATCGTTCCCCATTGAGTTTTAGGGTTCCTGTACTGATGCGTGCAGTGTTTTTGGGCAACAGTCCCATGATGCTGTGAGCGGTGACCGATTTTCCACTCCCCGATTCACCAACCAAAGCGACAATCTCGTTGGGTAGGATCGTTAAATCAATGCCTTTGATCACAGAGCGTTGATCGATCTCGATATGAAGATTACTGATTTCTAGTACAGGACTTACTGGCTTAACCATACAATTTGATGCTCCGCTAAGAGTGGTTGGCGCAGGTAAGTTAAAAAAACTTGTGCCAAAGTGAGTACATCTTTTTCACAATAATGTACAATGCGGACAAGATCATTGTCTTGATAATACACGCGCGCTACATCACTGCCGTCAATGTCATCTTTTGGCGAAGGTATTCCAAAGATTTCAGCCAATAATTTTAGCGAAGTATAATGCTTGTAATCGCCAAATTTCCATAATTGAAGTGTGTCTAGATGCTGGATTTCCCATGGTTTTTTGCCGGCGATGTTCAACATTTTTGGCAGCGCAATTCGATGGATGACCATGCGACGAGCGATGTAGGGAAAGTCGAATTCTTTTCCGTTATGTGCGCAAAGCAGATGGCTTTTTAAATAGAAGTGACCGTCGCAAAGCGATTTGAAGTCGGTTAATATTTTTTCTTCTTCTCCAACAAAACTTTTGATGCGAAACTGCGGCTGTGCACTTTGGGTGTCGAAAAATCCAACAGAGATGCAAATGATTTTTCCAAACTCCGCCCATATCCCGGCTCGTTCATAAAAGTCTTCCGCACTAACGTCCTCTTTGCGCTGGTAGTTTGTTTTCTCTTCCCAAAGCGACTGGCGAACTGGCGAAAGGTCGTTGTAATCGGCCTGTTCGGGGACGGTCTCGATGTCTAGAAATAATATTTTTTGTAGGTCAAGGTTGGGAAACATGGGCAATCATTTGAAACCCTTCATCAATTAAATCATGGAACATTTGTGGACCAAATGCGTCTTTTTTGGGCCCTTTTTGGTGGCCAAGCCGAACGATAATGAGGTCGCTTTCGGGAAAAACAATCACGTATTGACCCAGATGACCGCGCATGGCGAAACCTTGTTGGTCTTTGTAGGGGGCCATCCACCAGCCGTAGCCATATTCAGGACTTTCCGAAAACCGGGCTTGTGTGCTTTTTGCTATAAAGGTAGAATCCAACAGTTGTTCTCCTTCCCATTGTCCGTAATCTTTGTAGAGTTTTCCCATGCGGGCAAAATCTTTGGCGTTGGTGGCAAAACAACAGTAGGCTTTTTCCATGCCATTGGCGGCACTGTCCAACTGCCACAAGGCGTCTTGTGTTGCTCCAAGCGGTTGCCAGAATTTTTCCGAAAAATAGTCACTAATGTTTTTACCTGTTGCTTCCTGCAATACCATGGCAAGGAGTTGGGTGTTTCCGCTCAAGTAGCGAAACCCTTCCCCCGGAGGTGATGTGATTATAGACTTTTTCATTACTCGAGTAAGGTCAGGTGAAATATAAGCCTCCATCATTCCATTCAAAGAGAGGTCGTATTTTTCATTCCATTCCAAGCCCGACGACATGGAGGCCAAGTCCCCAACCGTAAGTTTCGCGGCATACCCTTGATCGAACCCTTCCAAGAAATCGCTGACTTTTTGATCCAAGCTCTCAATCTGTCCTTCCATGATGGCCTTTCCCAACATGGAGGTAACAAAGCTTTTTGACATGGAGAAGGAATTGCTTTTGGACTGATCGGAATATCCATCGTAGTAGCTTTCATGCAGTATGCTGTCTTTGTAGATGACCACATGGGCGACACTGCCGTACTGTTGATGTAGCTCTTGCATTTTTGGCGAAAGCGGAATACGGTTATAGGCCAAGTGTTTGGGCCAGTCTGTGGCGGTATCCGCTGCTTTCACCACCCGATTGTCAAAATAGATGTGATCACCTATAAAGGCCGTGTCACGACCTGTTTCAATCATCATTTTTGCCCCGTAAAGGAGAAAATAAAAAGGACTTGCATACAGCCCACCAATCAGCAAAAGGATACTGATGGATGTTAACGCTAGAATTTTTTTCATCATTAGTATTGGTTATAGCAAAGAGATTTGTTGTGGAAACCCCTCCAAGCGTAGTAATTGTTCTTTTCGTTCTTTTCCTCCAGCATACCCAACAAGGGTGCCATCACTTCCTATGACGCGATGACAAGGAATCAGCACTAAGATAGGATTTTTTCCAATCGCTGCAGCCACAGCACGTACTGCTTTGGTGTTGCCATAATGCCGTGATAATTTGAGGTAAGAAATGGTTTGTCCGAAAGGCAAATGGAGCAATAAATTCCAAATTTGACATTGAAATTCAGTGCCTTGAGGGTTGAGTGTCACATCAAAAACTGTGCGGTCACCCGAAAAGTATTCTTCCAGTTGTTGCACACAAACGGCCAAAGAATTGGGTATCGAAGTACCTTCATTGGGAAGCTCGTCGACAAAACGCACCTCCGTAATTCCTGCATCATCACCACTTACTTTAATTGTACCCAATGGACTTTCAAAGTAATGTATATCCACAGATGATTTTTAAAATAGTATGAATCAAATGTACACAAAAAAACAATAGAAGGGACAAAATAACATGATAATCAATAGGATAGATGTTAATTTCCTTAATGTTTTATACACAATTTTGAAAAAAATAATTACTTTTAATCATCTCATTGAATACGCATAGTATTAGGGGGCCCAAAGAACAAACGAATGAACTTAACCACCCATGCACACCATTTTCACATTGCTATTCGTTGGACTATGTCCGCTCACCTTGATGTCCATGCCGGTCATGATAGTACCAGCCACCACAACATTGGTGACTTCGACCTACGATGAAGATCAGGTAATTTATGACAACGAATGTTTAGAATATTTGCCGGTAACTTCTCCAATTACCCAGAGGATATGGCTAGACAGAAACCTCGGGGCTTTGCAAGTCGCCGAGGAACCTGGGGATCATTTGGCCTATGGCGATTTGTATCAGTGGGGACGAAAAGCCGACGGGCATCAAAAAGTTTTGTGGTCAACCTTTGATGAAGGGGTATTATTGAATAAGCAGACCCTAATCAATACTGATTGCCCTACCTCCACTCATTTTATTATTGAACAATACCCGCCGCACGATTGGCGCAAAACAAAAAACAGCAGGTTGTGGTCTGGGAGCAAATCTGAAAACAGCCCTTGTCCCAAGGGTTACCGCGTGCCTACTCCAGAAGAGTGGGAGGCTGAAAGCAGGGGGTGGCAAAACGCTTCCTCCGCTTTTCAGAGTTTTCTCAAACTTCCCATGACAGGTTATCGTAGCGGCACCTCTGCACTACTTTACCATGCAAGTCGGTTTGGATATTATTGGTCAAGTGCTGGTGAACAAGACAAGGCAAAGGCTTTGTGTTTTTGGGAACAGACGGCTCTTTTGAGGAACCGGTTTCGGGCTTATGGTTTTGCGGTTCGATGCATAAAGTGTATCGAATAGCTCCTGGTTGATTACCTAAAGCGCAGTCAATTTTTTCGCCACATCTTTGGCAAAATATGAAGCAATCAAATGTGCTCCAGCGCGTTTAAAGGCAATCAGTTGTTCGTAAACAATGGCTTGTTCATCGATCCAACCTTTTGCCGCCGCTGCTTTAACCATGGCATATTCTCCACTGACTTGATAGGCCGCAATGGGTGTATCGAACGCATTGGCCATATCACGCAAAATATCCAAATAGGCGATCCCAGGTTTGACCATTACAATATCGGCGCCTTCTTCAATGTCGTGTTGGGTTTCTGAGCGTGCTTCTCCACGGTTGTGATAATCCATTTGGTAGGTTTTTTTATCGCCAAATCCGGGAGCAGAATCCAAGGCATCACGGAAAGGCCCATAAAAGGAAGAAGCGTATTTGGCACTGTAACTCATGATGCCTGTGTGATGAAATCCTTCTTTCTCAAGCAGTGTCCTGATCGATCCTATACGACCGTCCATCATATCGCTGGGTGCTACGATATCGGCCCCCGCTTGAGCATGACTCAGTGCCATCTTTGCAAGAACATCGACGGTTGCGTCGTTGATGATTTTTCCTTTTTCGACAATACCGTCGTGTCCAAATGATGAGTACGGATCCAAGGCAACATCCGTCATGACAATCATTTCAGGGCAATGGGATTTGATCAATGCAATGGATCGTTGCATCAATCCCTCTGCGTTAAGCGCCTCGGCTCCGGTGTTGTCTTTAAGGTTTTCGGGCACTTTTACAAACAGCAATACTGCACGCAAACCCAACGACCATAGCAGATCGATTTCTTCCATGATCAAGTCCAAACTGTATCGGAAATAGTTGGGCATGGATGGAATTTCTTCTTTCACTCCCTGTCCTTCCACTACAAAGAGAGGAACAATAAAGTCTGTGGGTTGTAGAGTAATCTCACGAACCAAAGCGCGTGAAGCGGCTGATTGTCGGAGTCGGCGATGGCGATTGATAGGAAACATATTATTCTTTTGTTGCTGCGGGAAAAGAAGAGGAATCATCTTGATCGTCCTGTTCTTTGTTCACGGGATCATTCATTAAAACATCAATGGCACGTTCATTATTATCGTCGGCCACTGGCGGGCTGTCAAGGATGTTTTCTGGGGATGAGGGCACTGGGATGGCGTCCTCGGCAAGGGTCGCTTTTTCCTTTTGCATGGTCCCTCTAGTCATGGCGAGCATGGAAAGTAGGATCACCACCAGCAAAACCTGACTGTCTACAACAACGTCTTTGGTGGGAAGAAAATCCAGCTTACCGATTTGTAAAAACAATAAAATACTGATCAACCCTCTGGGAGAAATATACACCAATGCAGAGGGTTTTAATTCAAATCGCACAATCAAAAAATAGACATAGCGCAGCCCCAGCATGATGATAAAAATTCCTAATCCATAGAGGAAGGGGGTGACGGATGTGAATGCAGAGACGTCAACAGAAAATCCAAAAAACAAAAAGAAAAATGTTTTGACTAAGAAAGTAGATTCTGCCGTAAGCACATGAAATTCGTGTAGCCCTTTGTGGGTTTTATCGAGATCTATTTTTCTTTGTAAACGTTTGGGGAGAAGGCTTTGTACGTTGCTCAGGAATAGTCCAAAAATAAAAATGGTCACCAGTGCAGGAAGATGAAAGATTTTACCCACTGCGTAAACCAAGATTAACAGAGAAAGAATGAGAAAAAATTTGACGTGATGATCAATTTTTTGAAGCAACTGAAATAGGCCGTAAGTAATGAGAATCGAAACGGCAATGACAACAAAAATCTGCAAACCAAGTGTGGTGAGCGATGAAAGTTCAATCAAGGGGCTATTGTTTTCCAATTGTCGCAGTGTGTAATTGAACGCCATGATGCCCAAGATGTCCGAAAAAGTTGATTCATAGACGATGAATTCTTTTTGTTTTTCTGGAAGCCCTGCACTGGAGGGAATGGCGACTGCACTACTGATCACACTTAATGGAATGGCATAGATAACCGCTTGTTGGGCGGAAAGCCCAAGGATGAATTCAAAAAACATAGCAACACCAATGATGTTGAAAAGTAAAATCACAGCTGCGGCCAAGAAACCTTTGGAGATAATGGGAAATTTTTCCCATGAAATTTCTAATTCCAAGGCCCCTTCTAAAACAATCAGAATGAGTCCAATGGTGCCCAAGACCGGGATCAAATCATTCAAAAAAACAAACTGATCTTGCCCGTAAAAACCAGCGACTAGACGCGCAACGATCCCCGTACCCATGAGTAAAATCACTGCAGGGAATTTGGTTTGTTTAGCAATTAAATCAAATACATATGAAAAAATAACCAAGAGAGGGAGAGCGATCAAAAAAGAAACAGTACTCATGGGTGCGTGATAATTGTGGATTCAAGTTACAATTTTCCCTTGGTTTTATACCCAATCTTTTGGATGCTGAAGACAGTCTACCAGCGCTGCTTCTGGAGACCCTTCCACTGGGGTGTGGTCATACTGCCATTGCACTTTAGGGGGGAGGCTCATCAGTATACTTTCGATGCGGCCATTGGTTTTTAATCCAAACAAGGTGCCTTTGTCGTGGACCAAATTGAATTCTACATACCGCCCACGGCGTATTTCTTGCCAATTTCTGTGCTGGACGGTGTAGGGATGATTTTTTCTTTTTTCAACAATTGGTCTATAGGCCAAGAGAAAATTATCGGCCACATCGGTCACAAAAGCATACCATTGGTCCATCGGTCGCTGATCGGCTTTGAGATAGTCAAAAAACAATCCGCCTACCCCGCGTGCTTCATTCCTGTGGGTATTCCAAAAGTATTGATCGCAGCGTTTTTTGTAATCGCTATAAAATTGTGGATCGTGCCGGTCGCAGGCGGCCTTGCATGTTTGATGAAAGTGGCGGATATCTTCTTCAAACAAGTAGTAGGGCGTAAGGTCTAGCCCGCCACCAAACCATTGGTCGGCAATATTGTTGTTTTGGTCATACAATTCAAAGTACCGCCAATTGGCGTGCACCGTTGGAACCATGGGGTTTTTGGGGTGCAAGACCAAACTCAATCCACAGGCAAAAAAGGCCGCGTCTTCAACGTTAAGATAGCGCTGCATGCTTTCGGGCAATTGCCCGTGAACACCAGAAATATTGACCCCTCCTTTTTCAAAAACAGCGCCATTCTCAATCACACGAGTACGTCCGCCTCCACCTTCAGCGCGTTGCCACAGATCCTCTTGAAAAGTCGCTTGCCCGTCAAGCCCTTCGATGGCCGTGGTGATCTGATCTTGTAGGGTTTCGATATAGGAATAAAAAATTGTTTTCATTGACCTACTCGGAGTAATTCTTTACGGCATTGACAAAAGCTTTGGCATGATCCACCGGAATGTTGGGTAAAATACCATGCCCCAAGTTGGCGATATAACGGTCTTTCCCAAAGGCATCGATCATTGCTTTTACTTCTTTTTCGATAACAGGGATGGGTGAAAGCAAACGCGAGGGGTCGAAATTTCCTTGTAATGTAATTTGTCCTCCAGAAAGGTAGCGAGCGTTTCTAGCCGAACATGTCCAATCTACACCCAAAGCGCTGGCTCCCGACTGCCCCATTTCATTCAAGGCAAACCAACATCCTTTACCAAAGACAATAACGGGGATATAGTCTTTCAAGGCTTGAACAATTTGATTGATGTAGGGCCAAGAGAAAACGGCATAGTCAGCTGGAGAGAGTAATCCTCCCCAAGAGTCAAAGATTTGCATTGCATCAACACCGGCCTCGACCTTGGCTTTTAAATAATCGATGGTGGTGTCTGTAATCATTTGAAGTAAACGGTGAGCGAGTTGAGGTTGAGTAAAACAAAATTCCTTTGCGCGATCAAAGTTCTTTGATCCCTCCCCTTGCACCGCGTAACAAAGTAGGGTCCACGGGGAGCCGCCAAAACCAATCAAAGGCACTTTTTCTTCCAAGGCTATTTTGGTCATTTTCACTGCATCAATGACATAACTCAACGCATCGGCGGCGTCGGGAACAATGACCTTGTTCAATGCTCTTTCACCATCAATAGGATGTGGAAGCCAAGGGCCTACGCTATTTTTCATTTCTACCTCAATACTCATGGCTTGAAGCACCACCAAAATATCGCTGAACAAAATGGCCGCATCTGTCCCTACTTGTTCGATGGGCATAACAGTAATTTCTGTTGCCAATTCTGGGGTCTGACAGCGGGTGAAAAAATCATATTTTTCTTTTAGCTTCATGAAATCGGGAAGGTAACGTCCTGCTTGACGCATCATCCAGACTGGTGGTCGTTCTACAACCTCTCCTCGAAGGGCCCGCAAAAATAAATCGTTTTTTAGCATAGCAATTGTACATGTTTTTTGACCGCAACCAACAAGTGTTCTACACTAGGTTGGCGCGCAATAATGATATGAGGCGTATATTTTTCTAAAGCACTGGCGGTGGTTGTGCCAATGGCAAAGGTTTGTTGATCGTTCAGAGCATTGGTTTGCAAATAACTTTTTACGCCGTTGGGACTAAAAAATAGGATTCCTTGGGCCATCCCCAGTGCTTTAGAGGTAGGATAACTTTTGTAGACTTCCCGAATTTCTAAGGCGTGTTTACTTATTTTTAAGGCGCTTTCGATGGCTGGCCGTCGCTCATTTCCTGTGAAAAACAAAAACGACTGCTTTTGTGCTAAATGGGCTAAAAAATGGCCCAAATCAGTAGCATTTGAGGTGGTTTTGAGCACTTTTTGACCGTTTTCAACCAAAAGTTGTTTTGTTTTTTCCCCTACACAATAGCATTCGTAGGTTCCTTTTTTTAGGGAATTTAAAACCGCACGAACCGCATTTTGAGAGGTAAAGATCAATGGTTTTTTTGGAATTTCTTCGTGGAAAGGAAGATGTTCGATGCTTATAAAATTGTGTTCGATATAATCGACCCCAAGATCGACAAACCTTCTACGCTGTGAAGGAAGCAGAATCTTTGTCGATAAAAGCCGAAATGCTGTCATTTAATTTTTGAATTCTTCAAGAAGTGCTTTCCCACCTGCTTCCAAGACCTCTTGGGCAAAATCTACACCACTGGCCTTGTCGGCATCCATTGTTTTTTCAATAATCACTGGGGAGGATCCTCGCAATGAATAAAGTGCTCCTTTGAATGAAAGTGTTTGCCCTATGAGTTCTGCTTTGGCGCCAATGGGTGCAGTACACCCACCTTCAAGGGTACGCAAGAAATCTCTTTCGATTTGCGTGCAGAGGTCTGTGGACGTGTGGTTTAATACCGATAATTGTTGAAGAAGATCGGTATCTTCTCCTCGGGCTACGACCAAAAGCGCACCCTGTGCTGGTGCCGGAATAAATTGAGCTAGTGGAGCGACACATTCGTTTTCGATGGATAATCGTTCGAGTGCTGCGGCAGCAAAAATAGCACCGTCCCAATCATTTTCTCTCAATTTTTGGAGGCGGGTATGAATATTTCCTCGAAGCGACACCAGTTCATCATTGGGCCACTGGTACTGCCATTGCGCTTGGCGACGAAGGCTGCCGGTAGCAATGACGCGTTTTGCTCGAGCGGCACTTTCATTATTTTTCCAGACCACAACATCTCCCGATACACCACGTTCAAGTACGGCTGCTTTTTTGAGACCGATGGGGAGACTTGTAGGAACATCTTTCATGCTGTGAATGGCGACATCGATTTTGCCCGCAAGCAAGGCTTGGTCCAAGGTTTTTGTGAAAATCCCTACAGTACCCATGGCATATAGTGGTTCTTCTAGATTGAGATCGCCTAAGCTTTTGATGGGAATCAATGTACTTTCAATGTTTCGATCCAACAAAAGGTTTTGCAAACGATGGGCTTGCCACATAGCCAAAGCGCTGTCCCTTGTTCCAATGCGAAGTGCCTTATTCATGTGTGGGTTGATCAAGTTGAAATACTTTTTGAAAAACATCCATGGCCTCCGGCGCCTTTTCGGGGTTTTCTTTCAGATAATTGGCCAATTGTCCGGTAATTCGTTGAATCATTTGATCGGAAACCTGCGTAGCCATTTCTGGAACATCCTGTTTGCGTTGTTGGGCTGAAATTTCCGCTTTTTGTTGGGCGGTTAGCTTTGCTTTTAGTGCCCGAAGCGTAGGAGCATATTTACGGTGCTGCATCCATTGGTGGAATTCCTGCATCACTTCCTCCAAGATGGCTTCTGCGGCGGGGATATGTTTGCGGCGTTCTTTCAGCGTTTCATCCGTGATTTGAGAAAGGGTATCCAGATTCACTACCGTTACATCGGGAAGATTGTTCACATTGCTGTGGACATTGTTGGGAATAGAAAGGTCTAAGATCAACAATGGTTTTTGGCTGTGAATAATGTCTTTTGAAATAGTGGCTTGTTGCGCTCCAGTGGCAACGATGAGTACATCGGCTTTGCGTATTTCAGCCGGGAGATCACCATACGGTTTGACCAAAAGATTGAATTTTCCTGCCACATTTTGCGCTTTTTCATGGGTACGGTTGATCAATACAATATGATCGTTATCGGTATGTTTAACAAGGTTTTCGCAGGTATTTCTGCCAATTTTTCCCGTACCAAAGAGCAAGATATTTTTTTGCGAGATGTTGTTGACATTTCGAATGATGTACTGCACAGAAGCAAAAGCGACGGAAGTTGCTCCTGTCGAAATTTTTGTTTCCGTTTTAACGCGTTTACTCGCTTGTATAACGGCATTTACTAGGCGCTCACTAAATCCATTTGCTAGTCCTTGTTTTTTCGAGCGATAAAATCCTTGTTTTAACTGACCGATGATTTCAAAGTCACCAAGGATTTGAGAATCGAGACCAGTGCCCACTTTAAAAATGTGATGAATGGCCGATTTGTTTTTAAGAATGTAGCCCAAGCTGTCGAATGTTGCCGCATCGCCTTGTGAATGGTCACACAACAAGTCAATCAATTCAGCAGCAGAGGAGGCAAAGCCATAGAGCTCGGTTCTGTTGCAGGTGGTATTGATCAGTAGTTCGTTAATCCCTTTCTTTTTGGCCGCTTCGAGTAGCGCACGACATTGTTCATTGCCAAGACTAAATTTCCCCCGCTCTTCCATGGCCGCAGTGCGGTAACTGATCCCAATGGCGTAAAAGTTTTTTTTGTCAAGAAAATCTTGCATACTCATTCTAAATCCACAGCAAAAATAAGATCCCCTTAAAGGAAAAAGTAACGCTAAAAGTAAATAAAGTATCGCAAAGCGTTTAAATTTGTATTCATCACCACTAGATAAGCTTTTCTAGGAGGATGGAATAAATTATTAAGATTGGTTCTAAATAAATTTAAGAATGAAATGATGAAAAATAACGATAAAAGTTCATTAAATGTAACTACGCAAATAGAAGAGGGATTTTGGGTGCATTGTTTTCAAAACAATTCCACCAAAATGATGCGGAAGACCCAAGCGGTGAACAGCAGTTTTATTCAGTTTCATTTTTGTTTAAAAGGGCGAGGTCAATTTGTGTTCAATCAAGGGAATTATGTTTTTCCGGTAGAGGAAGAACACAATATCTTGTTGTTCAATCCGCAACGCGATCTCCCCATTGATCTACAACTGGCACCAGACACATGGCTGGTGAGTTTGGTGATTTCGATCAAAAAATTTCATCGTCTTTTTTCACAAGATGCGGAGCACATTCCATTTTTGAGCGAGGAAAACACCACCAAAAAATATTACGACACAGCGGTAAGTACGCCCAATATGGCGGTTGTGTTGAGCCAGATTTTAAATACCAACGTGCATCCCAGCATGCAAGGGCTCTACATGAAAGGAAAGGTGTATGAACTGTTGAGTCTTTATTTCAACAAAAATGAAGATGCCAATAGTGCACAATGTCCATTTTTGGCCGATGAAGATAACGTGCGTAAAATACGGCAGGCGAAAGAAATTTTGCTGACAGACATGACGGAGCCACCTTCTTTGATTGAGTTGTCTCAGCAAATAGAATTGAGCTTGAACAAGCTGAAAGAAGGATTCAAGCAGCTGTATGGCGAAACGGTCTACGGCTATTTGTTGAACCATAAAATGGAAGAAGCAAGGCGATTGCTCGACAGCGGAAAATTCAATGTGAACGAAGTGGGGTTGAAGGTGGGTTATTCCACTTCCAGCCATTTCATTGCAGCTTTTAAAAAGAAGTATGGGACCACTCCCAAAAAATACCTACTATCCTTATCTTCGTAAAGAAATTGCACAAAAAAATAAAAAGAGAAAAAGAAGTTTCATGAAAGGTGTATTACTGGTTAATTTGGGTTCTCCAGACAGCCCACAACCCGCTGATGTGAAGACGTATTTGGGGGAATTTTTAATGGATGAACGAGTCATCGACCTTCCTTCATTGGCACGCACCCTTTTGGTGAAGGGGATTATTTTGAATACCCGGCCCAAAAAATCGGCCAAGGCGTATCAAAAAATATGGTGGGAGGAAGGCTCACCACTGATCGTGCTCTCCAAAAGACTGCAGGATAAAGTGCAGAAGAAAGTAAGTGTCCCTATTGCCCTGGGGATGCGTTATGGCAACCCTTCCATCCAAGCCGGTTTGGAAGAACTGCACCAAAAAGGGGTCACCGATGTCTTTTTAATTCCCTTGTATCCGCAGTTTGCCATGGCCACTACCGAGACCATTTTGGTTCTTGCCCAAGCGTTGGTAGAGAAGCACTACCCACAAATGCAGCTCACGACTTTACCGGCCTTTTATCATCATGCGGATTACATTCGTGTCTTGGCCAATTCTATTCAAGAATATTTAAAAGACAAAGACTTCGAACACCTTTTGTTTTCCTACCATGGCGTACCAAAACGCCATATTCGGAAGTCAGACATCACCAAGTCCCATTGTAAAATGGATGGCCGTTGCTGCCATACACCATCGGAGGCGCATCAATTTTGTTACAGTCACCAGTGTTATGCAACGACCAAAAAAGTAGCCGAATATTTGGAACTCAAAGCGGGCACCTATTCAACATCATTCCAATCGCGTTTGGGTTTAGACCCATGGTTGCAACCCTACACCGATAAAACCATTGAATCTTTTGCCAAAAAAGGGGTTAAAAAAATGGCCGTTGTTACTCCAGCATTTGTTTCGGACTGTCTAGAAACATTGGAGGAAATTGGCATGGAAGCCGTAGAAGATTTTGAAGACAATGGCGGGGAGCATCTTCACGTTGTTCCGTGTATCAATGATCGTGACGATTGGGTCAATGTGCTGAGCCGGTGGATCGATGAGTGGGCCACGCAAGCGGAAGTAAATTCATGAGTACTCGGGCGGCAGAAATGGGAACCGCCCCCATCGGTCAATTGTTGATTCGGCAGGCCGTTCCAGCATCGATTGGGATACTGGTCATGTCATTGAATATTCTGATTGACACCATTTTTGTGGGGCAATGGATCGGTGCCAATGCCATTGCAGCTATCAATGTAGTTCTCCCTGTTTCCTTTTTTATTGCCGCCTTGGGAATGTCCATTGGTATGGGAGGTGGATCGATTATTTCAAGGGCATTGGGGAAAAAAGACAAACAATTGGCCAATACTGTTTTTGGAAATCAATTGACCTTAACCCTTTTCTCAACCGTCACTTTTATGATTGTTGGGTTGATTTTTATGGATCAAATCATTCCTCTTTTTGGGGGGCAAGGCGCACTGTATTCTTTGGCAAGAACCTATTACTTCATCGTTGTCATTGGGGTGCCTATTTTGGGATTTTGTATGATGGGAAACAACACCATTCGTGCCGAAGGAAAACCTCGTCATGCCATGTATGCGATGGTCTTGCCGTCCATTTCGAATCTTGTTTTAGATGTGGTGTTCATCCGTTATTTAAACATGGGTATGGAAGGCGCTGCTTGGGCAACAACCTTGTCATATGCGATTTGTGGAGCGTACATTTTTTCTTTTTTCTGGTCCGATCAATCTGACTTAAAACTGACTTTGAACGATTGTAAACTTCAGTCTAAAGTGGTCAAAGAAATAGGAAGTCTAGGTTTTGTCACCTTAGCACGGCAAGCCGTAGTAAGCTTCACGGTCCTTTTGGTGAACAACATTCTATTTTCGTTGGACGGAGCAAGTGCCGTGGCCGTGTATGCGATCATTAGTCGCATGTTGATGTTTGCACTTTTCCCTATTCTAGGAATTACCCAAGGCTTTGTCCCCATTGCGGGATACAATTATGGCGCCAACGATAAAACCAGAGTAGTGGGTGTGGTAAAACAAGCCCTTTTTTTTGCCACCACGCTGGCCAGTCTTGTTTTTCTCCTCATTGTTTTTTTCGCCGCAGAAATAGCCGCTGTATTTACTCAAGACACCCATGTGGTTGAAACCACAGCCGAGGTCATTTTTTGGGTCTTTCTTTCCACACCGATTGTTGGGGTGCAGTTGATTGGGTCGGCCTATTTTCAAGCCATCGGAAAAGCCATTCCTGCACTATTATTGACCCTCACACGACAAGGATTCTTCTTTATTCCGCTATTGTTTATTTTACCCAAGTACTACGGCACCTTTGGCGTATGGATGGCCTTTCCTGTAGCTGAGTGTATAGCCACCGTGGTCACGGCCTTTTTCCTTTTCTGGGAATTGAAAAAATATACCGCTCCTGCCGCAAATTAAGCTCCCTCCTTTTTTTGTATTTTAGTTTCATAAATGTGTTCATGACTGTTCTTGCCGATTACTACAATTCCATAAAAGCCCTCCACCTGATTTTTGTCATCACGTGGTTCGCGGGGTTATTTTATATCCCAAGATTATTCATCTATCACATCGAAGCCTTGCAAAAAGAACCCCCTGCCGATACCATTATTGCTGCGCAAATGAAATTGATGGCTCGCCGTCTGTGGTACATCATCACCTGGCCTTCGGCCGTATTGGCGACCCTATTTGCATTGTTATTATTGGTTATCATGCCGGCATGGCTCACCCAAAGTTGGATGTGGGTCAAACTTTTTTTTGTGGTTTTATTGTTCGGCTATCATTTCAAGACGCATCTTATATTTAAAGCATTTCAAAACGATGAGGTCCATTATTCTTCAATGTTTATGCGCCTTTGGAACGAAGGCGCGACACTCATCCTTTTTGCCGTCGTGTTTTTGGTTATTCTAAAAAGCAGTATTCATTGGATTTTTGGGGTACTTTCACTACTCGGTCTCGGGGGCTTATTGATGCTGGGGATCAAGCTCTATCAACGATGGCGTAAAGACGACTAATATGGAAAGAAAAGTCTCTCTTCGGGCACGCATTTTTATTTCCATGATTGTGCTGACCCTCTTTTCACTTTTGTTGATTGTCATCGTTACCTATGTACAGTACAATGCCCAAGATGAAGGCTATAACACCCGTCGCATTCTTCGGAAAGAAACTCAGGTTAAAAATCATTTAAACTATGTTTTTGAACGTGATTCTTCCTTTTTCTCATGGACGCAAAATCCGCAAGCATATCGCACAGTTTTTCAATCCATTGCCGCTATCCATAAAGTGACCTTTGGCTTATATTCATTGAGTGGGGAGCCCTTGTTTTTTTCCTACGTAGAAAGCGATGCTCAAACCCTAGGAGATCCCTTACCATCCGAATTTCTGAAATCACTTTATCAGGCAAAAGACCAACGGATTGGTCAACAAACACAACAAGAGAAAGGAAAATTTCAAGCCGCTTATAGTGTTTTACTCAACGAGGAAAACCAACCTTATGCTTTATTGTATTTCCCTTATTTTGAAGATGTTTCTATCAGCACCAGTGAGTTGAATATTTTTATTCGTCGTGTTTTTCAGATTTCATTGTTCATGTTGATCATTACTTTTTCATTTGCTTTTCTGTTGTCGGGTTTCATTACCCAACCGATTGAATCGCTTCGGGATAAGATTGCCAAAACCCGCCTTTTGAAAAAAAACGATCGGATAACACTGGAGTATGCCAGTAAAGAAATCGACGCCTTGGTACACAGTTACAATAGCATGCTCGATGCTTTGGAAGAAAGTGCCGAGCGATTGGCCAAAAATGAGCGGGAACAAGCCTGGCAGGAAATGGCCAAACAAGTGGCGCATGAGATTAAGAATCCCTTAACTCCCATGCGTCTGACTGTTCAAAGTTTTCAGCAGCGGTTTGATCCACAAGATCACAATAGCCTGCAACGCCTCAATGATTTTACACAAACCATGATCGAACAAATTGATACTATGAGTAACGTGGCCAGTGCATTTTCTGATTTTGCTACCTTGCCGCAGTCCAAGATCAAACAAGAGGACATGGTAGAAATTACCCGTTTGGCAACAGAAATTTTTTCTTCAGAGCATCTAGAACTTTATCTACCGGACTCGCCTATATCATGGCCCATGGATAGAACACAGTGGATACGCGTACTAACCAACGTTTTACAAAATGCATTTCAAGCCATTCCAGCAGGTCGTACCCCGTTGGTGAAAGTGTCCCTTTTTGTAGAAGACCAAAAGTTGAAATTGATGATTGAAGACAATGGGAATGGCATTGCCGTTGATGATTTTGATAAAGTCTTTGAGCCCCGATTTACTACAAAAACAGGAGGAATGGGCTTGGGTCTTGGCATTGTGAAAAATATTATCACTTCTCTAAACGGCACCATTTATTTTGATTCAGTACCCGAACAAGGCACGACCTTTTATATCACCCTAAACCAATAGACACAATGACATATGAACACCTTCTCATCGAGATCCAAGATCAAATTGGCTGGATCAAAATCAATCGACCAAAGAAATTAAATGCACTGAATCAAGCGGTTCTGCAAGAACTTCACATTGTTTTTATGGCCCTTGAAAAAGACAATTCGGTTCGAATTATTGTGCTCACTGGCGCAGGAGAAAAAGCCTTTGTAGCCGGAGCAGACATTGCAGAGTTTGCGGATTTTAATGAACAACAAGGAGCAACATTGGCGCAAAAAGGGCAGGAAAGCGTCTTTGATTTCATTGCCCACTTTTCAAAACCCGTAATCGCTGCGGTCAATGGTTTTGCCCTTGGAGGAGGACTAGAACTTGCCTTAGCTTGTCATGTTCGTATCGCTTCTACCAACACTCGAATGGGTTTGCCGGAGACTTCTTTGGGCGTCATTCCAGGCTATGGCGGTACTCAGCGTTTGCCGCAGATTATTGGACGTGGTAGGGCCACCGAAATGATCCTCACAGCACGAATGCTCAATGCTGAAGAAGCCCTGCAGGTAGGGTTGGTGAGTAAAGTCGTGGAGTTGGATCAACTGTTGTCAACGGCAGCAAGTTTGGCACAACTGATGATGAACAATTCTTCCCATGCAATGCATCGTGCATTGCAATCCATCGAAGCAGGATATGCGTCAGAAAATGGTTATCGTGCAGAGATCAATCACTTTGGGGCTTGCTTCGGACATGCCGAATTTGCAGAGGGAACCCAAGCGTTTTTGAATAAACGAAAAGCTAAGTTTTAACCCCTTCGACCACTGTTTTTTCCACTTGGTCAATATAGGATTCGTCATCGATTTCTCTTTCGATGGGCGGGTGAACTTTTAATGTAATATGAATGCCAAGGGGCATGGGGAAGTAGTTCCATTGAGCCAGTTTCCAAGAATGACTAATGCTCACCGGGACAAAAGTCAAATTGGGGATTTGCTCGAGGAGTGTCCGCAAACCACCACGTTGAAATTTTTTGGGCTGGGCACTACGTGAACGCGTTCCCTCGGCAAAAATGACGATGGACCAATTGTTCTTGACCACTCTTTCGCAAAACGAAATAATTGCTGCTTTGGCCTCCTTTGGTTTTTTTCGATCAATCAAGATATTTCCTCCATGTTGGAGGTGATATGAAATACTAGGGATCCCATTTCCAAGTTCTTTTTTGGCAACAAACTTGGGGTGAAGCTTACGTAAATACCAAATCAAAGGGGGGATGTCGTAGGTGCTTTGATGGTTGGCCACAAAGGCAATGGGCCCAATGGGGAGATTGCTCGGTAGATCAAAATCAATCCGCGTTCCTAGCATGTTTAGGTAGCGGAGCAAGAGCCAGTTGAGTGCATCGACGGTTTTTTTTTGCGCCCCTATACCGAAAGTATGAAAGGCAAAAACCTGCAAGGGATGAAAAATGAGCAGGGTAAGGCAAAAGAAAACGTAATAGACCACCGAAAAGGGGTAAGCCAACCAACGAAACATGTGTAGCGATTTTGGGGAATAGTTCTCTAGCAGTGCTCGTTGTAAGCCTGGCGGAGGTTGTCTGCGATCATGTCCGCCGGACGTCCTTCAATGTGATGACGTTCAAGCATGTGCACCAATTCTCCGTCTTTAAACAAGGCCATGGAGGGTGAAGATGGAGGAAAGGGTACCATCAACGCACGTGCAGCGTCTGTGGCTTCACGATCAACACCTGCAAAGACAGTGACCAAATGTTGTGGTACTTTTTCATTGTCTAGTGAAAAACGAACCCCAGGACGGGCATTGGCCGCTGCACAACCACAAACAGAATTCACCACCACAAGTGTGGTGCCTTCACTATTGATGGCGGCTTCAACTTTTTCAACTTCATTCATCTGTTCGAACCCTACAGCGGTCAATTCGTCGCGCATGGGTTGTACTAATTCTGCTGGATACATTGCTTTTTTTTTGCTAGAGCAAAGATAAAGGTTTTCTGTTTTTTGGCTGCGATGAAGTCACAATTTAAAGTTAAAGTTATCTTTGTTCGAATAAATAAGCACAGCACATGATCAAATGGATTGCCGCCTTTCTGGGATACACCTATTTTCGGTTTGGAGGAGCAATATTGGGTTATTTTTTGGGGGAATTTATCGAGCAATATTTCCGAAAAGAGAATAGACAATCCCCTTTTCAGCAGGGGACAAGCTTAGAAGAACTTCAACTCAACTTGCTGTCTTTGGCGGCCATGGTGATCAAGGCCGACGGCAAAGTCGACCAACGGGAGTTGCAATTTGTTCGCCATCACTTTATCGCTACCTACGGACAAGAAAAAGCAGCCACTATTTTTGCGAAGTTCAATACAGTGGTCAAAGCAGAGAAGCAAAACCTTAGCGAGTTGACGCAAGTTTTGAAACGGTCTTCTCCAGCGACCCGCTTGCAAATCATCCACTTCCTCTTTGGCATTGCCAAAGCCGATGGGCACGTGGCCGAAGTTGAGGTGCAAAAGATTTTTCAAATTGCACAAGCCCTTGGCATACACGCTGCAAATTTTGAAAGCATCAAAGCCATGTTTGTGCAAGCCGCCGATAACGCTTATAAAATTTTGGGTGTTTCTCCTTCAGCTTCAGACGCAGAAGTGAAAAAGGCCTACCGATCCATGGCCAAAAAATATCACCCCGATAAAATCACGACCGACGATCCCGCCCTCAAAAAAGGGGCGCAAGAAAAATTTCAGCAGGTTCAAGCCGCCTACGAAACCATTCAAAAAGAACGCGCACAATAATGGAAATATTTCACTTGTATTTTACTTTGGGCCTCACCCACGTTTTAGACATGAACGGCCTCGACCATTTTTATTTCATCAGTGCCTTAACCCTTCCATTTGGGTGGAAAGACCGAAAGAATCTTGTGCTATGGGTCTCTCTGTTCACATTGGGACACACCCTTTCGTTGATAGGAAATTATTTTGTGGGATGGCAATTTTCAAGTGCTTGGATCGAATTTTTGATTCCTGTGACCATTGCTGTGAGTTGTTGGCCAGTGCTGAAGGGGCAGTTGCCCCATCAAGGAGTGTTTATGTCTTTCGTTACCTTGGGTTATGGCCTTATTCATGGCCTTGGTTTTGGCCGCTATTTTGCCATGATGGTGCAACCTGAAGAGGCCGGCTGGAGTCTTTTTTCATTTGCTGTTGGCGTAGAAATGGCCCAGTTTTTAATTGTTGGCATGGTCTTGCTCTTCCTTTCGATATTCAATCATTTGTCGCAATGGCAGTCATGGTTGCGACGTATTTTTGGAGGTGTTATTTTTTTAATGGCGCTGCTGATGATTGTTGAACGTTTTCCAGCTCTACTAGAATAAATTATAGTTTCATGAAAAATCTAGCCTCTTCTTTTCGACTACCCAGTGGTGCGGTATTGCAAAACCGCATTGCAAAATCAGCGATGAGCGAGAATTGTGGGACCTTGTCAAATGCGCCAACGTCTACACTCATTAGGGCCTATGCCGAATGGGCCAAGGGTCAACCCGGATTGCTTATCACGGGGAATATTATGATCGACCGGCAGGCGTTGGGCGAGCCCAGGAATGTAGTTGTGGAAGATTACACGCATTTTAAACGTTTGCAGCAATGGGCGGCCACGGTCAAGGGAACAGGGGTTCACCTTTGGCCACAAATCAATCATCCCGGGCGACAGGCTTTTTCTTCTATCAACAAAAAAGTGGTAGCTCCCTCGGCAGTTCCATTGCAAATGGGTGGAGCTTCAAAAATGTTTCGTACTGCCGTTCCGTTGACCGAAGATGAAATCTGGAACATCATTCAACGCTTTGGCACCACGGCGCGAATTTTGAAAGAAGCGGGCTTTACTGGCTGTCAGATTCACGGGGCGCACGGGTATTTGGTGAGTCAGTTTTTATCGCCCATCGCCAATCAGCGCACCGACCAATGGGGAGGTAACTTGACCAACCGATCGCGCTTTGTATTGGAGGTGTATCGCGAAATTAGAAAACAAGTTGGACCCGACTTCCCCGTGGGAATTAAGATCAATTCTGCCGATTTTCAGCGCGGTGGATTTACCGAAGAAGAATCCATGGAAGTCATTCAAATCTTATCAAGAGAAGGCATCGATTTGATCGAAATTTCGGGAGGAACCTACGAGAAACCCGTCATGGTAAAAGGCGATAAAAAGAAAAGCACCCTGGAGCGAGAGGCCTATTTTTTGTCCTATATAGAAAAGGCACGTCGACTCACCAACAAACCATTAATGCTTACCGGGGGTTTTCGCACGGTGGGAGTGATGGAAAACGCCTTGGAAGGAGGGCAACTAGATGTGGTTGGTTTGGCCCGGCCTTTTTGTTTATATCCCCAGCTTCCAACAGATATTTTTAGTCAAAAACACCATCAATTTCATGCGCCAATTCCACGGATAGGCATCAAAGCACTCGACCGTTTGGGCGGAGTGGAATTGCCGTGGTATGAGTTGCAAATTCATCGCATTGGCAAAGGAAAACAACCGCGTCCAACCCTGAGTGGATTTTGGGCATTTCTTTTTAGTCTTCGCGGCATGTTTTTAAAATCGTTATGGAAAAATTGATGGCAAAGGAATCTTCCTTTATTCGCTTTGTCAAAAGAAAACAATATCTTCACAAGCAATGAACAAACAACAGCAATACGACAACGCCTATTTGTCTATGGCCCATACATGGGGACAATTGTCCTATTGCGAGCGAAAGAAAGTTGGAGCACTAATCGTTAAGGATCGAATGATTATTTCGGACGGATACAATGGTACTCCTTCTGGTTTTGAGAATGTGTGTGAAGACGAGGAACATTATACCAAATGGTATGTCCTTCATGCCGAGGCCAATGCAATTCTAAAGGTGGCTGGTTCGACCCAGTCTTGTCAGGGCGCGACACTCTACATCACCCTATCCCCCTGTCGTGAGTGTTCAAAATTGATCCATCAATCGGGAATAAAACGAGTGGTCTATGCCACAGCCTATAAAGATTTATCGGGGGTTGAATTTTTGACCAAAGCCGGGGTAGTGGTCGACCATGTTCCTTTGAACGAATCTACTCCATGAAACAATCGTTGTACTTATGGATGGTGGTTGTTCTTTCCCTTTGTTTGGGTTTTTTGATGGGGACCAATCAGCAGCTTCTTCGACAAATGACCCAACGCCCTCTAGAGGGCCAGGCAAAACTTCAGCAGTTTTTTCATTATCTCGATCAATATTATGTAGACGATATTGACACCGATAGCTTGGCAACCACCCTCATCGAACGATTAATTGCTGATTTGGACCCTCATTCTTTCTATATTTCACCAGCAGCTTATGCCCGGCTAGAGGAGGACATGCAAGGGAGTTTTATGGGCATTGGGGTCAGTTTCTTTATGGTTAACGATACGGTGAATGTTGTTCGTGTTTTACCCGGAGGGCCCAGTGAAAAAGCAGGCATCCAACCTGGAGACCGTATTTTGCAAGTCGATCAAGATACTTTATACGGCAAAGAACTGTCCAGCGAAGCCATCATCCAACGACTCAAGGGCCAGACGCCGATAGATTTAGACCTAAAAATATACCGCCCAGTAGAACAAAAACAGTTTGCCTTCAAGCTAAAACGCGGTACTGTCCCGCTGCCGACGGTCAATCACTATTTACTCAACGCGAATGTAGGTTACCTCAAAATAATTCGTTTTGGGAAAAACACGGTTGACGAGTTTGAAAAAGCGCTCAATCAACTTCAGGCACAGGGAATGCGTCAATTGATTTTAGACTTAAGGGACAACCCAGGAGGGTATTTAGAAGCAGCCATCGCAGTTGCGGACGCTTTTTTGTCCGAAGGGCAAGCCATTGTGAGCATAGAAAGCAACAAAGGCGAACGAGAAACAACCCATGCGACCCGTGAGGGGGGGTTCCTCCATCCACCCGTGTATGTATTGATTAATCGTGCATCGGCCTCGGCCAGTGAAGTTGTCGCCGGAGCACTACAAGACAATGATCGCGCATGGATCTTGGGTCAGCGCAGTTTTGGCAAAGGATTGGTACAACAGCAGATGCCCCTTGGACAGAATGAAGCCGTTCGGCTCACCACAGCCCGCTACTACACTCCAACGGGGCGTTCCATTCAACGCCCTTACCTCGAGAGTAAATCGGACTATTTTGCCGAAGTTCAACAACGGTATTCTACGGGGGAGTTGGCAGCAGAAGATCAAATCCCCATAGTAGATAGTTTAGCCTATACCACGCCCAAAGGGCGTACGGTCTATGGTGGAGGGGGGATAGTTCCAGACATTTATATCACAGAAAACACCGATATGGACGCTGCGTGGGAACAATATCTTCTCGACTCCAACTTGGTCAACCATTTTGTTTACCTCACTCTCGACACCAAACGCAAACAGTATAAAGATTTGACTCCAGAACAATGGGTAGGATCCGCGTTAGAAAACCCCGCTTTTTGGCTGGAAGCATTTGATGGTTATTTACAACAACAGGGGGCACCACTGATGACCTATGACAAAGCGATGGCACTATCCAGAATACGGGCTTATTTGGCCCTTCAGCTTTTTGGCGAAACCCAGCAACAGCAAGTCCTGCATCAGTCGGATAAATTCATCCTACGCGCTTTGGAGCATATGAAAGATGCAACGCAAACAAAACCATAAACTATCCCTTTTTTTGTTGTTCTTTTATTTTAAGGGAAAGCGTAAGAATAAACAACAGTAAAAAAGCCGAGCCCGCCGCCAAAATACCAATGACAGCGACAGTGCTCTTTCCTTGCATCGGGGCTGACCAGTCGACTTGCGTTACATTAAAAATCATCATGCCAAGCGACAAGACCATCATGATGCGTAAAAAAGTTTTCATAACAATAAGCGATTAAAAAAGTTGTTGAACATTGGTGGTGAATAGTTTCACGGCGATGGCTAGAAGCACGACACCAAAGATTTTTCGGACAATATTGATTCCCGAGCGCCCCATGAGTTTTTCAATGCGTTTTGAAGACTTTAAAACGATGTAAACAAAGATCAGGTTGAGGACAATGGCAACAATCATGTTGGACACATGGAATTCGGCACGAAGAGACAATAGAGATGTCAGTGTTCCGGCCCCTGCAATGAGGGGAAAGGCCAAGGGGACAATGGAGGCCGTTTCTGGCACGTCGTCTCGAAAAAGAGAAATCCCCATCACCATTTCCAGGGCCAGTAAAAAAATGATGAGCGAGCCCGCAATAGCAAAAGAATTTACATCGATCCCGATGAGGTGCAATAATTTTTCTCCAACAAACAAAAAGACGATCATAATTACTCCCGAAACCAGCGTGGCTTTTTCGGATTGAATGTGCCCCACTTTTTCACGTAAACCAATGATAATCGGGATACTGCCAACAATGTCGATGACCGCAAAAAGCACCATGCCTGCTGTAGCTATTTCTTTAAGATCAAGTGTCATTTGGGTGTCAAATTTTAAACAAATGTACTGTTTTTTTGATGTGGATGTACGCATGAAAAATTAACTTTGTGCTATGATACAGATAGGGGAAACGTTGGTCTCTGACGATTTATTGGAGAAGGAATTTGTTTGTAACCTTCAACAGTGTAAAGGGGCCTGTTGTGTTGAGGGCGAGGCCGGTGCACCGCTCACAGAAGAAGAGCTTGAGCGGTTGGACCGCGATTATGACCACATTGCTCCTTACCTTCCGTCAAAAGGCAGACAAGCCATTGCTGCACAAGGGAAATATGTCAAAGGATGGGATGACGATTGGGAAACACCTATCATTGATGGGAAAGAATGTGTCTACACGGTGTTCGACTCCAATGGCCACGCTTCATGCGGAATAGAAAAAGCGTACTTGGCGGGAAAAATCGATTGGAAAAAACCCATCTCATGCCATTTATATCCTGTTCGGGTACAGCACTACAGCGCTGTTGTGGCAGTCAACTATCATCAATGGCAAATTTGTGGTGCGGCTTGCCAACTGGGACAATCTCTTCAAGTTCCCATTTATCAATTTGTAAAAGAAGCCTTGATTCGAAAATTTGGAGAAGCCTGGTATCAATCGTTGGCAAAACAAGCGGAAAAAAGAACGAAATAGCGTTCCTAATAAAACTGCGGACTACACGGCAGAAATCCACTGTTAATCAC
>WTJN01000021.1:11358-28561 GCA_011526265.1 Candidatus Arcticimaribacter sp. | reverse complement strand
GCACCAAAGACGGGCAAAAACAAAATGTGCATACCCTTAACGGAAGCTCCTTGGCCCTCCCCCGTGTATTGGCCACCCTCCTCGAAAACGGACAAACCAAGGATGGAATTGTACTGCCTAAAGCATTGGTTCCCTATACTGGTTTTGACAAAATAGACTGATCGAATGTATATCTACAATGTAACAACACATGTGGAACCCTCCATTGAAAACGAATGGTTGAATTGGATGGAAAAACACCATCTTCCCGAGATGATGAAAACCGGTCAATTCACCCAAGCGCGATTGTTCAGAGTAGTCAATGACCAAGACCACGGAGGCATCAGCTATGCCGCTCAATATAGTTGTGTAGACAAAAAAAACTACACCACCTATATGAACGAATATGCAACGGCCTTGAGACAAAAAGCCGTTGACCGTTTTGGGACGTCTATTCTCTCATTTCGAACGCAGCTCGAAGAAATGATGATTGTGCAATGAAAGCTGTTCGCCCAAAAAAACAATTGGGACAACACTTCCTCACCGATCTTTCTATCGCCAAAAAAATTGCCGAAACGTTACAGTTTGATACCTACAAAAAAGTCTTGGAAATTGGTCCCGGCATGGGGGTGCTCACCCAATTCCTCCCCATGAACCAAGGCCAGGTCACACTCATGGAAATCGACACAGAATCTGTTGAATACCTCAAAGCCCTTTTCCCCACGCAGCACAAGCAAGTGCTGCACTGTGATTTTTTAAAAACTGATCTCCAACCAATTTTTGGGAGCGATGACTTTGCCATCATTGGAAATTTCCCCTACAATATTTCGACACAAATTGTTTTCAAAACACTTGAAAACAGACACCAAATTCCCTTCTTCTCGGGCATGTTTCAAAAAGAGGTCGCGCAACGCATTTGCGAACCCCCTGGAACAAAAAAATACGGCATCCTTTCCGTATTGACGCAATTGTTCTACGATGCAACATACTGTTTTACCGTGCCCCCGGGCGTCTTCAATCCTCCGCCCAAAGTAGATTCGGGCGTTCTGACGTTGACGCGAAAAGAAAAATTTACCCTACCCTGTGATGAAAAATTATTGTTTAGCGTGGTTAAAATGGCTTTTCAACAACGTCGAAAAACATTGCGCAACAGCCTAAAAAGTTTGAATCTTCCCAAAAGTCTTACAGAAGATAGTATCTTTGACCAGCGTCCAGAAAAACTTTCTGGAGACGCTTTCGTAGCCCTGACCAAAGAGATTGAAGATGGCCAACTTTCAACTTAGCGATGCCTTCCTGGAAGCAATCCAAACGCTCATTGGTGCAGAAAAAGATAAAAAACTGCGCCAAAAGCTGAACGATCTGCATTATGCCGATATTGCCGAAATCATCGAAGCACTTACGGCGGAAGAGGCCTTGTATGTAATCAAACTTCTTGACAGCGAAAAAACAGCTGACGCACTGGCCGAGGTGGATGAAGACCTGCGCGAAAAAATATTAAAACAACTCTCGGCCAAAGAAATTGCCGAAGAGGTTGAAGAACTGGATACGGATGATGCAGCAGACATCATTGGCGAACTCCCCTCTGAAAGACAAGAAAAAGTACTCTCACAGATTGAAGACACCGCGCATGAAAAAGACATTCGTGAGCTGTTGCGCTATAAAGAAAACACCGCTGGGAGTTTGATGGCCAAGGAATTGGTCAAAGTCCACGAAGACTTGAGTGTGTTGAAATGCGTGAACGCCATGCGCAAACAAGCTGCTGAAGTCACCCGAGTCCACTCCATTTATGTCGTGAATGAAGACAACCAACTGCTGGGTCGGCTCTCGCTTAAAGACTTGTTAACGGCCAACTCGCGCGCGGTCGTCAAAGATATTTGTATTCCCAAGGTAGACCATGTCCATGTCGATGAAGACGTTGAAGAAGTGGCCAAAGTTATGTCGAAATACGATTTGGAAGCCATTCCCGTGGTCAACGACAAAAAACAACTCCTCGGTCGAATCACCATCGATGATATTGTGGATGTGATCAAAGAAGAAGCCGACAAAGACTACCAATTGGCCGCAGGGATTTCGAACGATGTGGAGGCGGACGACTCCATCATTGAGCTGACTCGTGCACGACTGCCTTGGTTATTCCTTGGCCTCCTTGGTGGGTTGGGCAGTGTTTTTATTTTGAAAGATTTTGAAACCGTGATGAACAAACCCGAGCTGCGAAGCTTGTTTTTTTATACTCCCCTTATCGCCGCCATGGCAGGAAATGTTGGGGTGCAATCGTCCGCCATTATTGTTCAAGGTTTGGCCAATGATATCGTTAAAGGATCGTTGCTGGAACGCTTGTTCAAAGAGGTGGGGCTTAGCTTGATCAATGGGTTTTTTCTCTCCCTGGTGCTCATTGGTTTTGGACAAATCATGGGGCAAGCATTCATTTTAAGCCTCACCGTGGCCATTGCCATGATGGGCGTCATTGTAATGGCAGCCCTTATTGGAACTTTTGTTCCGATTATCCTCGACAAAAGAGGAATCGACCCGGCTATCGCTACGGGACCATTCATCACCACCGCCAATGATATTTTTGGGATCTTCCTCTTTTTCTTTTTTGCCCAAATCATTCTTGGATTCTAAAGGCAACGGTCATGAAAATTCTTCATCTGGACGAAAATCATCCGCTGCTTATAGAACAACTCCAAGCGGCCGGATTTCAAAACACAACAGCCTATACCACCCCCAAAAAGGACGTCGAGCGTATGCTTCCTGACTTCGACGGCATAGTGGTGCGAAGCCGCTTTCCCATTGACGCTGCATTTTTAGCCCATGGCAGTCAACTTAAATTTATTGCACGGGTTGGTGCCGGGATAGAAAATATCGATCAAGAGGCCGCAAAAGCAAAGGAAATAACCCTATTCGCTGCCCCGCAAGGCAATGCCAATGCCGTGGGAGAACACGCTTTGGGCATGTTGCTCAACCTGATGAATAAATTAAGGCTTGCGCATTCTTCCATTCAACAAGGGGAATGGTTAAGAGAAACCCACCGTGGGGAAGAACTCGAGGGAAAAACCGTGGGAATCATCGGCTATGGGAACATGGGAAAAAGTTTTGCCAAAAAACTCCATGGTTTTGATGTCGCCGAAGTGATTTATTACGACATCGTTCCCAAAACACCCGATCGCTATGCCCGACAGGTTAGTCGTGAAGAGTTGCAAAACAAGGCACAAGTTTTAAGTCTCCACACCCCTCAAACACCAGAAACCATCGGGATGATCAACGCGGACTTTCTCGCAAAAATGCAACAGCCTTTTTGGTTAATCAACACCGCAAGGGGCAGCGTAGTAGAAACAACGGCCCTGGTTGAAGCCTTGAAGCAAGGAAAAGTGAAAGGTGCGGCCTTGGATGTCTTAGAATATGAAAAAAGCTCCTTTGAAAACCTGTTCGAAAAAGAAGATCATCAAGCCTTAAATTTCCTCCTTCAAGCACCCAATGTGCTTTTATCGCCGCATGTCGCAGGATGGACCCAAGAGAGTCATCGGAAATTGGCCCAGTACATTGTGGATCAAATTTTACACGCCTTTGGCTAGAACGACCTGCAAGGTTTCACGTGTTCGCTGTTCAAGTAATATCTGGTCTGCATAGCTCCGTACGCGTTCTTTTGCTGCCTGATCAAAATGACGGATTGTAAACAATTGTACATCTTTGGTGACCGTCACTTTAAATTGTGCGCGAAGCTCTTGCAGTAACTCTTCCAAACGATCGTATTTGTTGTTGACCACCACCGAAAAACTAATGGCTGAATTTTGAATCAACTCCACCCGCATTTGGTAGCGAGACAAAAGCGCAAAAATTTCGGCAATATTCTCCTCAACAATGAACGAAAAATCTAAGGAAGAAAGTTTGAGTAACACCTGCTTTTGTTTCAATATGAAACAAGGAACATGTGGTTCGAGGGTTTTCCCTTTGGAAACGGCTGTACCCGCTTCTTGGGGATTGACAAATGAACGCACATAGAGCGGAATCTCTTTGCGCTGTAGGGGCTGAAGCGTTTTTGGGTGAATGACAGATGCCCCATAGAAAGCCAATTCTATGGCTTCTCGGTAGGAGATTTGATGGAGAAGAACGGTGTCGTTAAAATGACGGGGATCGCCGTTGAGCACGCCGGGGACATCTTTCCAAATGGTGACCGATTCGGCGTCCAAGGCATAGGCAAAAATTGCTGCAGAATAATCCGACCCTTCACGCCCCAAGGTAGTGGTAAAATTGTGATGATCGCTCCCAATAAATCCTTGAGAAATGATCAATTTATCGGACGTAACGGCAGCACGGATGGCCGTTTGAGTTGCGGCCCAGTCAAGGTTGGCATCGCGGTAATAGGCATCCGTCTTTACACAAGAACGCGCATCAAGCCATTGAGCATTTGCACCGGTAGACTGCAAATAGTCAGCAATGATGGTGGTGGAAATCAACTCGCCAAAGCTCACCGTCTGGTCGTACACAAAACTATAGTTGGGCGATTTGTTGTGTTCAAAAAAGCGACGCATTTCGTCAAAAAATCCTTTCACTTTCTGCGTCAATGCCAGTGCATCTGCACCCATCAATTCCTTTACGATGTCAAGATGAAACGCCTCGAGGGCGATGATCTTTGCCGCCAATTCGTCGGATTGGTTTTGATAAGCGGCCACAATATCTTCAAGGGCGTTCGTGGTTTTTCCCATGGCAGAGACCACCACCAAAACATTGTCTGCTCCCACCTGCTCAAGCACGTGAGCTACATTTCTAACAGCGGCGGCGTCTTTTACAGAAGCCCCACCAAATTTGAATATCTTCATCGAATCAGTTCGTTTGTTTTTTTTCTAGGAACGCTTTCATCTCTGCTTGTGTCATCTGCACCGTACGCCAATCGGTCAAAACGGCGGCACCGCTTTTCTCATAAAAGGTCACTGCCGGGGTATTCCAATCCAAAACCACCCATTCGATGCGTTTTACTCCAGCCTTAAACGCCTGCTCGATAAAAGTGCGGTAAAGAGCACTCCCCACACCCTGACCTCTTTCCGAGGGAAGAACAATTAGATCTTCCAAATGAAATGTAGCGCCTTTCCAAGTTGAATACCGAGGATAGTAGAGGGCCATGCCGATAATTCTATCCGCTTTTTCAGCAACTAAACAAGCAAATTTGGGCGAGGTAGAAAACCCATCGCGACGCAGGTCTTCTACAGTAATCTCAACCGCATCGGGTTCTTTTTCAAAATCGGCCAAGGCCTGTATAAGTCCATGCACGGCCGGCATGTCTTGCAAGGTGGCTGGACGAATATGTACAGTGTTCATGGCGCAAAAGTAATGTGCTTTGGAAGGATTTCCTTTAAAAGGATGATATTTTCACAAGATGCCGCTAAACTGTGAAGATTTTAAGCGGCCCACCATTGCTCTAGTGCAGTAAGAAAGGCCGTAGGATTTTCAGCGTGCAACCAATGCCCTGCAGCAGGAACAGTCACCAATTGGGCACTTGGAAAAAAGCGATTGATTTCCGCAGCGTCTGTTGCTGGATCAATGTAGGTCGAGCGTTCACCGCGCATGAATAGCGTGGGCCCTTCAAAGCGATGCCCTGCGGGCAGTGCTTCGCCGATCGCTTCTCCAGCATTTTTCAATACCGCTATGTTGATGCGCAATCCTAGCTGTTGCGGGGTTTTTCGATGAATGTTTTTCAACAAAAACTGTCTTGTCGCGCTATCCGATATGGCTTGCTTTAAATGCGCTTCCGCAGCGGCCCGGCTATCGATCTGTGAAAAATCGAGCGTTGACAGCGCGTGAAGGATCGCTTGATGATGGGGTGGGTAAGCTTTGGGGGCAATGTCCGCAACGATGAGTTTTTCGACCTGATGGGGATATCTGCAAGCAAACAACATGGCCACTTTCCCGCCCATGGAATGCCCCAATAGGGTGATTTTTTCTAAGCCATTGGCCGAACAGTAGGCCTGGAGATCTTCCGCCATGGTGGCATAATCGAAGATGGGACTCCAAAAACTTCTCCCGTGATTTCGAAGGTCGAGCAAATGTACTTTCCACCCTTGCGCCGCCCACCGACGGCCGTGGGTTTTCCAGTTGTCACTCATGCCCAAAAACCCGTGCAACACGACCAGATGATGGTTTCCTTCACCCAAGACGTTGGCATACAAAAGATTGTCTGTCATCGTTCTAACGCTTTACGGTACTGGCTGATCACGGGCGCAAAACCTTGATAAAGGGCTTCACAGACCAAGGCATGTCCAATAGAAACCTCCAACAATTGTGGGAGCTGTTGGGCAAAATACGCGATGTTTTCTAGGCTTAGGTCGTGCCCTGCATTGACCCCAAGACCAAGCTGATGCGCCAACTGAGCAGCTTCGCGGTAGGGTGCCACCGCCAGCGCCTTATCGGCAGAGTAGTTGCGGGCATATGCCTCGGTATACAATTCAATACGATCGGTGCCTGTGGCCACAGCGCCCTCGATCATGGCGGGAACGGGATCAACAAAAATTGAAGTGCGAATGCCCCCTGCCTTGAAGCGGGCAATGACATCCGACAAAAAATCGCCATGCTTGAGGGTATTCCAACCGGCGTTGGAAGTCAAAACATCCTCGGCGTCGGGCACGAGGGTGACTTGCGTGGGGGCAATCTCAAGCACCATGGCGATAAATTCGGGAATGGGGTTTCCCTCAATATTGTATTCGGTGGTGATGACCGAGGGCAGCGACCGCGCGTCGCTATAACGAATGTGCCGCTGATCGGGACGTGGATGCACTGTGATGCCTTGAGCACCAAAAGATTGAACATCTTTTGCCACCTGCAAAACATCGGGCGTATTTCCGCCACGGGCGTTGCGCAGCGTCGCTACCTTGTTGATATTTACACTCAATTGTGTCATGCCAATTTTTTGCGACAAAGGTAGGGGTTATTCCACAATTTGATGAGGCGCATCGATACCGTTACTTTTGTCAATTAGGTTTTCCGATGGAGGAGCTATTCAATGGGTGTTTTATTAATTGATAAACAAAAGATATTATGTTCATTTAGTGGTGGCCTCTAGCATTAAGGCACTCCCACGAATCTTTGTATCTTTGCTGCATGAATATTGCTCTATTTTGTGCCTACGAACAAGCCGCTACAGTGGCCTGCGCTTTAGACATCCACGAGATGGTACTGGCTCAGGGACATGTGCTTTATGTGGATCTGCGCTTGCAACCTCACTTGGAAAAGGCCGGGCGAAAAGCCAATTATTTTGACAGTGGTTTGCCCATGGAGCAGTCGTTCGATCTTTTGTTTTCGGTGGGTGGCGATGGCACTTTGTTACGTGCCATTCCCTTTGTGCACAATAGCGGGGTTCCCGTGCTGGGCATCAATACCGGGCGACTTGGCTTTTTGACTAGTCTCCAAAAAGAGTCCCTACAAAAAGGACTGCAACTGTTGTGGGAAGAAAAATACACCCTTGTAGAACGGCCGCTGATTGCCGTAAACTTGGGTGAAAATCAGCATTTGCTCAAGGGCTTTCCCTATGCCTTGAACGAAATTAGTGTGAGCCGAAAAGACACGGCCTCGTTGATCAGTGTAGCGGTAGAAATCGACCAGCAACCTCTTACCACCTATTGGGCCGATGGGTTAATGGTGAGCACCCCTACGGGATCGACAGGGTATAACCTCTCGAGCGGAGGACCGGTAGTGATGCCAGGAACACCCAGTTTTGTTATGACCCCCATTGCCCCACACAACCTCAACATTCGGCCGTTGGTTTTGCCCGACCATACACAAATCGCTTTGCGCGTGGATGGCCGAGAAGAGCAACACCTCCTGTCGCTGGATGCACAGATCATTGCCCTGCCCTTGGACACCCCCATAACCCTTTCAAAAGCAGCTTTTTCGATCAAGACCATTCAGTTCGACGACACCGCTTTTTTCAAAGCATTGCGCGAGAAACTTTTTTGGGGTGTAGACAACAGAAATCAGGCAATAAAACCCCATTAATTCAGTTATGTATAGTACATCGGTGCAGGGATCGCCTGCCCCCTTTGTGTACCCTAAACTGAATGAAAAAAATTGGCCTTTTTATCGTTCTCCTGTTTGTGCTTGGAAAAACCCGTGCACAAATCCATGAATTGGGTGCCTTTGTTGGCGCCAGCAACACCATTGCCGACGTTGGTGCCACGCATCCCGTCTATGGAAACTCCCCCGTTTATGGGCTCATCTACAAGTGGAATATCACTACCCGCTATGCTATCCGCAGCAGTTTCAAATACAGCACTTTAAAAAGCTATGACTACTATGCCCAAGACCTGAGTCGATTTAGTCGTTTTTTGACCATTGACAACAACGTCTTGGAGTTTGCTTTGGGGATGGAAGTGAATTTTTTTGATTTCAACTTGCACAATGATGACAAAGAAATCAGCCCCTATGTCTTTGCAGGCGTGGGTTATTTTCAGCATGAGGCCAATCGATTCATACAAACAGAGGATCAAGCCGGCACGAGTTTTTATACCTCAGAGAAATATGATGGTGAATTGGTGTGGTCTATTCCTTTGGTTGTGGGGATCAAAGCCAGCATATCACCCCTATTTATTGTTGGGCTGGAAACAGGGATACGCTATGCCTTGACGGATAATTTGGATGGCAGTAATCCTGGGGGTGAATTTTCTGGGGACGAATACAAAAGAGGAAATCTACACAACAATGATTGGTATGTGTTTACAGGTTTGACATTTAGTTATACCTTTGGCCAAATTCCGTGTTACTGCAAAGAGAAATAATGATAGACGCGTCATCCAACATACCCAAACACGTTGCCATCATCATGGATGGGAATGGCCGCTGGGCGCAAGAGCGAGGGAAAAACCGGATTTTTGGGCACCGTACCGGAAAAAAAGCAGTGCAAAATATTGTTGAAACAGCAGCAAAACACAAAATCGACTATTTGACATTGTATGCTTTTTCAACAGAAAATTGGAAACGCCCTCCACTGGAAGTCAATACATTGATGGACCTTTTGATTCGGTCACTCAAAAGAGAATTGAAACAAATGCTGGAGAACAATATCCGATTGCAGAGCATTGGCGCGCTTGAATCCCTTCCTGTTGAAGTTCAAAAAGCATTGCAGCACACCATTGAACAAACCAAAAACAACAGTGGTATGGTGTTGACCCTTGCACTAAACTACGGGGCACATCAAGAAATAACACAAGCGGTGCGCAGCATAGCCACCAAAGTTAAAAATAACATAATTTCACCCGAAAAAATTGATCAAAACATAATAAATAAGCATCTTTACACGCGAAATTTACCCGCTGTAGATTTGCTGATTAGAACGAGTGGTGAGCAGCGTATAAGTAACTTTTTATTGTGGCAAATCGCTTATGCTGAACTCTATTTTACCGAAGTCTTATGGCCAGACTTCAACGAAACACATTTTTGCGCGGCGATTAAAAGCTATCAAAAACGCGAAAGAAGATTTGGAAAAACCAGTGAACAACTTCAAGAAAAATAATCCCACCCCACGGTTTTGTCTACTATTGATGTGCCTTTTATTTTTTGTTGGGCTCGAACAATCAACCGCACAAGAAAGCACCTTTGTCCGTGGCAAGCGCTACACCATCGACTCTATTCAAGTAGTAGGACTGAAAAGTTATAATGCTAAGACCGTAATATCGTACAGCGGCTTACGCAAGGGCATGCAGTTGGCATTGCCCGGTGATGTGATCAGTAGCGTCATTAGCAAACTCTGGAATTTGGATTTGTTTTCAGACATTAACTTCTACGCCACCAATGTCAAAGAAAACAGTCTGACCTTACAAATAGAGATCGAAGAACTTCCCACCTTAAACAACTTTAAGATCAATGGCCTAAAGAAAGGGAAAGTTCAAACCCTCACTAAAGAAACAGAACTTGAAAAAGGAAAAAAACTATCGGAGAGTTTCTTAACCAATACCAAGAATTATATTGTCAACAAATTCAAAAAAGAAGGGTATTTAAACGCGAAGGTGAATCTAATTACCGTTGAGGACAGTCTTCAAACCAATGCCTTGAACTTGATCATTAATGTGAACCGTGGTAACCGCGTGAAGATTAAAAAAATTGAATTTAACGGCAACGAAAAATTTGGAAACAACAAATTGGCCAAACAACTCAAGAATACCAAAAAGAGAATGTTCTTCCGTTTCTGGAAAAAATCCAAATACATTCCTGCCGATTTTGAAGAAGACAAAGAAGCCTTGGTCGACTTTTTTAAAGAGAAAGGGTTCCGAGATGCACGGATTCTTCGCGACACCCTTATCCGCAATAAAGACAACTCCCTCACCATCAAATTTGATGTGGAAGAAGGAAACCGCTATTTCTTTGGCAAAATCGATTACTTGGGTAATGCGGCGTATACCGACAGACAATTATCTACCATATTAGGGATTAAAAAAGGAGATCCATACAATGGTGTTTTACTTAAAAAAAGAATTGCGGACGACACCAAACCTGATGGGGAAGACCTGACCAATTTATACCAAAATACCGGTTATTTATTTTCAAATATTAATGCTGTTGAAGTCAGTGCCAAAAACGATACGATCGATTTCGAAATACGGATCAACGAAGGTAAATTGGCCTCTTTCAACAAGATTACTGTAGTAGGCAACGAAAAAACCAACGACCATGTGATCTTTAGAGAACTACGCACAAAACCGGGAGAACTCTACAGTAAAGACAAAGTTGTCCGCACGGTTAGAGAATTGGGGCAGCTTGGCTTTTTTGATGCAGAACAAATTTCACCCGACTTCAAAAATGTTGATCCAAATGCCGGAACGGTAGACATCGAGTTCGGTCTTCAAGAAGCTGGAGCCAGCCAAATTGAACTCCAAGGAGGATATGGAGGGGGTGGCTTTATCGGTACACTGGGATTGTCGTTCAACAACTTTTCGATGCGCAATTTGTTTAACAAATCTGCCTACCGACCCGTTCCATCAGGCGATGGACAAAAACTGAGTTTACGTCTACAGGCAAGTCAGTTTTATAACACCTACAGCTTCACCTTTGCCGAGCCTTGGCTGGGTGGACGCCAACCCGTACAATTTTCTACTTCCCTGTCACGAACCAATCAGTTTCGCTATGACTTTTTTACTGGGAGAGCAGACAAATCACAGTCCTTCGAAATCAGTAGTATCACTCTAGGACTCGCTAAAAGACTGCGTGTGCCTGACGATTATTTCACGCTTTCCCAGGCGTTGAGTTATCAATATTTCAACCTTAAAAATTACTTTACAGGCTTGTTTACTTTTGGTGATGGGGTGTCCAATAACATTTCTTACACCATTTCATTATCGCGCAACAACACCTACACCAACCCCATTTTCCCGTTGGGAGGCTCTAGCTTTGTGATCAGCGGTAAATTCACCCCTCCCTACTCATTGTTTGAAGATGTAGACTATGAAAATTTGGGTGATGATCCTGCTTATCAAACCCGAAACGCAGCGGGTGAAATGGTGGCGGATCAAAGTAAAATAGATCAAGAAAAGTTTCGCTTTTTAGAATTTTACAAAGTGAAATTTTCTGGAACATGGTATACCCGTATTGTCGATAAACTGGTTTTGAAAACGCAAACCGACTTTGGTTTTTTGGGGAATTATAACCCCTCGCGTGGCGATATTCCTTTTGAACGCTTCTATGTAGGTGGCGATGGAATGGCGAACAACTTTGCCATGGACGGCCGCGAAAACATTGCATTGAGAGGATATGGCAACCAAACGCTTTCCAGTAGAGACGGATCCACTATTTACAGCAAATTCACGCTGGAATTGCGTTATCCTTTAACTCTTAAACCTTCGGCTTCCATCTATGCCTTGAGCTTTCTAGAGACAGGACAAGGATATGAAGGGTTCAGAAATTTCAATCCCTTCAATGCAAAACGCTCGGCTGGAGCAGGGGTGCGAATCTTTATGCCGGCCTTTGGTCTCCTTGGGATTGACTTTGCCTACGGATTTGACAATGTCAACAGTGCGTTGAATACACCCAATGGCTGGGAGACACACTTTATCATTGGTCAACAATTTTAGTATATTTAGATCATGACAAAGTCCTCAACATTCATTTCACTATTCAGTTTCCTTTTTTTTATATCCTTCAGCACTTTAAATGCACAGCGCAACGGGGTGCGTATCGCCTACATCGATATGGACGAAATTCTCTCCAACATGTCGGACTACACCAAAGGAAAGGAGGTGCTTGACCAAAAGGTAGTGCAATGGCAAAATGAAATTGATGAGAAAAAGATGGCGCTAAAAAGCCAGGAAGATCAATTGCAAGCTGAGAAAGTTTTATTGACACCAGAATTGATCGAAGACCGACAAGCGGAAATTGCCCTTTTTCGCGCTGAAATCGTTGCACTACAAAACAGTTACTTTGGTGTGAAAGGAAAATACGTCATACAACAATCCAATCTGCTTAAACCAGTGCAAGACCAAGTCATGAACATTGTGCGCGAGATCGCCCTCGAAAAACGCTATGATTTTGTCTTTGATCGTTCCTCGGACCTGATTATGCTGTATTCCACAAAAAATTACGATATTAGTGGCCTAGTTTTAAAACGTATCAATGCACAAGAGCGCATTAAAGCTCGAAAAAAACAAATTGAACAACGCAAAACTGCGATCCAGAAAAAGCTTAATAATTAGAATCAATTAATTCACCAACAATGAAACACTTAACATCATTCCTATTTGCTGTGCTTCTTGCAGCCCCTATGACTTTCATGCAAGCGCAATCGAAAGTAGCGCACATTGACACGCAAAAACTTATCAGCGAAATGCCTGAAGTAATTGCCGCACAAAAGCAATTGGAAGAATTGGAAAAAACCTACACCACCGAAATTGAAAACACCTACAAAGAATTTCAAACCAAAGCACAATCCTATTCTGCCGATGCAGCCAACCAAACGGACGTGACCAACCAAGCACGCCAAAAAGAGTTGGAAAACATGCAACAAAACATCAACCAATACCGTGAAACAGCAGCCCAAGACTTGCAAAAAAAGCAAGTTGAAATGATGCGTCCGCTTTACGACAAAGCGCGTGAAGCTATCGAGAAAGTAGCCGCAGCCCAAGGGTTCGACTATGTCTTGGATGCCTCTGCTGGAGGCAGCGTCATCATGGCTAAAGGAAAAGACTTGATGGCGGATGTGAAATCGGAGCTTGGCTTCTAATCAAGAAACATCAACCAAAAATTTTAAAAGTCACTTATCTTTATAAGTGACTTTTTTTTATGAAAGCACCAATCGGCATCTTTGACTCGGGTATTGGAGGATTAAGTTTACTCCCCGCCATCAGTGAACTTCTCCCTCAGGAAAACTTGATCTATCTTGCGGATCAGGCTTTTGCACCCTACGGTCAAAAAACAGAATCTGCTATTTTGAAGCGGACGCAACAAATTTGTGATCAACTGGTAAAGATGGAGTGCAAGCTCATTGTTGTGGCATGCAACACTGTTACCACCCAAGTCATTGATCAATTACGCGCCGAGTTCACCCTCCCTTTTGTGGGCATAGAACCGGCCATTAAACCTGCAGCCCAACAAAGTAAAAACAAAATCATCGGCGTGCTTGCTACCCAGGGAACGCTTCAAAGTACCTTGTATAAACAAAGTGCTTTTCGCTATGCTGCTGCGTGCAAAATCGTTGAAAAGCCAGGCACGGGGCTCGTTGATCATATTGAAAAAGGGGACTTACAATCGCGTGATCTTTGTCGGCTTGTCGAACAATCTCTCCGCCCCATGATCGATGAAGGAATCGATACGCTGATCTTGGGCTGCACACACTACCCTTTGATTCGTTCATTGATTGAAGAATTCTTGCCGAAAGAAATACAAATTATTGATAACAGTCATTCTGTCGCCAAACAATTGCAACGCAAGTTAGTCGAGCAATGCTTAGAGACAACCACCACTGAGCCAGGACAAATTACGTATTATTCGACCGCAAGGCATCATCATATGGATGTGTTTGTTAATCAATCGATTGACTACCTTCCGTTGTAAACCAAGCAGCATATTGAGTATAATTGGCCGCGATACGTTCAATTTCACCCCTACTTTGTGAAGCGTCAATACTTTTGATTTTTCTCGCCGGTATGCCGGCATAAATAGCATTTGGTTCTACGATGGTGTTTTGTGTGACCACGCTGCCTGCTGCCACTATGCTATTGGAGTGAATGACTGCATGATCCATGACAATACTCCCCATCCCGATCAAAACCTTGTCGTGCAGTATACAGCCGTGCACAATGGCGCGGTGGCCAATCGATACATCGTTCCCAATGGTGGTGGATGCTCTTTCATAGGTTGCATGAATAATTGCACCGTCCTGTATATTGACGCGATCCCCTATACGAATGTGATGTACGTCTCCCCGTATCACTGCTTGAAACCATACCGAGCAATTGGACCCCATTTGAACATCGCCAACAATTGTGGCGTTTTCGGCAATAAAACAATCTTCGCCCCAACTGGGAGTAAAACCGCGAACAGATTTAATGATCATACTCTGAATTTGAACCCAAGGTATAAAATCCGTTTCAGCTGTCGTTGCTTGGAGAGATATTTCACTAATTTTACCAAAAAAGAAAAAATGAGTCAATTCCTTGTCACTCCTTCAATTAGTGCAGATAAAAATTTTGCCTTCTTTCGTCTCAATATGTCCTTGGGGCTCAGCGAAAAACAAACTTTTACATCGGTTGAAGCAGCGAAAGATTTCCCACTTGTACAGCAAATGTTTTACCTTCCATTTGTAAAATCTGTGACGCTCCATGACCATGGTTTAGAAGTAGAGCGCTTTGATATTTTGGATTGGCAAGATGTGATAGAAGAAGTCGCAACAGAAATTTCCTCATACCTCAACAATGGTGGTGAAATAGGCACTTTGGCGCCGCCCAAGCAAGTTCCTGTAACAGTTTATGCCGAAAGCACACCCAATCCTGCAGTGATGAAATTTGTTGCCAATAAACCTCTCACCGATCGTGTTTTTGAATTTAAGTCGTTGGAAGACACCGAGGAAGCCCCTCTGGCCGCTGCCTTGTTTTCGTTTGCCTTTGTGAAAGAGCTTTTTTTTGACGCCAACTATATTTCCATCAACAAAACCGAAGAAGTAAGCTGGGAAGAGGTTGTCATGGAAGTCCGCGAATTCATTCGCAGTTATTTATCCGAAGGCAAAACAGTTGTCAAGGCTTCAAGTCAAGCGAAAAACGTGCAAGTTCTCCAGACACCCATTGAAGAGTTGGACGAGACTTCCCAGTCCATTGTCAAAATCATTGAAGAATACATCAAGCCTGCCGTTGCTTCCGACGGAGGGAACATTGTGTTTGACAACTACAACCCCGATGACCAAAGTGTACAGGTCGTCTTGCAAGGGGCTTGCAGTGGTTGCCCATCGTCTACGCTCACCCTCAAAAATGGTATTGAGACGATGCTTCAAGATATGCTGCCTGGAAAAGTGAAGAGTGTCAGCGCCATCAATGGATAATAAAAGAAAGAATCGCCTTGCCGAAGAGCAAAGCGCTTACTTGCTTCAACACGCAACAAACCCGGTCGACTGGGTGCCGTGGGACGAGGACTATTTTACCTCGGCAAAAAGAGACAATAAACTAATCATTGTCAGTATCGGTTATGCCGCCTGCCACTGGTGTCACGTCATGGAATCCGAATCCTTTGAGGATACCGAAGTGGCTGATTACATGAATGAGCACTTTGTTTGCATCAAAGTAGACCGGGAAGAACGACCCGACATCGATCATGTTTACATGAACGCTTTACAACTGCTCACCGGACAGGGAGGGTGGCCCCTCAACATGGTCACATTGCCCAATGGGCGGCCCGTTTGGGGAGGAACTTATTTCCCAAAAAAAGATTGGCTGAATGCTTTACATCAATTGGTGCGCTTACACCATAAGACCCCAGAACGATTAACGGACTACGCCGAGCAGCTGAGTACTGGAATGCGAGAGGTTAACCAAAGTGTTATCACACCGATCAAAGCACCTTTGCTTGCAACGGATAAAGCACTGGAAGAATTGCATCAGATCCTCGATACCACCCACGGTGGAACTGTAGGTGCACCTAAATTTATGATGCCGAGCCTGATCCGCTTAACCCTCAGCACAGAAAAATTGCGCCCGCATGGCCATCTGACCTTAAAAAAAATCGCATTGGGCGGGATATTCGACCTTCTTGGCGGGGGATTTTCACGCTATGCTGTCGATGAAAAATGGCATATCCCCCACTTTGAAAAAATGGCTTATGACAACGGTCAATTGCTCCAAGAATATGCCCTAGGCTATCAACAACACGCCTTCCCTCTTTACCGCGAAGTCATTGATAAAACCATTGGGTTCTTGGACCGTGAAATGAAAAGTCCCCAAGGCGGATATTATGCGGCCATGGATGCCGATAGTATCGACCAAAAAGAACAATTGAGCGAAGGAGCCTATTACACATGGCCAAAGGAAACATTAGAAAGGTTAGGCCTGCTTAAAAACAAAGTGCTGTGTGACTACTTTGGCATCAACCAAAATGGTCTTTGGGAAAATGATCAGTATGTCTTTTATCGTTCATCGTCGGCGGATGATTTTATGCAGGAACGCAGTCTTGACACCCAATTTTTGACGACGATAAAGCAATGGGAGTCCATTCTCCTCGCTGAAAGAAATAAGCGATCAAGACCCATTATTGATGACAAAATTTTATGTGGATGGAACGCCATGATCGGTCAAGGGTTCATCAAAGTAGCACAGGTCACTAATGAAAAAAAATATTGGGTTAACGCCAAAAAGCATCTTGCGGTCATGCACCATTTTGACCGACCAACAGGTGGCCTTTTCCGTTGGCGGAAAAAAAACAAAAAACACTTGGATGGTTTTTTAGAAGACTACGCCGCGACGATTGCTTTTTATTTGGATGCCTATGAACTTTTTTTTGATCCCGCACTATTGTTGAAAGCCGAACAACTGACCGACTATTGCTTGCAGCACTTTGCTTCGCAGCGCACTCCATTGTTGCGCTTTAGCGAAACAACAACTTTGGTCGAAACAACACATGAAGTAAATGACAACGTCATCCCCTCTTCCAATGCAATTATGGCCGAGAATCTTTGGCGTTTGAGCATTCATCTCGCGCGTCCAGAATGGCGGAAAAAGAGTGAAGCAATGTGTCAATCAATGCATGGAGAAATTCAGCGTCATCCACGGGC
>WTJN01000021.1:9584-11258 GCA_011526265.1 Candidatus Arcticimaribacter sp. | reverse complement strand
TTTAAATGACGCATCAACGATACTGGCCGAACAGGGGCGAATGTGCTTGCCTTGATGGTCCAATGCAAGGGTGAATATTTCCATTCGCCGTGCATCGATCATCGGCAAACGAATGGCGCCCTCTGGGATGTGGCATTGCTGGGCCATCACTTCCAATGTGTTGACGGCCAACAATGGAATATCATTGGCAAAGCAAAGTCCTTTTGCCGTTGCCACCCCAATGCGCAGCCCCGTATATGAACCTGGTCCCATGCTGACCCCCACCCCCGAAAGATCGCCAAAGGAAAGTGCTGCGGCCTCCATACAGTCTTGAATGAAAAGGTGCAGATGGTCACTGTGTCGAAAGTCGGGTGCATTTTCTTCTTTCACGGCAATGATTTTTTTGCCTTTAGCAACAGCGACAGAACAATGGGTAGTGGCAGTTTCGATCAATAACAATAATGGTGTGCATTCGGCCATGAGAGACAATCAGAGTGTTAGTGGTGCTCCAAAGAAGAACTCGAGCACTTTTAGCTTGAAAATATAATCATATTTGGCCCTTACCTCGTCCGAAACTGCCGCTTCGTAACGCTGCTTTAATTGCGAAAAGTTGAAGGGGTTCAACACTCCAGCTTCAAAGCGCTTTTGTGCATCATTGTAGGCTACTTCCCTCGATCGGGTCGTTTTCTTTGCTGCTTCATAAAAAATGAACGCCCCTTTGGCATCGTTATACGCTTGGTTGATGTTGGTTTCCAAATCCAACTGTTGCTGGGTCATTGCGTTTTTGGTGCGCTCCAAGTTTAGCTTGCTTTTCTTGACGTTGTTTTTCGCCAAAAAACCGTTGAAAATGGGGATGTTCAATGCAATACCAAAATTGTGTCCATCGTTCTGACCCAATTGATCAGCAACGGCCTGTGGCCCGATCACTTCTCTTTGCTCAACCCGTGTATTGACCACTTCACCAGTGCTTCGGACAAAGCCAATGGGAACCTCTGAAAATTCTCCTGTTCCCGCCAAACGATCGGCATAAGACAAACGCGTACTGTACCCGTAAAAGGCACTAATGGAAGGCTGAAGATTGGCTTTGGAAAGCTTTACATCTGTTTCGGCAATTTCCACGTTGGTGACGGCCAATTTGATGTCGTTGCGGAAAGTCAATGCCTTTTCGTAAATCGCACGGGGAGTTTCGTTCATGACTTGAGAAAAAGGGACATCAAGATCGATGATCTCAATATCAAAATTTTCGTAGTCGGTGATTAAAAGTAATTGCGCCAAATTGATTTTCGCCAAGCGCAAACTATTCTCCGCCTGAACCACCGCTTGCTCTTGGGTGGCTATAGTGGCTTCCAATTCGTATGCATCACCCGGAATGCGCAATCCCCCCTCGATAAGGGCCTGTGTTTGGTTCAATTCTGCTTTAGACACCTCCAACTGTGCTTTCTGAACCAGTAAAACTTCGCGATTGAATAAAATTTGCAAGAATCCATTGGCCACCAACAGAGAAACGTCTTCACTAATATCGGCCAATTGATACTGACGTGCTAGGAGCGCCAAATTGGCCCTGTGCAATTGATTAAAATTCTGTTTGCCTCGATAGACATCCACTCCCATATTGAGGCCAGCAGAGGTAAATTGAGTGGTTACATTTTCGAGAAGACCTGTTGTAATGTTCTGATTTAGACCAATGTTCCAAGA
>WTJN01000021.1:7556-9484 GCA_011526265.1 Candidatus Arcticimaribacter sp. | reverse complement strand
CTTATTGGTTGTCCTCGTTTTCGGTGGTTTCATCACCCAATTTTTTGGCTTCGGTCTTGTTCCAAACTTTGATTTTATCCTCCATACTAATCCCTTCAACAATCTCCACATTGATTCCGTCAGAAATCCCAATGGTCACTTCTTTGCGTTCAAATTTTTGCTCCCCCGTCTGGATTTCGACAAAGGGCTGTTGGGTTGTTTTGTCGAACTGCAAAAGCGCTTCCGAAATGGCCATTATACTGTCTTTTCGTTGCAATACAAGAGAGGCATTGGCGCTGTATCCTGCCCGGACAAAAAAGTCATCGTCTAGGGTAAGATCCCCTTCAATCTTGAATTGTACGGCACCTTGCTCTTCATTGCCTTTAGGAGCGATGAACTTTAACTTCGCCTCGAAAGACTTGTCCTGAATAGCACCCAAACTAACGCTGAGGGGCATTCCGATTTTAAGTCGTCCAACTTCGGCTTCATCCACCTTTCCTTCAAAAATCATTTTGGTAAGGTCGGCAATGATGGCAATGGTGGTTCCAGCGTTGAAAGAGTTACTTTGGATAACCTGATCGCCTTCTTTTACAGGAAGCTCCAAAATAGTTCCGGCAACGGTTGCACGTACATTGGTGTTGGCTGTTGCAGAACCTCCCGTCGATCCAGATTTAATGATCTCGTAATCGCTTTGTGCGTTTCGCAAATCTTGTTGTGCGCGGTTGTAGTTCAATTGACTGTTTTGGAACTCTTGTTGTGAAATGATTGCCGTTTCAAAGAGTTTTTTAGTGCGTTGATATTCGATGGTGGCGTTTTCTAGCACAATCTTGGCGTTTTCCATACGGCCTTTTGCGCTATTCAACTGTCCTTCATCGGCAACAACTTTGATGCGGGCAAGCAAGTCGCCTTCATTGACAAAGTCGCCTTCTTCAACAAAGAGTTCTTCCAAAATTCCTTGGACTTGTGGCTTCACTTCCACTTCATCTTCGGGGATAACCTTTCCCGTGGCGACAGTTTTCTTTTCAATACTGGTAATGATGGGCCCCTGTGTTTCATAGCTAATGGTCGCTGTGCTGTTGGATTTGATAAAGAAAGCAGCGGCAAATAAAACGCCAAAGACCACGAGGGCGATGACGAAATAACGGACAATTTTATTCATAATATTTTGATTGTTATTGATGGATTTATTCTTCTCTTAATGCGTCTATAGGTTTTATGCTTACCGCGCGTTGTGCGGGGATCAAGCCGATGAGTGTTCCCAGGGTGACCATGATGGCCAAAGCGCCGAGAACATAGGAAATGGGGACCGTAGGATTGGTGTAGGGGAAATCTTCTAGGTTGGCCGTACCGGCATTGATTCCTGCCAAAACAAAGGCTCCCAAAACAATTCCAAAGATCCCTGCAATCACAGTGAGGAAAACCGATTCCAATATGATTTGCATCCGCACCTCTGACGGCGTGGCACCCAAAGCACGTCGCACACCCAGTTCTTTGGTTCGTTCCTTGACTGAAATCAATAGAATGTTCCCAATGCCAATGACGCCTGCGATGATGGTTGCAATCCCAACCACCAATGATAAAAAGGTCATCCCACGCGCAAAGCCCATAATACGATTGAAAACTTCTCCCAAATTAAAGGAACCGAATGCCCGCTCATCTTCAGGATTGACCCGATGAATGCGCTTAAGTGTCTGCTTAACATCCTTCTCGACCTGCACCACATCGGCATCATCGTAAGCGGCTATGGTGAACCATTGCACATTATCTCCCGTATTGTAGAGTTTTCTAAATGTAGCAAAAGGAATGAAAACATCGCCGTCACTTTCAAAGCCTCCGCCGGGAACATATTTATGCACCCCAATGACTTGAAAATAGATATCATCGATGCGCACGTACTGTCCAATGGGGTCTTCATCTTCCTCGAAGAGTTCTTTTTGGGTGCGCTCACC
>WTJN01000021.1:0-7456 GCA_011526265.1 Candidatus Arcticimaribacter sp. | reverse complement strand
GTTTTGGCATCCTGTAATTTGAGTTGTGGATTGCGCCCAGTCTTGAAACCGTCGTAGGGCAAACTTGTACTCTGTGCCCAAACGAACATAGAATTCATGGCGATGTTTTGAAATTCCCGCTCAAAACCGTTGTCCAATCCTTTGGCTGAACCTGAAAGGGCAATATAAATGAAGATTCCCCACAGCACCCCGATGACAGTAATGATGGTACGCACTTTGTTCTTTTGGATGGATCCAAAAATTTCCTGCCAGGTGTCTCGGTCAAATATAATTTTTAAACTATTCATCGCGTAAAGCTACAATGGGTTTTATTCGTGCGGCTCGCTTGGCAGGTACATAACCAGCAATGCCTCCAAATACAATTAATATTAAGGTCGAAAACAAAGCGGTTTCAATGTCGATGTACGGGTTCTTGATAAAATAATCTTCGAGGGTAACGCCCAAGTTATTCAAAATCAAAATCCCTAAGGCCATACCTACATAGCCGGAGATGGTTGTAATGAAAATCGATTCTTGCAGAATCATTTGAATCACCGATCGTGGGGTGGCTCCCAGTGCTTTTCGGATTCCCAGTTCTTTGGTGCGTTCTTTCACGACAAAAACCATGATGTTGGATATCCCAATGATCCCAGCAATTAGTGTTCCAAGCCCAACAAAGGTGACAATCAGTTGAAGGACATCCGAGAATTGTTGGTTTCTTTTCAGGTCATCGGCCACATTGCGAATATAGATACCGTTGGGGTCTGAAGGGGCAATGGATTTTTTGTCTTTTAAAAACTTTCGTAAGTCTCTTTCGAAAGCCAAAGCACCAGCGTGTCCCAGTTCTGGTTTGAAGGCTACAATGATTTGATCAACTTTGTCGTTTCCTTTTTCCAATGATTGTCTAGTGGTGTAGGGGATATAGATGAATCGCTCTTCGTTGTCTCCACCATCATCTTGAAAAACACCGACGACTTTAAAAACACTGTTGCCTATGTCGATAAACTTCCCAATGGGATCCTCCTGCTTGAACAAATCTAAAGCCACCAGTCGACCAATGACAGCGTGTTTACTTTTGTTTTCAACATCAAGGGTGTTGATGTAGCGCCCTTTCATGATGAGTGTTTTTTCGGCAAATTGATGCGCGGGTCCTACGCCTCTGGTGGTGTAATTGTCAAATTCGTTTTTATAGCGCACCGAAGCTCCCCGAGAAATGCGCGGGGTCATGTATTCCAAAAAGAACGGAAAATTTTCTTTGATTTCTTTTAAGTCACTGTTTTCAAACTCAATGCGGCGATCAGACTTAAACCCGCGATAGGGTTTTGACGTTTTTCCCGCAAAAAGAAAAAGGGTATTGGTCGCGTCGTCTAGAAAAAATTCTTGGAAGGTGTTTTTTAGGCCATTGCCAAAACCAAAAAGAATAATGAAAATAAAGATCCCCAAGGCTACGGTGAAGCCTGAGAGAAAGGTCCGCAATTTGTTTTTACGAATAGTTTCAAAAATCTCCTGCCAACGATCTCTACTGAACATAAGGCGCTGCTAAAACTTGTTCTACTTTTGTGTCTTCAACAATCACACCGTCTTTTAGTCGCACAATGCGTTTACACATCTGTGCAATGTCTTCTTCGTGTGTGACGACCAAAATGGTTTTCCCCTCTTGATTAATTTTTTGAATCAAATCCATTACTTCATAAGAGGTTTTGGTGTCCAAAGCACCCGTGGGCTCATCGGCCAAGAGAAGTTTGGGTTCTGATGCCATTGCGCGAGCAATCGCCACGCGCTGCTTTTGCCCTCCCGACAATTCACTGGGTAAGTGGGTTGACCAATCGGCCAAACCTACACTGCTGAGATATCGCAATGCTTTTTCTTGTCGTTCTTTGCGCCCAATGCCTTGGTAATACAACGGTAAAGAAACATTTTCTAAAGCGGTTTTGTAGTTGATCAAATTAAAGGATTGAAATATAAATCCTAAGAATTTATTGCGGTATCTGGCAGCTTTTGTCTCGTCAAGATCCTCAATTAAAACATTATCGAGCGTATAGGTGCCTTCATCCAAAAGATCTAACATCCCAATAATATTGAGCAAAGTAGACTTGCCCGAACCCGAGGAGCCCATAATGGCAACAAGTTCTCCATCTTCTACATCAAGGTTGATTCCTTTTAAAACGTGCAACGAAGAGTTACCCATTTGGTAGGATTTATGGACATTTTTTATTTGAATCATGATGTTCTGCAATAAATAATAATCATCTATAAGACGACCCAAATAATAAAATGTTACAATGAAAAATGGATTATTTTTTCATCATGCGGTATACGGCAAAACCCACACCAGCAACGAGTATATAGGGCATGGCCATCAGATAAACAATCCCATCGTTGATCCCTTTAGCCGTGGCTTGCCCTTCTTCGGATTCCAAGACTGCGCGGCACATGGAGCATTGGGCCTGAGCAGTGTAGGACCACAGAACTACAAAGAGTAAAGCAATAAATATTTTCTTGTCCCAACGGATCATTTAAGCGTAATAAGGTGAAATCATAAGGTAGATGAGGACGCCCGTTATAGCAATGTAAAGCCAAATCGGGAAAGTAATTCGTGCAATCTTACGATGTGCCGTAAACTGTTGAGAAATCGCACGGACATAGGAGATCAACACCAATGGAATAATGGCAACGGACAACAGGATGTGGGAAATGAGAATGAAATAATACAAGGTTTTCATCCAACCTTCACCACCGTAGGGGGTCGGATCAGAGGTCAAATGATAGATCACATACATCACCAAAAACGCTAAAGACAGACCAATGGCGGTTTTCATTAATTGCTCATGCAAAGTGATTTTTCGCTGTTTTATTGCCCACAATGCAATGAGTAAAATCAATGCAGTATAACCATTAATCGCCGCATAAATTGGCGGTAAAAAAGTAAGGGGTTGCACACCTTCCAATCGTATCCGAAAGAGGACAGCAACCACAACGGGAATCAGTATCGAAACAGCGATAATTGCTTTTTTATATCTCAATGCGGTACTCGATTTTCTCTTATCCATAATGTTTTTATTTTTCGTCTAATAGTTTTTCGACATCAACCAATAACTGATCAACCCCTTGTTCTGCTTCATCTTCTTGATCTATCACCATATAATATACGATGGGATTACCATATTGGTCTGCTCTAGAGCGAATATATCCTTCGCGATCGATGAGTGCGAAATACCCTTGGTGCTCAAAGCCCCCCGCAACCGCAGGGTTGATTGATGCAAAGATATTGAATCCCTTATTGGCCAGTGCGTATATGGCTTCTTTTTCGCCTGTTAAGAACTGCCAAGAATTGGCCTTGTCGACATAGCCCTCTGCATAGGATTTCAAACGAGAGGGGGTATCGTGCTCGGGATCGATGGTAAACGACGCAATGGCAAAATCGTCGCGTTCGGCAAATCGATCATAAAGAATTTTCATGTTTTTGTTCATGATGGGACAAATCGATGGGCAACGACTAAAGAAAAATTCCGCCAAATAGACTTTGCCCTTAAAATCCTCGTTGGAGACATACAGACTGTCTTGATTGAGAAAGAGAAACTCTGGGACTTTCTTTGGGGTCCCGTTCAATTCGATATAACGCAATTCGTCATAACCGGGTTTAACGGTTCGACTGCTGTCTACTGTCGTATTGCTCGAAAGGCGTTGAACAATTTTGGGAATAAATAGATACCCAAAAAGTAGAAGGATAGCAAGCAGTCCAATACTGGCGTTCTTTTTCATGCTTTAAAGTTAACGATTTGTACTGTAAGCATCTTTATTTCGTACGATTGCTGTTGTTCTTTTTTAGGGCCAAGCGATACTCGGCAAGAATTACTTTAACATCGTCCGTCATTTTTTTGTTGAGTTCTGCAACAGAACTGGTGTTGTAGCCGTAAAGTGTACCGACTTCTTCGTCATCGTCCCGGCCACGTAATTTTTTGGCACGATCAATAATGAAAACGGTAGAAGTACTGTTTTTTTCATTGAGTGACACATCGGTGGAAAAGCTCGAAAATAGTTGCTGAATTTGAGCAGGAGGAGCAAAAACAAACTTCCATTTCCGTAAATCTAATCCAGTACCGGCAGACAACTCGTCAAGAATTTTCTTAACATTGTCCTGTTGTCCTTCCTCAACGACCATGACAAACTGAAAATCGTTGAATTCGTAAAATCGTTTATAAATTTTCTGATTCAGGTTGAAAGCATCTGCCTTGCGAAGAGCAAGATCACTGCCCCAGAAACCCACGACAGAGATCATCCCTTCAAATTGATGATGCTCGCCTGAGAGAGTCGGCCAAGACTGAATATCGTCGACCTCCTCGGTGAGGATGGGCAAACGAGCAAAGTTATTGATGCCCGAAGCAAAAAAGAGATAAATCACCAGCGGAAACACAAAGAGAATACCCAGTACTAAGAATTTCTTTGTTGCTGTTCCCATGGAAAAAAATTAAAAATTCCAGCTCACGTATCCAGCTGTCATCACATTAAAAATGTAGTCGGCTTCAACGAGCAAAATGAATGCCAAGTAAGGAATAAGAATAAGTAATGGCAAAACAATGGAACCCTTGAGTGATCCTTTTTCATCGCGAATGTGCATGAAATCCCATGCAATGTAGTACGCTTTAACAATGGTAAGGATGATAAAAATCCAGTTAAGGATTTTCATGCCCAGGAACATACTCATCAAACTTTGTGGCTTGATGATTCCCAACACCACTTCGATGGTCGTTACGATAGAGAGGAAGATGAGTACCCCCCAAATTTTTTGAATATTGGATTTAAACTTTAATAATCCACGAAAAATAGCGAGTTTTTGATCTGCGTGTGCCATGCTATATTTTTTTACGATTAGACAAGGTAGAAGAAGGTGAAGACAAAGACCCAAACAAGGTCGACAAAGTGCCAATAAAGACCTACTTTCTCTACCATTTCGTAGTGTCCACGTCGTTCATATGTCCCTACGATTACGTTAAAGAAGATGATGCAATTAATGACCACTCCGGAGAAAACGTGAAAGCCATGGAAGCCCGTAATAAAGAAAAAGAAATCTGCGAAAAGACGATTCCCATATTCGTTATGAATGAGGTTGGCTCCTTCGACAACATTGACCGCATCATTGATTTTCGCCAGTGAAGCTTCGCGACTCAAAACAATTTTCTGTCCCTCTTCATTAATTTTTTCACCACGAATGAGCAGATTGTCATTGGCAGCGAAACCGGCTTTGATCTCTTCGACACTATACGTGGGTAGCGTCCCTTCATCAACAAACCAAATCCCGTTGCTATTGGCATGGGTGGTGCGTTCGGTAGCAATCTTTGTGGCGAAATCGGCGAGTGATACACGCTTGCCCGTCGATCCATCGACAAACTGAAGAATTTGGCCACCTCGGGTTTCGAGGGCACCATACTCACCTTTGATGAAATTTTTCCATTCCCACGCTTGTGAGCCTACAAACACTGCCCCACCAATAATGGTAAGGAGCATGTAGAAAGTGACTTTCGCTTTATTCATGTGATGTCCTGCATCAACGGCCAATACCATAGTAACGGATGAAAAAATCAGGATAAAGGTCATCAGGGCCACATAGTACATGGGTGCATCGACGCCGTGCAAGAAAGGAAAGTGAGTAAACACTTCGTCGGCAATGGGCCATGAATCGATGTTTTTGAAACGAGAAAATCCGTAAGCCACCAAGAATCCAGAGAAGGTTAATGCATCGGAAACGATGAAAAACCACATCATCAACTTTCCATAACTCGCGTTTAGTGGCTGATTACCCCCACCCCAAACATTGGTTTCCTCGGCAGGGTTTGTTGCTGTAACTTCCATAAAATTTGTCAAATTTTTCTGTACAAAAATAATTGTTTTTACTCATAAAAACGCACAAAGAGATACAAATATAACCAGAGAAAATCGAGGAAGTGCCAAAACAATTCGGCCAACTCGACGCCCAAAGTTTGTACGGGAGAATATTTATTCAATGAAGCGCGAATAAGCACAACTGTGAGCACGATTAATCCGGCAAAAACATGCGCCAAGTGCAGCAATACTAGTACATAGAGAAAAGAGGTGGTGATGGAACTCTCTGCCCCCGTAAAATAATAGCCCGATGCGATGATCTGGTTGAACCCTTGGAATTGCAAAACAACAAAACCAATGGTCAGGGCAAGGGTGAGAAAAAGCCCTTGCTTGAAGGACCCTAACCTCCCCTGTTGCAATTGTTTTTTTGCCCAGTAAAAACTAGCACTACTGAACAATATAACCATCGTGCTGAAGGTGAAGACCTGTGGCAATTCAAAATTTGAAAGCCAATCTGCACGGGTGCTGCTGACGACATAAGCACTCGTAAGGCCCGCAAAGGTCATGGCCATAGAAATCATGCCAAACCACACCATCATTTTTTTTGATCGGTTTTGTTTTTGTTGTTCGTTAAGCTCCATAAAAAAGAAATTTATCCATTACATAAATCAGCTGAACACTGCTGATATAAAATACACTTCCAAACATGAGTCGGCGTGCGGCTTCGTTTGTTTTTTTCAACATTAAATCGGTGGCAAAATACAACATCACTATCCCCACCAGTACCACGGCCACTACCCCATAGTCGCTGAGTCGCAGGGCTCCTGTATAGTGTGTATAGGGCAAGATAGAAATCAACAACATCCACAAACTGTAGACCACAATTTGGAAGGCAGTTCCGCGGTCTTTTTCTCCTGTTGGAAGCATTTTAAACCCAGCTTTTTTGTAATCCTCATCCAACATCCATGCAATGGCCCAAAAGTGGGGAAATTGCCAAAAGAATTGCAACATAAACAATACTCCTGGTTCTATCCCAAAATGGTTGGTGTAGGCCACCCAACCCAACATAAAGGGAATGGCCCCTGGAAAAGCGCCTACAAATACGGCCAATGGTGTGCGAGTTTTGAGGGGAGTGTAAACGGCAACGTATAGAAAAATAGAAAGGCTGCCAAAAAAAGCGGTGCGCCAGTTGAGCAAATACAGCAAACAAATACCCGCTAGCGTTAAAAAAATAGCCAAAGCCAAAGCCCTAGGGACATGAACTCTTCCGGCAGGCAGAGGACGATTTTTTGTCCGTTCCATTTGGGCATCCAAGTCGCGTTCCAACACTTGGTTAAAGGCATTGGAGGCGCCAACCATGCAATATCCTCCCACAGCAAGGAGCAAAAGATCATTGAAGTTCAATTGAGGGGCAGCCAAAAGATAGCCTGCCAAAGAAGAAAACACCACGCTCAGGGCCAAACGCATTTTGGTAAGGGCCTTAAAATCATCGAGTATAGTCATGGAGGTCGCCGCAATCATGGATCATTCATTCTACCGCCGCAAAGATACTATGCCCTAACGGAATTCTTTGTATTTCCACTTTATTTTACCGCAAAAAAAACCCGAAGCATGCTTCGGGTAGTGTTGTAAACAGTTTGTATCTACTGTAGTCGGA